>JBBRLT010000013.1:0-56165 GCA_038231235.1 Terriglobales bacterium
CATCTGCTGGTCGGTGAAGTGGGTAATGTCCTCCCCGGCGACGAAGATGCTTCCTTTGTCCGGCTTCAGGAAGCCCATGATCTGCTGCAGGGATACGGACTTGCCGACTCCGGAGCGCCCCAGAATGCACAGTGTCTCCCCAGTCAGCACCGTGAAGCTCACATCATCCAGAACCTTCAGATCGCCGAATGACTTGAATACATGGTCGAAGACGATATACGGCTGGGGCGGCTTCGCTGCTTGTTCCGCAGACTCGGGGTTCTGCTGCGCATCCAGCACCTCCTCCCGGATCACCTCAACGGGAATATCCAGCGGCGTGTCGTCCCCTGGCGGTGGTGGAACCGCCCGCTCGTCTGTCTCCAGATCGTCCGTCTTCTGCTCGTCACCAGGGCTGCTGGAACTGCCCGCTGGGCGGCGCACGGTGTCGCTCATGGTGTCGCTCATGGTGTCGCTCATAGTGAAAGCATAGCGGCTCTGCACTCTCATCGCTGCCAGGGAAGTTGTTCCCGCTCCAGCAACCGTTCCGCCATCGCCAGATCGGCTGGTGTGTTGCAGTTGAGGAACTCCCACACCACGGGCCGCGTCAGTGTCAGTGCTCCGCTGGCCACCAGGGTCTCGATGTCGAATCTATCGACCACGCCCCCGGTCTCCCTCGCCGCCATCTCGACGCCATGCATCATCTTCAAGGTGTCTGCTGCCAGCAACCGCGTGATCGCCGGGGCCAGCTCCTGCCGGTAAACTGCGCACAACGGCTGCGGCCGGCCCACGGCGCGCGGAATGGTGGCCATCGCTCCGGTAACCCGTGCACGCTCCAGCAGAGTGGTCAGCAACACTGGCGAAAGCAGAGGCAGATCGATGCCCAGTACGAAGACCAGCGGGCTCTCGCTATGACGCAGGGCAGTCTCCAGCCCGCTCATGGGACCGCACCCGGAACGCTCGTCGGCGACGAAGCTGGTTTCGGGATAGCCTGGCAGCGCGTGTCCTGCGACGCGCCTTCGCACGCCGGGCAGGCGCAGTTTGTCCAGCATGTGCTGCAGCAGCGGACGCCCGGCCAGCAGAACAGATGCCTTGTCCTGGCCCATGCGCTGGCTCTGGCCGCCCGTCAGCACCCAGCCTTCCGCGCCCTCGGCGGGAAGTGGGTCAGAATCCTGCGGACGATTGCGCACACTCCGGCCCCAAGATTGGCCAGTAGGCGCACGATCGACTCTATACCGCGATGAAAGTTCGCGATGTGGAACTTCTCGTTGGGCGCATGCAAGTTATCGTCCGGCAGTCCAAAGCCCATCATCACCGCTGGTATCTTCAGATGGCGCTCGATGTCTCCGACAATGGGGATCGAGCCACCCGAGCGGATAAACACCGCCTCCTTGCCAAAGACGATGCGCATCGCGTCCTTCGCGGCAGTCACGTACGGGTTGCTGGTGCCGATCACAATCGGATCGCCGGAGTGAATCAGCCGCACGTTGACGGAGACGCCCTTCGGAGCCAGCGTGGCGACAAATTGCTGCAGTTGCTGGAAGGACTTCTGCGGTGTCATCGCCGGCACCAGCCGCAGAGATACCTTCGCGACTGCGCGCGCCGGGATCACCGTCTTTGCGCCGGCCCCGATGAATCCTCCGGGCATACCGTGCACATCCAGCGTGGGCCTGGCCCAGGTCCGCTCCAGCACCGAGTAGCCCGGCTCCCCGGTGAGTTCCGATGATCCTACTTCACTCTGGCGATAGTGCTCCTCGTCGAAGGGCAACTGCTCCCATGCCGCCCTCTCTTCCGCGGAGGGCGCCTCGATATCGTCATAGATCCCGGGAATCAGGATCCTGCCGTCGCGGTCCTTGAGCCCGGCGATGATCTGCGCCAGCGCCACAAAAGGATTGGGCGCCGCGCCCCCATACATGCCGGAATGCAGGTCCGTCCGCGCCCCACGCACCTCGATCTCGGTGTAGATCATGCCGCGGAGCCCAACACACAGCGTGGGCAGGTCGGGCGCGAACATCTCCGTGTCAGAGACCAGCGCGAAGTCTGCCTTCAACTCCGCAGGGTGCTCGCGCACGAAGCTGGCAATCCCTTCGCCGCCCACCTCCTCCTCGCCTTCCAGGATGACCCGCACATTGATTGGCAGCTTCCCCTCGCCAGTCGCAAACAGTGATTCCAGAGCCTTCAGGTGCATGTACATCTGCCCCTTGTCGTCAACCGCACCGCGGGCGTACAGGTTGCCGTCGCGCTCGGTGGGCTCAAAGGGAGGGGTAAGCCATTCGTCCAGTGGATCGGGCGGCTGCACGTCGTAGTGGCCGTAGCACAGGCAGGTCGGCTTGCCCGGCGCTCCCAGCCACTCGCCATAGACCAGCGGGTGGCCGGCCGTCTCGATCAGCCGCACTTTATGGAGACCAATGCGCTCCATCTCGCCACGGAGCACCTCTGCAGCGCGCCGCACATCCGGCGCATGCTCGGGCAGCGTGGAGACGCTGGGGATACGCAGCAACTCCTTCAACTCATTCAGGAAGCCGGTTTGGTGAGCGCGTGCATACGCGACGGCAGGCGGGACAGTGTCGGCAATGGGCATGGATGGGAACTCGCTTGAGGCAGCAGATTTTTCCAAGGTGAATCATAGCCGTCAGAATCAGACGGCGCACCCTCGCCGGAGTGCTTGGTCCCGCATCACCAAAACGGCGTTGTCCAGCCCCAGCAGCCCATACCCATCACCCTGTCACCTGATCAAGCGAAGGACCCGCATTCTGCTCGCGGTCTCTGCGATGTTCAGTAGCGCAGCAGCGAAGCATCCACCTCGCGCGACCAGCCGTCAATCCCGCCGCGCAGCGACTGCGCCTGCTCAAAGCCCTGATTCCGCAGCCAGTTGGCCACGCTCAGCGAGCGCACGCCGTGGTGGCAGATCACCACGATGTGCGAGTCTGGATCCAGTTCCTGTTGCACGCGGGACGGTACGTCTCCCATGGGTATGGCAGTGGCGCCAGGGAACTCCACGGCGGAGGTCTCCCACGGCTCGCGTACATCCAGCAAATAGGGCTGAGCATCCGCTGCGAGCATGCGTTTCAGCTCCTCGGAACTCAATTCCAGGTCTACCATTGTCCATAGGGATGTGGGGAAGGGCCGTCCGGGTTGTTGCCGCTCAAAATGCTGCGACTGGCGTGGTATCCCGCTGGTAACCTCGCTCCCGGGCGCATAATAAAAGCAAAGCAATCTAAAGAAATGGGCAGTCGATTCATGGCAGCAGAAAAAGTATTGATCGTTGAAGATGAACTCCACGCGCTGATGGGGCTGGCGGAACTGGTCTCCGGCTGGGGATACCGCACCGAAACTGCGCGCGATGGCGCAGAGGCGCTGGAGAAGGTGATGGCCTGGGGGCCAGGCATCGTCGTCACGGACATGAAGATGCCCCGCATGGACGGCATCGAGCTACTGAACCGGTTGGGCGAGCTGCCGGATAAGCAATCCGTCATAATGCTGACCGCGCAGGGTTCCATCGACCGCGCCGTCGAGGCCATGAAGCTGGGCGCCTACGACTTCATCCAGAAGCCGGTCGACCCGACCCGCCTGAAGATGATCCTGGCCAATGCCGCGCGGCAGCGCGAGACCGAGCATGAGCTGGACGTGACGCGGCGCAAACTGCGCGAGAAGGGCGTGCTTGGCTCCCTCGTCGGCTCCTCGAAGAAGATGCAGGACACCTTTCAAATGATCGAGCGGGTGGCGCCGAGCAACGTTTCTGTGCTGATCACCGGCGAAAGCGGCACCGGCAAAGAAGTGGTTGCGCGCACTCTGCATGAGTTAAGCCCGCGCAAGTCCAAACCCTTCGTGGCGGTCAACTGCGCCGCGATTCCCGAGACCCTGATCGAAAGCGAGATCTTCGGTTACGAGAAGGGGGCCTTCACCGGGGCGATGGAGCGCAGCGCTGGCTGCTTCGAGCTGGCCGAAGAGGGCACACTGCTGCTGGATGAGATCGGCGAGATGCCGATCGGCACCCAGGCCAAACTGCTGAGAGTGATCGAGGAGCGGCGCCTGCGCCGGCTGGGTTCGAAGATTGAGAAGCCGATCAACGTCCGCGTGCTGGCCGCCACCAACAAGGAACCGCGCGAGGCGGTGGAAGATGGTCACCTGCGCGCCGACCTGTACTATCGCCTGAATGTCTTCAACATCCACATGCCGCCGCTGCGCGAGCACAAGGAAGACATTCCCGCCATCCTGGAGTCGATCCTGCAGGACATGAATGAGAAGCATGAGCGCACCGTGACCGGCGTGGACAAGGAGATGCTGGCGCGCCTGATGAGCCACGACTGGCCCGGCAACGTGCGTGAGTTGCGCAATACCATCGAGCGCGCCGTGATCCTGTGCGGCGAGGGACAACTCGAATCGCGCCATCTGCCGCCGGGCTTTGGCGAGCGCATCACGCGTGGAAGCGCGGGTGACGCAGCGTCGGCGAACTCCGTACATGTCGAAGTGGGTGCCACGGTGGACGAGGCAGAGCGGCTGCTGATCCTGAAGACGCTCGAGTCGACGCGCAACAACAAGACCCGCGCCGCGGAGATCCTGGGCATCAGCCTGAAGACCTTGCATAACAAGCTGAAGGAGTACGGCAGCGCCAACTTCGCCGCAAGTGACAGCGTGGAGGAGCGTGTTTAAAGCAGCCGGGCCGCGGACTGGTTACCCGCAACAGGTGCCTCCGCAGCGCCTTCACGGCGCAAAATGGTTGTTCGTTGGCCAGCTTCCGACAGCCAGGGAGGCCAAGTTGCCACCTAGGTGTAATTTAGCCATCATGGTGACTCCGGTTACCATGGGCTGACCTGCATGCGCTTAAAGACAAAACTTGTTCTCGCCATCACCGGGCTGGTTTTCCTGGTCGTGACCGTTTTGTCCTGGCTATTCCTGGAGCAGTTGCTCGCTCAGCGCATTGACCAGTCCTACGCCGCCAATGCCATGGTGGCCCGGCAGATTCAGTACGGCACGCGCCTGGCGCTCTCCAACGGACTGCGTGGCCGCCGCCTCGATCCAAACGATCCAGTAGCCCTGCGCGCGGCCGTCGCCGACTCGCTGCAGAAGGATGAAGGGCTGGAGGCGCTGCTAATTTCAGTCATCCGCTACTCCCCCACGGTCTTCGATATCGCCATTGCAGACCGCGACGGGCGCGCCCTGCTCTCCACCGATCCCACCCAGGACAACCAGGCGCTGCCGGACCGCCAGGATTTCGCACTGCTGCAGCATGCCAGCATCGTCAACTCCGTCCGCACTGTCTTCGGACCGCCGCGGGTCTACAACATCACCCTGCCGCTCGAACTCCAGGGCAACCCCTTCCTCACGGTGCGGGTGGGCATCCGCTCCACCTTCCTGCACAACGTATTTGCCCCCTGGATATGGGCCTCGCTGACCTTTACCGGCGTATCCATCCTGTCGTCGCTTGTAGTCGCGGCACTGCTGGCCAACCTGGCGTTGCAACCCATTGAGCAAATCAGCGCGCGGCTTGACATGCTGGAGCAGACCGGGACGGGCGACCTGGCGGAGCTGCCACCGCCGCGCGATACCCGCCTGCTGCCGCGCGCTGCGGAAGACACGGTAGTACTGGTCTCGGACAAGATCGAGCGCATCGGGCGCCGCATGCGCAATGTCGAGGAGGTCTTCTCTGCACTGAAAGAAAACCTCGACTCCATGATGGCGAACCTGCAGGATGGCATCCTGCTATTCACTGCGGAGGGCCGCGCCGCTCTGGTCTCCGATTCGGTCGAACGCTTCCTGGGCCTGCCGCGCACCGAAATCTTCGGCGGCAGCGTCGCCAGCATCTTTCCCCGCAATACTGCGCTGGGCAGGTTGGTGCATGATGCCTTCGACCAGGGAAGGCCGCTCCACCAGGAAGAGGTGGAGACGGAGACTGGCCGCCGCATCCAGGTGTCGCTCGATCTGGTGGTGGATCAAGAGGCCGCCCTGACTGACATAGTCCCCGGCTCCTCGCTGGGCGCGCTGCTCACGCTGCATGACCTGGAATCGGTCCGCGAGATTGAAAGCGAGCTCGAACTCTCCCGCCGCCTGGCCTCGATTGGCCGCCTCACCGCGGGTGTAGGCCACGAGGTGAAAAATCCGATCAATGCCATCGTGGTGCACCTGGAGTTGCTGCGCAACAAACTCTCTGGCCCGGATGCACGCGCCATGCGCCATCTGGAGATCATCGAGAGCGAGATTCAACGGCTGGATCGCGTGGTACAGACCCTGGTCGACTTCTCCCGCCCGGTCGAGCTGCAGTTGCGCGAGCAGGACCTGCGCCGCATCGTCTCCGGCGTGCTGATGCTGGCCTCTGCCGAGCTGGAGACACACAATGTGCGTGTCTACAGCCATATGCCGGACCGGCAGATCATCACCAAGGTCGACGCAGACCTGATCAAGCAGGCCATCCTGAACGTGGTACTGAATGGAGCCCAGGCCATGGGTCAGGGAGGCGATCTAAACGTAACCATGCGCGAGGAGGGCCGCATGGCAGTGATTGAAATCTCAGACAGCGGCAGCGGTATTCCGGATGACATCCGGGACAAGATCTTTGACCTCTACTTCACCACGCGCAAGGACGGAAGTGGGATTGGGCTCGCTATGACGTACCGTATCGTGCAGTTGCACAATGGCAGTATTGACGTACAATCGGAGCAAAATATCGGTAGTACATTTACTTTGAAGCTTCCTCTGCTGACCTCAGCAGAGATGAAACTGCGCGGTTCTCAACTCCTGGAAGGACAAGATTCGGCCCCTGCCTTTACCTCTGAAGGGGCTGGTTCATGATGCGGCGCCCTTTCGCCAACGCGTGCGTTGCCACTGCGCTGCTCATTCTGCCAGTGCTGAGTGGATGTGTGTTTCAGAAGAAGGTCTCGCCACCTGTGGTCGCCACGGCACCCCCTCCCGCACCCGTTCCGATGCCGCTCTACACCTCGGAGCTGGCAGAGGCTGACGACTCCCTGCCCAAACTGCCTCCGGCTCCGCCACCCGTCGCGCAACCAGCGCCGCCTCCGGAATCGCAGGTGCAGTTGGTCAAAAAACGTATCAGCATCCGTCCACGCGGGCGCAAGGAGAGCGAAACAGCCGAGCGGACTACCAGGGAGCCCGCATCGGCCCATGACAAGCAATCCGCGAGGGGCTCCGCAGTCTCCAGTGCTGCGGAGAACTCCAGTACCAGAGCGAAGGCGCCTGCTGCCTCATCCCCAGACAATGTTGCGAAGGTCACCGCCAAGCCGCCAGCAGGGGACAACAGCACGGCAACCCCCATCGGACAACTGACCGCCGGCCCGGGACAGGATGCGCCGCAATCCCGCAAGGAGGCAGCGGATCTGATCCAGAACACCGAGCGCGGCGTCACTTCCCTGCACCGCGGCCTCTCTGGCGACGAGTCCAAGACAGTCACGCAGATTCACAGCTTTCTGCAACAGGCCATGCACGCCCTGCACAACGGTGACGTGGACGGAGCCTTTACCCTGGCTACCAAGGCCAAGGTGCTGCTGACCGAGTTGACGGACAGCGAATAGTGCGCACACGGTCCTATGCCTGAAATCGGGGCGTACGATGCGCTTAGTACCGCCCTCTACTCCACGCGACGAAATTGCTAACTCCTTCTGGTGAGTCTGTGAAATTGAGAAACTTGGACGCTGTATGAAAAAGGTCATAATCCTGACGACCTCGGCTTGCATGTTAGCCTGCGCAGCCGGCGTCCTTTGCTACAGAGGGTATGAACACCACCTTAACGGGGATGTTAAGCGCTTTATCGTTGCATCAATGAGCGAAAAGGCGACCTTGTCGGATGTTGAAGAATACCGACGTCAAGGTAGGCTGATATTGAGGACCGACAAGGATCAGGCGGTTTGGAATGACTATGAATCTGCATTCCAGGAGTTACGATCTGCGGAAGAGCAGTTATATCAGGTGAGGACCGCAATTGAGCTGTGCGGCTTGGAGTCAGGTCCGATAATATCCCGGTGGGTGGCGTTTCAAAGTGGTTTTGACTTATCTAGCATGTATCCCAGCGGGGGCGTTACAAGAGAAAGCTTAGGTTGTGCCGCAAACAAATTGAAAGATTTTGAGGCTGCGCAACGATTGGGGAGTCGCGCGATGGACGACCTGGACCATATCCGATCTGAAGTGGGCCTGCCGCTGGCTAGTCGTAATCGCTCAGATATAGCAATAGCCAATTCGTATCGCTGATTAATTTCTGGGGAAATTAGCTGCCCGAATCGTCATACCTAGCGTTCTCCCCACTTCAGCTTCTGCCGCAGCACGTCGAAGAAGCCGTCCTTTCCCATGCGCACCAGCTTCACGGTGTGCTCGGAGCGGAAACAGCGCAGCTGATCGCCCACCCGCACCTGCACTGCCTCCTGCCCGTCGACGGTCAGGAAGGTCTGGTCCGGAACCCCCGCAACGCTCAGGCTGATCACGGCATCGCCCCGCACCACCATGGGACGAATGGTCAGCAGATGCGGACAGATGGGCGTGACGATCATGGCATCCACGTCGGGAGCCATGATGGGTCCGTTGGCGGAGAGGTTATACGCAGTCGAGCCCGTTGGGGTGCTCACGATAACGCCGTCTGCCCGGAAGGCCATAGCCAGCTGCTCACCCAGGAACACGCGAAAGTCGCCCATGCGTGCGATGGCGCCCTTGGAGACAACAATGTCGTTGAGCGCCTCATAGCAGCGGAAGGGCGCGCCCTCCCGGATGATGTCCACATGCAGCATGGAGCGGTGCTCCACACAGCACTTGCGCGCCAGCCAGCCCTCCAGGTTTGAGAACAGGTCGGTCAGCCGCACCTCGGTGAGAAAGCCAAGCGAACCTACATTGACGCTCAGGATGGGCACATCGGTCTTGGCAAACACGCGAGCCGCAGCCAGCAGAGTGCCATCCCCACCCAGCACAATCACCAGCTCTGGCTGATGATCGGCCATCTCCTGCCGTGGCACCACGCGGCCGCCGGGTGCGTAGGTGCCGCTCACCGGGTCGAGGATCGCCTGCAGGTCGCGCGTCTGCAGCCACTGCACCAGTTCATTCAGTACGGGAGCCAGGTCAGGCTTCTGCGGCTTGGAGATGATGGCAATGGTACGCATCTGGCCCAGTGTAAAGGAATCGCGTGGAAATGCTGGCCCTTGGCTGCACTCCATCGATTGCCCACGGAGCACTCTACTGTCATCCCGACCGTAGCGGCGTAGCCGCGCCATTAGTTCGTCATCCCGACCGGAGCGGCGCAGCCGCGTAGTGGAGGGATCTGCTGTCTCCCCGCTCAACCGCGCACAGAAAGCAGATCCCTCCACTGCGCTACGCTCCGGTCGGGATGACCAACCTTCGTATGTGGCAAGCGCACACTGTCATCCTGAGTGCAGCGAACGACCCGCATTCCGCCGATCGTCCCACCACCCACACGGGTGCCCCATCCTGGCGAAGCCAGGGTGGGATTGCCATCTCAAAAAGCCGCGTCGCGCTCTCTGCTTTTCTGGAAGCGCGCATGCAGCAAAAACTCGCGATTGCCTTCCGCGCCCAGGATGGGCGAGTCAGTCACCTCGATGTCCACGGCGCCCAGCGCGGCGAGCGAGACCCGCACCCGCTCCACGGCAAACGTGTGCGCTGCCGGATCACGCACGATGCCGCCCTTCCCGATACTCTGCCGCCCCGCTTCAAACTGCGGCTTTACCAGGATGACCGTCTCCGCCAGAGTGGCAGCCATCGCCGCAACCACCGCCGGCAGCACTAGCGTAGCGGAGATGAAGGAAACATCCATTGCAAGAAACGTTACCGCTACCGTTACCTGTTGCGGCAGCAGATAGCGCGCGTTAGTGCGCTCGAGCAGTGTCACACGCGGATCTGTGCGCAGCTTGTGGGCAATCTGACCGTATCCAGTGTCTATGGCGAGCACAGCGGCCGCCCCATGCTGCAACATGCAGTCGGTGAAGCCGCCGGTCGATGCGCCAACATCGGCACAGATGCGGCCTTCGAGCGCGATCTGCCAGTGCTGCAGGGCCCGCTCCAGCTTCAGTCCGCCGCGGCTCACATAGCGCATGTCATCGCCCAGCAGGCGGAGGACAGCGTCCCCTGCAACGGACGCGCCGGGCTTCTCCTGCTTCTGTTCGTCCACCAGCACCCGGCCGGCCAGGATCATGGCCTGGGCGCGTTCGCGCGAGGGAACCATGCCCCGCTCGTACAGCAGCCTGTCCAGACGCATCTTTCCTGTTGCCGGGTTCGACGGCTCCTTCATCGCGGGCCTACCACGGTCGCTCTGGACAGTGACATGGGTAAGGTCTCCTGCGTATGATGACCGGGCGCCCCCCGAATGTTTGAGCCTTCTGCCAATCCGAAGCCGTCTGATCTCCGTACTTCCATTAACGAATCGGAAAACGGTACAGTCGATGACACCACTTTGCTAAGTATGGCTGGGCAGGGCGACGAAGGTGCCATGGAGGCGATATTCCGTCGCTTCAGCGGCCCCATATACTCAGTCGCGCTCCGCGTCCTGCACGATACGGGTCAGGCTGAGGATGTCATGCAGGAAATCTTCCTGCAACTGTGGCGCAATCCTCAGGTCTTCGTCCAGGGCCGCGGCTCACTCGGCGCATGGTTGGTAGTCGTAGCGCGCAATCGCTCGATTGACCTGCTGCGCCGGCGCAAGCCGACCGATTCCGTAGATGATGTGGTGCTGGCTTCGCCGTTCAATGTAGCCGAGGAGGCGGAGCGAAACACCATGATGGAGAAGGTGCGCCACGTCCTGGCCAGTCTACCGGCAGAGCAGCGGAAGAGCGTAGAGCTGGCCTATTTTGAGGGACTGAGCCACACCGAGATCGCCAGCCGTACCGGAGATCCGCTGGGTACGGTGAAGACCAGGATTCGTTTGGCATTGATGAGTTTGCGAAAGGCATTTGTCGCATGAGTGAGCCGCGCCACATTCCGGCTGAGGACCTCGCGCTCTACGCGATGCAGGCCCTGTCTGCGGAAGAGATGACGACCGTGGCTGCCGCTCTGCGCGAGAACCCCGCTGCGCGGCAGGAGCTTGCCGCTGTGCATGGCGATCTGGCATTACTGGCGCTTTCCAGCGAACAGCAGGTGGCTCCGGCCGGCGCCTTCGAGCGGCTGATGATGCGCGCGCGTCACGAGCAAACGAATTCGCGTGAGGACGCGGGTACAGCTTCGACCGATTCAAATGTGCTTTCCAATGTGATAACGATGCGCCGCAGCAAATGGTCCGTGGGCATTCCCTGGGCCCTGGCAGCCGCGCTGGCCGTGGCCTGCATCCTGCTGGGAACGCGGACGACTGCACTGAATGAAGCGTTGCAGGACGAGGCTGGCCTGGCCGCGAACCTGGCCGCCAAAGCGTCGCGCGCGCAGCAGGTCTATGAAGTGTTGAACGCGCCCAATGCCCAGCGGGTAACGCTTACCGCTCCCAGGACGCGCCCCGCCCCGACTGCGCGCACTACCTACCTTGCCGAGCGTGGCGCCCTGATCATGCAGGCTGACAATCTGAAGCCGCTACCTTCCGGCAAGGCCTATGAGTTGTGGGTGCTGCCCGCGAATGGCTCTGCGCCGATCGCCGCAGGCACCTTCACTCCCAACGCGGAGGGCTACGCCACTGTGGTGCTGCCTACGCTGCCCGGCGGAGTTGCGGCGAAGGGTTTTGGCGTCACCGTGGAAAACGCGGCCGGCTCACCCGTACCTACCACGCCCATCATCCTGGCAGGCGAATAGGCGCAGAAGCTTTCCCTGCAAAAATTGATGGCGCTCCCCCCAAGTGATTCAGGTGGAGCGCCAAGGTGTTCAGGAGACGTTCCCTTGCAGGCTACGTCACCCCCCGCAACTGCGTCTTCCTCCGCCAGAGCGGTTTCGGCTTGCAACTTTCGGTTGAGCCTGTGTCCTTCACAGCAATTCTCCCGATGCTGCGAACCATGAAGAGTATCGGCGTGGCCTTTCCTCAAAGAAAGGCAACAGGAGCGGCCGCTGAACGGACTACACCTACGGGAGAATTGCTTTAAACCGTCTCCATCTCCGTGTCGCCCTCGGTGTCCCCTTCTCCCGGTGCGAGAAAGCGGTTGGACTCCAACCCGTGCTGACGCGTGTAGAGGTCGAAGTAGCGCCCGCCCAGCGCGTAGAGCGATTCATGGGTGCCATGCTCCAGGATCTCTCCCGCCTCCACCACCAGGATCTGATCCGCGCGGCGGATGGTCGAGAGACGATGCGCGATCACGAAGGTAGTTCGCCCCTGCATCAGGAAGCTGAGTCCGTCCTGAATCATCGCCTCCGACTCGGAGTCAAGCGATGACGTAGCCTCGTCCAGGATGAGGATGCGAGGCTCGGCCAGAATGGCTCGTGCAATGGAGATTCGCTGCCGCTGGCCGCCAGAGAGCTTCACGCCGCGCTCGCCCACTATCGTCTCGTAACAGTCCGGAAAGCGCTCCGCAAACTCATCGACACGCGCGATGGCGCAGGCATGCAGGAATGCTTCTTCAGTCGCATCGGGGCGGGAGAACATCACGTTGTCGCGAATCGACCCATCGAAAAGAAAAGACTCCTGCAACACCACACCGAGCTGGTGCCGGTAGCTGTCCAGCTTGACCTTCGACAGGTCCACGCCGTCGACCGTGATGGTCCCCGAACTGGGCGCATGGAAGGCGCACACCAGGCTGATGATGGTGGACTTGCCCGAGCCTGAAGATCCGACCAGCGCAGTCACCGTGCCCGGCTCCGCGTGGAAGGAGATGCCATGCAGCACCGGCTTGTCTGGATCGTAGGCAAACCGCACATCGTTGAAGCGCAGATCGCCGTTGACCGTCGGCAGGTCGATGACGCGGTTGGGCTCGTCGTACTCCTGCTGCTCATTCAGGATCTCGCTGGTGCGGTCCAGGCCAGCCACCGCCTCAGTCAACTGCGTGCCCACGCTGACCGCCTGAAAAATCGGGGCGATCATGAAGGCGAGAAACATCGTGTACTGCACGTAGCCGCCGGGGGTGATGTGGTTGTGCAGCACCTGCCCGCCTCCCAGGAACATGACCAGCGAGCCCATCAGCCCAACCACGCCAGTGGAGACCATCGACAGCACAGACATCATGGTCAGCGACTTCATGACGTTGTCCAGCAATCGTTGAACGCCGCCAGAGAAGATGTTTGCCTCCCGCCCCTCGGCGTGATAGCCCTTCACCACGCGCACGCCGCCGAGCGATTCGGTCAGGCGGCCCGTAACCTCGGCGTTGATCTTCCCCCGCTCCCGGAATAAGGGACGCAAGGTGCGCAGTGCTTTCTGCAGCACCACGACGAAGATTGACATCGTCGCAAAGACCAGCAGGGTGATGGTCGCGCTGATCTTCATCAGCACAATAAAGGAGATCACTGCCGTGATCAGGCCTCCGATGAAGTCAACCAGGCCAGTGCCGATCAGGTTGCGCACGCCTTCGACGTCCGTCATGATGCGCGAGACCAGCGTGCCGGTACGATTGGCATCGTAAAAGCTGACCGAGAGCCGGCCGATGTGTGCCTGCACCTGACGGCGCAGATCGGCGATCATGCGCTGGGCCGCCTTGGCCAGCAATTGCGTCAATGCAAAGGAGGTCACTGCCTGGATCAGCGTGGCAGCCAGCACCACGCCGATCAGCGGCAGCAGCCGGGTCGACTGCCGCTTGTAGAGCACGTTGTCGATGAAGAACTTCGAGGAGGCCGGCAGCGCCAGCCCGCAGAAGCGGTTGATCAACATCAGTCCGAAGCCCAGCAGCAGCAACCAGCGCCGGGGGCGGATAAGCTGCCACACCTGGGGCCAGGCCGCGGTCAGCTTCGGCTTCACGGGCGTGCTGGGGTCTGCTGCGCGGATTGCGCCGCGGGCAGAACTGCTTCGCTCCGCGCGGGCGGACAAGTTGCTGGTACGCATCACCGACACTCCCTGTGCTCCATTCTTCAGGCTGCCCGCGCGCGCCGCGCAGCGATGAAAGAGCGGACACACAGCAGCACAAATACCAGGCACAAGATGCTGGTGGCCGATTGCACCTCGGCTGCCATCTGGTGCCCGGTCAGCAGGCCTGCCTGCAAACGCTCGGCAGCCGAATCGTGATGGCTGCCGCTCAGGTATCCGGGCAGCGCGATCAACCCTGGAATGGTCCCGAGAAACCCCAGCAGCGCTACCGTAACCGCGATATGCATCGCCAGCATCCGCCGCTTCGGCTCCGCGGTGTTCGCCACTACGCCAAGCACCATCAGCAGCAGTCCCAGCACCACGGGGATGAGTGCGTGCCAGAAATGAGTCTCTACATAGCCGAATACGCCCACCAGGGCGATCAGCGCGTCAAACACCATCGTCAGCTTTGCCATACCTCTTCAGGATAGAGCATTGCGCAACAAACCATTCTCGGCGAGCCGCTTGGCTGCGCGCCCGTCGCATCGCACCGTCTCAGTCCGCGCGATCCAATGCCCGCAGTATCCCGGCAACGATGCTTGCGGGACTCTCGGCTCCCGAGATGCGCAGTGCATTCTCCGGAGCCTCCAGCGTGGCCATCTGGCTGTCCAGTAGTGCCGGGTTCATGTAGTGCTTCTTGCGGACGGCAAGCCTCTGCTCCAGTACCAGCTTGGGCACCTCCAGCAGCACGAAGCGGAGCTTCGCCGCCGGGATGTCCTCCGCCAGGCGATCGCGATATCGCTGCCGCAGCGCGGAGCATGCCATCACACCGCTGGTGCCCTCGCGATGCCAGCGCAACAGCACATCGTGCAGTGCGGCCAGCCACGGAGCCCGGTCAGCATCTGTTAGCGGGATACCGGCGCGCATCTTTTCACGGTTTGCCTCGGAGTGGTAGTCGTCGCCTTCGGCAAATTGCGAGTGCTCCTGCGCCGCAAGCATGCGGCCGATGGTGGTCTTGCCGCTGCCTGTGACTCCCATCAACACCACGATCAAGCCCTGCGGAATCACGCCTTGCCGCCCTCCGCCCTGGCCGCCGCCTTTTTCAACTCGCCGAACACATCGGCTGCTGTCCAGTCGTTGGTCGGGTACCATGCCGCGATGGTGCCGTCCGGCGCAATGACCGCCGTCGACAGCGAGTGCGTAATGCTGTTGTTGTCTCCCGGCGTGGCGCCCACGTCGAAGTACTCCAGCAGCTTCGGCAACTCCTGTTTAGACGGAGCGGCAAAGTCCCAGTGCTCGAAGCGCTCTTTGGTGTAGTTGCCAGTGTAGGCCTCGCCGTAACTGCGCAGGACTGCCGGCGAATCGTAGATGGGATCGAAGCTCAGGCTGAGCAGATGCGTCTTGTCATAGAGCGGCCTGTCTGCCAGCAGCATCTTGTCAATCTCGGCAAAGTTGCGGCTCATCCGCGGGCAATAGTCAGAGAGTGGGCAGCGCGTGTAGATAAACGTGACCAGCAGCGCCTTGCCGCGAAACTGCTTGAGCGAAATCTGCCGCCCACTCTGATTGGTGAAGCGAAAATCGGGGACTGCATCGCCTGGTGCAGGCACATGGTATTGCGCACGCGGCTTGTAGTCCGGCTGCGCCTGCGAAGTGATTACGATCTGGTCGAGCAGTGTATTGGCGTCAGACACCAGCAGCGTCCCCGTCATGTGGTCGCCTGGGTGCAGGTCTTGCAGCACGTTTGCATCCTTCACCTTGTACGGCATGGTCATCGCTTCCATGAAGCCGGGAATCTGCTGCGTATCAATGGTGACCTGGCGGTGCGTCGCATCCGTGGCAACGATGGTTCCCTTCACCGCGTACTGCTTCACCTCACCGGATTGCGGAAACGGCCGCTGCTGGGTGTGGCAGCCGGCCACCATCAGCAGCATGGCCGCGCCCCACGGCAGTTTGCTCGCTCGTAGTCTCCGTGTCTTCGGTTTCATGATCCCTGGATTCATGCGGCACCCTATTCCTGGCTGCGCTTCGTCAAAAATGAAAACGATAGCGAGTCTCCACAGAAAGCATACGTGGATCGCCCACATGGCTTCCCCCGAAGGTATTGCTCCGGTCCACCTGGTAGCGCTTGTTGGTGAGGTTGGTGCCGATGGCGCGCAGCGTCCAATGTTCGCCAACGCTCTTGCTCAGCGCCAGATCGAAGGTGCGATAGCTCGGCAGATGCTGCGGCCCGTTGGCGGACAGAAATCCCGAGCCGTAGACGAAATCGAACGCTGCGGCAGTCCGCCACGGCAGTTGCGCATCCGCACCAGCGGTGAGCGAGTTGCGCTGGTCATGATCGAGATAGAAGCCGCCCGCAGGCGAAGAAAAATCCGTCAGCCCGCCGGTGATGGCCCCAAACCCCTGCGCCTGCTGGTTGGCATAGATCAGGTGTGCCTGCGCGCGATCCCTCCATCGCGGCGAGCGGACGTTTGCCTCCCATCCGCGAATGCGTGCGCGGTCGATGGTCAGCGGGAAGAAGAGATTGGAGTTGCCGATGGCATTGTGGTCGAAAAAGTTCCGCGCGGTGGTGCGGAAGTTGTCGAAGGTCGCCGTCCATCCCCTTATAGGTATGACGAGGCCGACGTCATATTGCCCATCGCGTTCTCCACGCAGCGGCAGAAAGGCAAGCTGCTGCGACTGCGCAAGGTCGAGCACTTGTCCGCTTACAGTATCGAGTGGCGGCGCCTGATAGAAGCGCCCGTAGGAGCCGCGAAGCACCCAGTGCAGCCTGGGCAGTGTGATGGCAGTGCCCGCGCGCGGACTCCACGCATGCTCCGTGAGCAACCCAGCATAGGACGTAAACCGTAGCCCGCCGTCCAGTGTCCACCAGGGCAACAGCTTCCACTGCTCGTCGAGGAACGCAGCATCCACCTGCCCATGCGGCGTCACGCTCTGCCGGAAGGAGGAAGCGCTCCCGTCGCCTGCAGTGAGCGAAAACAAGCGCTCGTCCTGCTGGGCAAATGCATAGACGCCCGCGCGCAGGTTGCTCGGGCCGCGCACGACAGAAAGCACTGCCTGGCCGCCCTCGTAGTAGGAGACGCGGTTGTCTGTGGTGTTTACCGGAACTGTGCCGCCACCCACGTACGCCGCACGATTTGCATGGAAGAACGGCGAGACGGTCAGCAGCGCGCCCGGCCGCAATTCGTGGGTGAAGGAGAGGATGGCGAAGCCATCCTGTTCGCGCGCCCGGTCACGTTGGCCTGCCGCCTGCTGCTCCGGATCGTTGGGCACCTGGTAGAAGTCCACGCGATAGCCGCCGTCCATAAGTACCTGGTCGCGCTCCGTCTTGTTGAACAGCAGGGAGAGAAATCCACCGCCGCCATCGCCCAGGTTGTGCAGGTTTGCATGCGTGGGCGGAGCAAGGCCATAGCCTGTGCGGTTGCCATTCGCGCTGGCGTACCAGGCAAAGCGTTCGGTATGGTCGCCCAGGCTGATCTGATCGTTGGTCGCGTTATAGCTGCCGAAGCTGGTCACCAACTCGGCTGCGCGGTCCCGCTCAAAGCCGGTGCGCGTCGCTACATTGAACACGCCGTTAGGTACGATCGCCGTAGTCGGCGGAATAGCCGCCAGTCTGCGCCTCGATGGAATCAATGTCCTTGGGGTCGAACTGCGGCCCCACGTTGGTGGCGATGTTGGTATTGGGTAGCGGGACGCCATCAAGCGCCCAGGTCACCTGATGGCCGCCCCGCACATGCAGCTGATCGTGCACCACGTAGGAGCCGGGAACGAACTGCGTGATCAGCCGCAGACTATTGCTCTGGCCTGCCCCCGCGTAAGTCTCGATCTGTTTGCGGGTGATGGTGGTCTGGATCGTCGCGGAGCTCGCGTCCGCCTCCGCCACAGTGTCGGTTACGTGCACCACTTCGCGCGAGCCGGCAACGGCCAGTTCAAAGTGCAGCACGCGCGCGCTGCCGCTGATCATGCCGATCTGTTGCTCTTCCGCCGCAAATCCCACTGCCTCGACGCGCACGCGATAGTCGCCAGCGGGCAGCGTGCCGGTCTCAAAGACACCGGCGGCATCGCTGTGCAGCGCCATTCGGTAGCCAGAGTTGACCGCCTGGACCAGCACATCCGCATTCGCAATGGGCCGGTGCGCGGGATCGTGCACCACCCCGCGCAACTCGGCAAGGATCGTCGCCTGGGCGCAGGCGCAGAACAAGCCAAGCGTAAATAGAACAGCCGTGGCTCGGCCGCAGCATCGACAAAACACAGCTCACCTCGCGATCGCAACAGGCCAGAAGAGACACGCAGCCAGACCGCTGCCAGACGCGGTGCGAGTTGCGTGCAGGAGGGCGCTAGATCGAGAGGGGAGGACCGCGCGACCCGGGAAGGCCGGCGAGGAATGACGACAGCGCGCTGAGCTCCTCGGTCGAGGAAGACTCAGCGTCCTCCTTCGGCGCGAGATGCGCTTGCTGCGCCGCAAGGTGGGGAGGCAGCAGCAGCGCCGCGTGCAGTAGATGCGCGAAGGGACAGCCCGGTCCGCTCCACGCCGGCGAGGCAGGCGCTGACGCTTGAGACGTTATGGCCATCGCCATCGCGCAATGATGAGCGCCATGCGTGCGGCAGCAGGCAGGCAGCAGTTGCTGCGGCTGTGCCAGGTCGAGCGCGCGGTAGCGCCCGGCACCAGTAGCAATAGCCAGCTCAGCAACAGGTTTGCGATCAGCCGCTGCACCCGTTGAGGCTACCTCGGTTTCCGGCGGATGGATGCGCACCGGCAGGTCCGCAGTGCCGCGCGCCGGCAGGTTTTGCACCACGGCCGCCATTACACTGAAGCAGTGATAGGGCTGCCTGGAACCGGACTGCCGGAGGCGATGCGCGACTTGCTGGCCCTGCTGGAGCATGGCGGTGTCATCCTTACCGCGAACGCCCGCGCCGCTCGGGCGCTCCACCGCCGCCACGCAGAAGCGCAACCAGTATCCAGTGCAGGGGTGTGGCGCACTCCGCACATCCTCGACCTGGAAAGCTGGCTGGCCGAACAGTGGCATGCGCTGCTGATGAGCAGCAAAGAAGACCGCCTGTTGCTGAACATTGCGCAGGAGCAGGCGCTGTGGGAGCGCATCGTGGCGCCCAGCCTGGCCGGACGCTCGCTGATTGCCCCGGCGCACATGACCAGCCTGGCGCAGCAGGCCTATGCGCTGCTGGCGGCGCACCGTTCGCTTGGCTGGCTCGACGAGGTACAGTCGAGCATCGACCCCGGCTCGGAAAGCGAGCTGTTCCGGCAGTGGTCGCGCAACTTTCGCGACGAGTGTCGCCGCCGGCGCTGGCTCCCACGTTGCGAGCTCAGCCATGCGGTGACGACGGGATTGCGCAGCGGCGTCATCCCTCCGCCGGAGCGGATTGGCTGGCTCGGCTTCGATCGCCATACTCCCGCGGAACAAACCCTGATGGCGGCCCTCGACGGATGCGGCTGCCCGCAACAGGAATTAAGCTGGGACATTCCCGGCGGCGAACCCACGCTGCACGCCGCAGCGAGCGCAGGGGATGAGGCTTCCGCCTGTGCGGAGTGGACACGCGCGAAGTTGGCCGCAAACCCCGCAGCACGCATCGGCATTCTGGCACCGGAGCTGAGCGCGATTCGTCCGCAACTGGAGCGCGCATTGTTCCGGACGCTTGCACCACACAGCTTCGCAATCACCGCTGGCGCTCCCACGCTGCCCTTTGAGTTCGCCGTCGGCATGCCGCTGGCGGAGACTTCGCTGGTACGCGCCGCCCTGCTGCTGCTGTGCTGGCTGCAGGCACCACTGCCGCAGCAGGAGATCACCTGGTTGCTGCTATCCGGCATGCTTGGCGCGCTGCGGCAGAACGACGCACGCGAAGGCGCGGCAGAGTGGGATGCGCGACTGCGCGATGCCTCCTGTGCTGCGCCGGAGATGTCGCTCGATTCCCTCATACGGCAGCGCGGTGCGGACACGGCCGCGATTGCGCCGCTCCGCCAGCAGTTTTACGCCATGCTGCAAACCTACCGAAGGTATAGCCGCAATGCATCCGCCAGTGGGTGGGCGGAGCGCATCGATGAACTGCTGGGGCTGGCACAGTGGGGCGCGGTGAGCGATGCATCGAGCCTGCTCTATCAGGTACGGCAAGCATGGGGGTCGCTGCTCGAAATAGTCTCCTCGCTCGATTTCGCGGGACGGTCATTCACCTATCCAGAATTGCTTGCACACCTGGAACGCATCGCGGGCGAAACTGTCTTCGCGCCAGAGTCCGAGGACGCGCCCGTGCAGGTGATGGGCGCCTTCGCCGCGGCTGGGCAATCCTTCAATGCAGTGTGGTTCCTCTCCGCCAGCGGCTTGCAATGGCCCTCTCCCGGCCGGCCACATCCACTGCTGCCGCTGGGGCTGCAACGTGATCTTGCCATGCCGCACACCACCCCCGCCGTCAATACCCAGCTGGCGCATCGCATCACCGCGCGCGTGCTTGCCACTGCAGGCGACGTTGTCTTCAGCTATGCCGCGCAGGGAGCCGAAGGGATTCTGCAGCAGCCATCGCCGCTGATATCGGGCCTTGCACACTACGCTTACGTGCCCGCCACAGTGGCAGACATGGCAATCGATCTCGAACGGATCGCCGATGACACCTGGGTGCCGCATCCCAATGCCGCCACGACAAAGGGTGGCCAGCGCGCGCTGAAACGGCAGGCAGACTGTCCCTTCCAGGCTTTCGCCTTTCAGCGTTTGGGGGTGCGCGAGCTTCCCCTGGCGGGCCGCGGATTGTCTCCCATGGAACGTGGCAAGGTGCTGCACGAAGTGTTGCAAAATGTCTGGTCGGAGGACACCACAGCGCAGGAACATCTGACAGACCGGGCCACCCTGCGCGCGGCCCTGGCCAGCGAAACGCTGCAGTCATTCGTCGCGGCGCATGCGGCGCAGGCCTTCGCAGCGCTTAATGCAGACCGCAGCGAAGCCTGGCAGCGTGCCTACCTGGCAGCCGAGGAGCAGAGGCTGGTGGAGCTGGTTATGGAGTGGCTCGCCTATGAGGCCACACGGCAGGAGTTTCGTGTCCTTAAAGTGGAAGAGCCGATCCATCTCCAGATCGGCGAGCTTGCGCTGACGGCGCGGGCCGACCGCATCGACGAGGTCCCCGGCGGCTTTATCCTGATCGATTACAAGTCGGGCGAGGTGAACCCTGCCAGCTGGGACGGGCCGCGGCCTGCAGAGCCGCAACTGCCGCTCTATGCAGCCTTCGGCAATGTGGAGTCACTGGTCGGCGCGCTGTTCGCGCAGATGCGCCGCGGCAATCTAGCCTTCAAGGGCCGTGTTCAGAATGCGACGCACACTCTGATCCAATCGCTTCCAGCGACGAGCCAACTTGTAAAAAATCCTTATGGCCCGCATCTGCTTGACGAATGGCGTGCCAGCCTGACCGCGCTTGCAGAGAACTTCGTGCGCGGAGAGGCGCAAGTCGACCCGCGCGAGTATCCCGGGACCTGCAAGTTCTGTCCGCTGCCCGGCCTGTGTCGCGTGGCAGAGTCAACGCTGGCTACCATCGAGAGCCTTGAAGAAGAGGAGTCGGCGTGAGTTCGCGCGTGCATGCGCCAGCGACGAGCGATCAGGCGGCCCGCGTGGCCGCCATCGATCCGCGAGCGTCCGTGCTGGTCCAGGCGCCGGCCGGCTCCGGCAAGACGGACCTGCTGACTCTGCGCTATCTCGCGCTGCTGCCCACCGTCGCAGAGCCGGAGCAGGTGCTGGCCATCACCTTCACCCGCAAGGCCACGGCAGAGATGCGGGCGCGTGTGCTGGCAGCGTTTGCATCCGCCGAGCGCGGGCCGATACCGCAGGAGAACGAACACCAGCGCAGCCTGCGTGAACACGCTGCAGCCGCCTTGGCTCACGCCCATGCGCAGGGCTGGGAGCTGCGGTCGCAGCCGCAGCGGCTGAACATACAGACCATCGATTCGCTGGCGCTCTCCGTCGCGTATGAGATGCCGCTGCTCTCGCGTCTGGGCGGTCAGCTGAATCCCATCGACGACGCATCGGCGCTCTATGGCCTGGCCGCTGAGCGCACACTGGCACTGCTGGGCAGCCCGCAGGAGCCGGAGCTGGCTGCGGCCATCGCGGAGGTGCTGCAGCTGCGCGATACCAGCCTGGCCGACTGCGAAGCGCTGATCGCTAGCATGCTGACCAGCCGCGAACAATGGCTGCTGCTGGTACCCGGCATTGCGCAGAGCAGCCCCGCCTGGGGAGAGTTGCGAGCGGAGCTCGAAGGCCCGTTCCGGCGTGAACACGATGAGGTGCTGCCACGTCTTCAGCAGCGGATTGCCCAGCATCTGCCGCAGCTGTTGGCGCTCGCGCGCGTGGGAGCAGAGAACGGTGCAGAGCACTTCGACATTCTGCGTGGTATCGAATCAATAGAACACTTGGTCGAAGCCGCACATTGGCAGCCCTTCTGCAAATTGCTGCTGACTGGCGATAACTGGCGCAGGACCATCAATAAGCGCGACGGCTTCCCCTCCGATACCCACCCTCAGGAAAGACAGCGCGTGCTGGCGCTGCTCGCCATCTTCCAGAAGGACGACGGACTCCTGAAGCTGCTCTGCCGTGCGCAGTCGCTTCCCCCCGCAACATATTCCGAGCAGGAGTGGCGCATCGTACGCAGCATCTTCACCTTGCTGCGTCGCGCCATCGCGGAGCTGCACGTGGTCTTCGCTGAACAGGGCACGATCGATTTTGCTGAGGCCAGCATCGCTGCGCATACCGCCCTGAGCGATCCGGGCGTGCAGATGCGCCGCGACGATCGCTTTCGCCACATCCTGGTCGATGAGTTTCAGGACACCTCGCGCACCCAGCTCGAACTACTGCGTCACATGCTGCACGACTGGCAGCAGGGCGATGGCCGCACCTGCTTCTTCGTGGGCGACCCCATGCAGTCTATCTACTTGTTTCGCGCAGCGGAGGCCTCGCTCTTCGGCCGCATTCGTAACCGCGGACTGGAGCTTGAGGGCTCGCACATCGATGTGGCGCCACTCACGCTCTCTACCAACTTCCGCTCCACGCCCGGGATCGTTGCCCCGCTGAACGATGTCTTTGCACGCGTGCTGGTAGAGGACAACGCAGACGGCGTTGGCTACGCCGCTGCTGTCTCCAGCGAACAGGACACCGATGAGTCGGTGCCTGGCGACGCAATGCATCTGCATATCCAGCGTGCGGAAGATGGTCAGAAGGTCTCAGGACCCGAGTTGCGGGAGGCGCAGGCAGATGCCGTGCTGCGTGTGATCCACCAACACCTGCCTGCCATCGAACAGGCGCGCCGATACGACGTCAGGTATCGCGTAGCCGTGCTGGTACGTTCGCGCAGCCAGCTTCCTGCCATCCTTACCCGGCTGCGGCAGCAGAACATTCCCTTTCGCGGCGTGAAGATTGAGCCGCTCGCAGAGCGGCCAGAGATCCTGGACCTGCTCTCCCTGCTGCGTGCCCTGCTCCATCCCGCGGATCGCATCGCCTGGCTCGCTGTGCTGCGCGCGCCGTGGTGCGGCCTCCCTTTGCCCGCGCTGCATGCCATCTGTGGCGACGCGGAAGGTGCCGCACAACGCACTACCATTGCTGACCTGCTGCGACAAAACAGCCACCGGCTCAACGCGCAGGATCGCCAGCGCGCCATGCATGTGATGGCAGTGCTTCAGCAGGCAATCGCCGCCTATGCGGATGGCCTGCTCAGCACCACACCTTCTGCCCTCAGTCTGTGGCTGGAGCGCACCTGGCACGCGCTGGGTGCGCCCCTTTTCGTCGATGCGCAGGCCCAGGCCAACGCAGAGGTCTTCTTCGGCGCGCTCAGCCAGATCTCTGCGGGCAGCATGGGAACGCTCGACGAGAGCTTCAACCGCGCACTTGAGCAGCTGTTTGCCGAGCCGGACCCGGAGACTTGTGACGATTGCGGCGTCCAGGTGATGACCATCCACGGCGCTAAGGGGCTGGAGTTTGAAGTGGTGCTGGTGCCGGCGCTGGAGCGGGACGGGCGCGGCGACCAGCAGGAGCTCTTCCGCTCCCTGGTGCGTCGGCGGCATGATGACCAGGGCGACGAGCTGCTGCTGGCGCCCATCGGCCGCAAACAGGATGGCAAGCCAATCATGTACGGCTGGGTGGGCGACAAATGGTCACAGCGGCTGCGACAGGAACACAAGCGGCTGCTCTATGTGGCATGCTCGCGCGCCATTCGTGAACTGCACCTGTTCGCGATCGTGGAGCGCGACCCAGCAGGCGCGTTGCGGAAGCCCAGAACCGGCAGCCTGCTGGCCGCGGGCTGGGAGGGTCTTGCGCCGCGTATCGAGGCAACGCTCGCTCAGACCGCACTTGTTCCGACGGAAGCCACAACGGCTGTTGCAGACCACGTAGCGCCGCCCAGCAATGTGGTCGAGTTGACGCAGCTCGATCTCTTCTCCCGCAGCGACAATGCCGGCATGCTCACCGATCTTGCCGCTGCTGCACCGGGCCAATCCCTCTACCGGCTTCCACAGAGCTGGTTCGACAGCAGGCCAGCACTCAGCCTGCAACCAGACGCCAGGGCCGCGGCGCAGGCGGGGCAGCTCCGTTCTCCCCTAGATCGGCTGGCGCGCATTCGTGGCACCGTGCTGCATGCATTGCTGGCACACGCCGCCACAGTGCAGCCATTGCCAGCCGCAGACGATCTGCGATGGACGCAACTAGCCGCGGCACTCTTGCGTCAACATGCGCTCGGCGCGGCGGAGTCCGCGAAATTGAAAGATGCCATCCTCGGCGCGCTGCACAATGCGCTCACCGGCGAGCATGGCCGGTGGCTGCTCGGCGCTACATCCTCTGCCCAGAATGAAAGTTCCTGGACCAGCATGAGCAGCGGCAGGCTGCAGCGCCACCGCCCAGACCGCATCTTCCTAGGTGGTGAGGTGCCTGGTGCGGCGGGCGAGGAATGCCTATGGATCGTCGATTACAAGACTGCAGCACCGTCCGGCGCAGAGGACAGGGCAACATTCCTCACGCGCAGTCGTGAGCAATACGGAGCGCAACTGGAGACCTACAGCCGCGTGTTGCGCGCGGCGGATCTATCGGCTTCGGATCCATCCGCCGTGCAGCGCCAGCATCGGCTCGCCATCTATCATCCAGCCTTGCCCTATCTGGACTGGTGGCCGGCGTGAAGCAATTTTCCTGCGGGTGTATAGGGACCAGCGACTTCTATGGTGGCCTTTCTCCGAGGAAAGGCTACGCCGAGCTTGTCTCCGCACTTCACAGCATCAGGAAAATTGC
This sequence comes from Terriglobales bacterium, assembly GCA_038231235.1. Classification (GTDB taxonomy): domain Bacteria; phylum Acidobacteriota; class Terriglobia; order Terriglobales; family Acidobacteriaceae; genus KBS-83. Next base: position 25,075 of record JBBRLT010000013.1, read on the forward strand.
TTTAAGCGCGGCTTGAACTACTGACTAAGGTGGTGCCGTACGTCCGCGCCGCGCACCCAGAAGATCACGTCTTCCGCGATGTTGGTGGCGTGGTCGCCGACGCGCTCCAGATTGCGCGCGATCACCAGCGCGTTGAGCGCCTGCGAGGTGAACTCCGGCTTCTCCTGGATCAACGCGGAGAGCGAGAGGTACGCGCCCTCATTCAACTTATCCACCTGATCATCCATAGCCAGCACTGTCTCCGCCATCTCCGCATCGCCTTCGATGAAGGCCTGCAGCGCCTTGCGCACCATGGCGGATGCGGTCATCGCCATGCGTGGTATATCGACCGGCAGCTCAGTCGCGGCAAAGGCCTTCAGATCGGTCACGCGCTCTGCGATGTTCACTGCCTGGTCGCCCACGCGCTCAAGGTCGGCATTGATCTTGATCACGGCGAGGATGAAACGCAGATCGATGGCCATGGGTTGCTCCATGGCAAGCAGGTCCAGCGCCATCTGGTCGATCTCGCGTTCCAGCTTGTTGATGGCAAGCTCGCCGCGCATCACCAGATCGCAGATTGAGGTATCGCGCGTGCGGTAGGCTTCGATGGCACGCTGGATGGCCTGCTCGGCCATGCCGGCCATCACCAGCAGCCTTTCCTTCAGGTCATCGAGACTCTGGTGGAAGCGTATACGCATCAGCCGAACCGCCCTGTAATGTAGTCCTCGGTACGCTTGTCCTGAGGATTGGTGAATATCTTGTGCGTGGAGTCGAACTCCACCAGCTTGCCCATCAGAAAGAAGCCCGTGTTCTCTGCAACGCGGGCCGCCTGCTGCATGTTATGCGTCACAATCACGATGGTATATTGCGATTTGAGTTCGAAGATCAGGTCTTCGATCTTCGAAGTCGATACCGGATCGAGCGCCGAAGCAGGCTCGTCCATCAGCAGCACTTCTGGGTCGACCGCCAGCGCGCGCGCAATACACAGGCGCTGCTGCTGACCACCGGAGAGGCTGGCGCCAGACTTCTTCTTCAGGTCGTCCTTCACCTCTTCCCACAACGCGGACTGCTTCAGCGAGCGCTCCACTACCTCGTCCATCACGCGCCGGTTGCGAAAGCCGTTCAGCTTCAGCCCGGAGGCTACATTGTCATAGATCGACATGGTGGGAAACGGATTGGCCCGCTGAAAGACCATGCCGACGCGACGGCGAATCTCGACCGGCGCCGCATCTGCGTAGATGTCCACGCCGTTCATCACCACCTTGCCGGTCACCCGAGCAATGGGGTTGGTCTCGTGCATGCGGTTCAGACAGCGCACAAAGGTTGACTTGCCGCAGCCGGACGGACCGATGAGGGCGGTGGCGTGGTTTGCCGGAATATGCAGTTGAATGTCCTTCAGCGTGTGGTTGGTTCCATACCACGCGTTCAGGTCACTGACTTCGATGCCAACTCCCAAGCTAGCTCGCTCCCTTCAACGTACCGCGGCTCACCACGTAGCGTACCAGCGCCACGGAGACGATGATCAGCACGATCAGCACCAATGCTCCAGCCCAGGCCAGCCGGTGCCACTCGTCATACGGAGACAGGGCGTAGACGAAGATCTGCAGCGGCAGCGCGGCAATCGGCTCATTCAGGCTGGTGCTGCGAAAGGCATTCCCGAACGCGGTAAACAGCAGTGGCGCCGTCTCCCCCGCCACGCGCGCGAAGGCCAGCATGCAGCCGGTGACGATGCCGGCCGAGGCGGTGCGCAGTGAGATGGTCAGGATGGATCGCCACTTGGGCACGCCTAACCCCGCCGCCGCCTCGCGAATGACGTACGGCACCAGGTTCAGCATCTCCTCCGTCGTCCGGGTCACGGTGGGCACCATCATCACGCCCAGCACCACTCCACCAGAGAAGGCAGAGAAGTGCTTCTGCGGCAGCACAATCAGCGCGTAGATGGCGATGCCCATCACGATGGATGGAACGCCGTTCAACACATCCGCGGTGAAGCGCACCACATTGCCCATCCGTGTGCCGCCGGCAAACTCGGCCAGGTAGATGCCCGCGCCGATGCCCAACGGAATACCGATGGTGCTGGCGATGGCCAGGATGATGCCCGACCCAACGATGGCATTCTCCATGCCGCCGCCCTTCTCGCCCACCGGCACGGGAACCTTGGTGAAGAAGTCCCAGTTCAGTGAGGAGAAGCCCTGCTTCAGCAGGTAGAAAAGAATCGCGATCAGCGGGGCGACCACGATCAGGGTGGCCAGCACTGCCAGTCCACTTACCAGGCCGCTGGTAAGCCGGCGCATCACCACGTTGGTGCTGGAGGGACGCAGCGGGGGCCGCAAGGAGTGGGCAGCCATCTAGACCGCCCTCGCTGGCGCGCCGCGCGTCACCGCCCACACCAGCAGGCGAGCCATCGCATTCACGACAATGGTCACCAGGAACAGTGCCAGGCCAATCTCGATCAGCGCACTCAGGTACATGTCGTCGGAGGCTTCACTGAACTCGTTGGCCAGAACGCTGGCCATGCTATACCCGGGCGCCAGCAGCGACTTCACAATCTCCGGCCGGTTGCCGATCACCATGGTCACGGCGATGGTCTCGCCCAGCGCGCGGCCCAGCCCCAGGATAACGGCGCCCACGATGCCGATGCGCGCATTGCGCAGCACCCCGATGCGGATCATCTCCCACCGCGTCGCACCCAGCGCCAGCACCGCCTCGCGCTGCACGCTGGGCACTGCGGTCATCACCTCGCGGGTCAGCGAAGAGATGATGGGCAGAATCATGATGGCCAGAATCACACCAGCCGACAGCATGCTGTAGCCGGAGTTTTGGCCAGTAAAGAATCCACTCCAACTCAGCGTCGCCTTCAGCTTCGGGTTCAGGTAGTCACGCAGCAGCGGAATCAACACAAAGATGGCCCACAGCCCATAAACCACGCTGGGGATGGCGGCCAGCAGCTCGGTCAGAAAGGACAGCGGCGTCCGCAGCCACTTCGGGCACATTTCGGTAAGAAAGATGGCGACCCCCAGTGCGAACGGCACCGAGATCAGCAACGCGAGCAGGGACGACATCAGCGTGCCGTAGATGAACGGCAAGGCACCGTAGTTTCCATTGACAGGGTCCCAGGCCGAGCGAAAGAAGAAGCCCAGGCCGAATTTGTGCAGGCTCAGCGAAGAACGCGACACCAGCTCGTACGCGATCAGAATAACGATGCCGAAGATGCTGAAGGCGCACATCGTCATCAGGATTCTGAAGCTGCCGTCACCCACAGCGGAGCTGCCGCGGCTACGCAGGAAGGAGCGCACCACGGAAGGCTCAGCGGCGGCGAGCGCGTCCGGCGGCGGCGCTCTCATCTCCGAAAGCTGTTTGAACGCCGGTATCTGTACCTTGTCTGCCACTGTGTAGGACGCTAACCGCCAACTATGAATAGAAGATGAAAGGACGGTTGCGGCTCCGGCAATCCGGAGCCCGGTGTGGGAATGCGGATGGGATGCCGGAGTGTCTCGACAAATGCGGAAGGCACCGGGGGTGCGCCCTTCGCTTCGGGAGATGCGTGGACTACTTCAACTGCGCGATGGTCGCCTTCACCTTCGCTACCACAGAGTCCGGAAGCGGCGCGTAGTTGAGCGTAGCCGCTTCAGATTCGTGCTCGAGCATCCAAGTCAGGAAATCCTTGATCACCTTGCTCTTCGCGGCGTCCTTCCCAGGGTTTGGCACCAGCAGCCAGGTGAAGCTGGAGATGGGGTACGAATCCTTGCCCGGCGCGTTGGCGATGGAGACCCGGTAGTCGGCCGGAAGCTGCTTCACGCTGGCCGCCGCCGCGCTGACAGACTCGATCGAAGCCGGCACGTAGGCACCAGCAGCGTTCCGTACCACCCCTGTCTCAATCTTGTTCTGCAGCGCGTAGATCAGCTCGACATAGCCAAGAGCGCCCGGAGTCTGGCGCACCAGGCCAGCTACCCCCTCATTGCCCTTGGCGCCGATACCGCGCGGCCAACTGGGTGAAGTACCCTTGCCCGGGCCGTTCTTCCAATCCGCGCTTACCTTCGACAGGTAGTCGGTGAAGATGTAGCTGGTGCCGCTGCCATCGGAGCGATGCACTACGAAGATCTCTGTGTTGGGAAGCTTCGCACCCGGGTTCTCTTTCCCGATGCGGGCGTCGTTCCAGTTGGTGATCTTGCCCAGGTAGATATCGGCCAGCACATCCGGGGTGATCTTCAGGCCTCCGGCTACGCCTTCCAGGTTGTAGATCGGCACCACCGCACCCAGGACGGTAGGCACATGCTGAATCTTGATCTTGGACGCTGCCAGCTGTTCATCGGTCATGGGACCATCGCTGGCGCCAAAGTCTACTGTCCCTGCCGTGACCTGCCGGATGCCCGCGCCAGAGCCAAGCGACTGGTAATTGATCTCTACGCCGGGGTGGCTCGCACTGTATTCACTGAACCACTTCGAGTAGATGGGATACGGAAATGTCGCACCCGCACCATTCAATTTTTGCGCGCCTGCCATGCTTGCCGATGCACACACTATCAGTGCGGCAGCCGCTGCCAGAATCTTCTTCACTTGTCTTGCCCCCTCGGAAATAGTTGCCATCACACCCAACTTCGAATATCCGCGCCGTCCGTGAATGTTCGTTTACAAACGAGTGAAAAGCGGAACAATGCCGTAACGGAAAGCGCCGCCGCTTCAAGCAATTCTCTTGTAGGTGTAGTCCATCCAGCGGCTGCTCCTGTGCCGAGATACTTCTTGGTTCACAGCATCAGGAGAATTGCTTTAAAGGCTGGCAGGGCTGGCCGCGACATGGGCGGGTTCGCCTACGCCTGCGGATTGGATCACCACCGGCAGGCTGAAGACGAACATGGCCCCCTGGCCCAGCTCACTCTCTACCCGGATGTCGCCGGCATGCGCGTTGACGATATGTTTGGCAATCGACAGGCCAAGACCAGTGCCACCGGAATCACGCGAGCGCGCCTTGTCCACGCGATAGAAGCGCTCGAAGATACGCCATTGGTGCTCCAGCGGAATTCCCGGACCGAAGTCCTGAACATAAAATTCAACCCGCTCGCCCTGCCGTCGTGCTCCCATCTGCAGTCGTTGGCCGCTCCGCCCGTACTTGGTCGCGTTCTCCACCAGGTTGCCGAACACCTGCTGCAGTGCATCCGGGTCAACCATCACCGTCTCCGGCGATGCTTCCCCTACTTCCAGGATCATGCCTGCGTCCTGTACCACCGGCATCAGGGAATCGGCTGCGTCCCGTACCAGGTCTTGCGCCCGCAAAGGCTGCAAGTAGAGCTTGAAGTCTGCTGACTCAACCTGTGCCAGGGTTAGAAGATCTTCAGTAAGTCGATTCATGCGTGTGGCGTTTTTCAGAATGATGCCGAGGAACTCTCGCGATACCGGGTCAACCCTCTCCATATCGAGCATGGACTCGACATAGCCAGAGATGGAGGTGAGCGGTGTGCGCAGTTCATGCGACACATTGGCGACGAAGTCGCGCCGCGTCGTCTCGGCCCGCTCAATCTCTGTTACATCGGAGAGCACGCAGACCGCGCCGCCCCCGGGCATGGGCGCTGCGTGCACCTCGAAGACGCGCCCCGGCGCCACGGCTGCCCCGCGCGCCCGCGCCACGGTGCGTTCACGCAACGCGGTGGCCACGCATACCAGCACCTCGGGATCGCGAATGGTCTGCACCAGCGCCCTGCCCTCCCGAACAGGCTGTCGGGTCAGACGCGCGATCGAGGCATTCGACCAACTGACCAGACCCGCGCTGGTCACGGCGATGACCCCTTCCTGCATGCTGTCGAGCAGCGCAGTGAGCTCGCGCCGGCTGCTTTCGAGCGAGCGAAAGGTCGCCTCCAGCCGGCTGGCCGTTGTATCCAGAGCGCGCGCCACCGCGGAGAGCTCGTCCAGATCGTCTTCGTTCAGCCGCGCTGAAAGATCCCCCGCCGCGATGCGCTGCGCAAAGGCGACGATGTGGCCCATGCGCCGTGCTACCTGCTGCGCCATCACCGCCGCCAGTAGAGTGGCAAGCAGCAACGAGAACAGCGAGGCCAGCAGGATCTGCCGGCGCAGTAGATGCAGTTTGTGACTGATCTCGCTCAGCGAGTAGCCCATGCGCACGATCAGCCTGTCGTTCTGCCTTTCGGTGCCGCCAGTCTGGCTGACTGCGATAAAGAGCATGCCACGCTCGACCTCGCGGGCCATACCCTCGCGGCCGGTACCCTCGCGACTGCGCAGCCCAGCGATGGCAGGCGTTGCCGCAAGCGAGTCTTCGGGAATCGACAGCGGCTCGGAGCTGGCATAGACCGAGCCATCCGCGCGAAAGACAGCGATGCGGGTATGCGATGCGGCAGCGCTGGTGGCCAGCAGGTGCTTGGCACTCTCTGGCGTGGTGGCGTTCAGTTGCGCTCCCAGAAAGCGCGCCTCGCCGGTCAACGAGTGCTCGACCTGCTCACGCAGGGCGCCGTCCACAATGCGCCGGATGGAAAAATCCAGCACACCGGTGCTGATGGTGAGCACCAGCACGAAGGAGAACAGCAGCTTTGAAAAGACTCTTCCGGTCACAGCGTGACTCCCGCGGAGAATCCGTGTCCGTTTACTCGCAGGCCGACAGTATCGAACCCCGCAAGCCGGCGGGCGGCCGGGTCACTAGGCCGCCTTGGGAATCTCGAATCGATATCCGGCGCCACGCACTGTCTTCAGGTATCTCGGGTTCTCCGGATCGCTCTCGATCTTCTCACGGATGCGCCGCACATAGACATCCACCGAGCGTGGCGTAACGAAGCGGGCATCGCCCCAGACTGCGTCCAATAGATGATCGCGGCTGAAGACACGGCCGGGATGCCGCGCCAGATAGTCCAGCAGGCGGAACTCGGTAGCGGTGGTCGTGGTCAACTCGCCCCTCACCTTCAATTGCATGGCGCTGGCGTCGATCACGATCTCTTCAAAGCTGATGACGGAGGGCGCCGATGGGCGCTCGAAGCGCCGCAGCACTGCCTTGACCCGTGCTACCAGTTCGCGCATGGCAAAGGGCTTGGTGATGTAATCGTCCGCACCGAGCTCCAAGCCCAGCACACGGTCGTTCTCGCCCGCACGCGCAGTGACGAAGATGATGGGCACCGTGCTCAGGCCGGGATGCGTACGCAACTTGCGGCAGACGTCCAGACCATCGCCCCCGGGGACCATGATGTCCAGCAGGAATAGCGCCGGCGCCTGACGCTCCGCATCGGGGATCAGGTTGGCGGGAGTGGAAAAGGTGCGCACCGCGAAACCGGCCGTCTCCAACTGGTGCTGCACCAGCCGCGAGATGTCCGGATCATCTTCTAATACGAATATGGTCTGGCTCAAGGACCGTCCTTGCGGGGCCTAACTCATTCCATTGGCAAGCCCCGCCCGCCGCTCGTCTTCCGCGTTCAGAGTAATGCATCCTTGCACGGCCAATAAGAAAGGACGATGAATCTCTCGCCAACGGGGGCCCGCCTCAATGCCTGGAGTGGCACGGAAGTAGCAGGGTGAAGAACAAATAGCGAATGCTATACTCCGCAGACTGGAAGCAGCCCGTTCCGGGAATCGACCACGAGGTCCCAATGTGTCTCGGGTACCCACCATACTCTGTATCGATGATGAAGTTCTCGGGCTCGAGATACGCAAGGTCGTGCTGGAGCGCGAGGGCTACGCGGTCTACACCGCGCCCGACGGGCCGACCGGGATCAGCCTGTTCCGTCAGCATCCCGTCGATGCGGTAGTACTGGATTACGCCATGCCGGGCATGAACGGTGGAGCGGTGGCCACCGCTCTGCGCGAGATCCAGCCTACAGTGCCTATCCTTCTACTCTCTGCCTACCTCACCCTTCCGGATGAGGTGCAGCAACTGGTCACCTTGATCGCGAACAAGGGGGATGGGGCTCTGTCGCTGCTGGGAAATGTACGCCGTCTCCTGGATTCTGGCGGGACGCCGAGCGTGAGTTCCCCAGGCACAGGACCATGACCGACTCCCCGGTAGAGACCGGCTCGCCCGTAGAACTTCGCGAATTCAATCGCATCGTTCGCATTACCCTGCTGGCGCCGGTAGCACTGCTCGCGGTACTGGCCAGCCTGCTGGTGTGGCAGGTGGAGCGGGCACTCGACTTGCGTCACCACACCATGGTGAATGCCGGCCTGATCGAGCAGCTCTTCACGCTGCAGCAGAATGTGATCGATCAGGAAACCGGGCTGCGCGCCTACCAGCTCACCGGCCTGCCCTCGGTGCTCGAACCGTACAATCGCGCCGGCCCCCAGATTGATCAGGCCTTTGCCCAACTGCGCCACCTCCCTGACAGCGCCCTCTCCGCGCAGCAGGTCGCGCTACTGGATCGCGGCGCGCGTGAGTGGCAGGCCTGGGCGTCTGGTGTGCTGGCAGAGCCCGCTCCTGCTCCTGAGGGAGTAGCATCCACACTGACCCTGCAGGGCAAGGCCCTGATGGACAACCTGCGGCTGCATTTTGTCGAGGATCTGGGAGAGCTCACCCGCCAGCGAGATGCCTATACAGGACAGCTCGACCGGCGCATCAACAAGTTCCTTGAATTTGTTCTTGCGCTTGCACTTGCGGCTGGCATCGGCATTGGCATATTTGCCAGCAGCCGGCTGCAGCGCGTCTCCAACGCTTACGAGATGGCGCTGCACGAGTTGCAGGCCCGCCATAACCGCATCAGCGCCAGTAAGCAGCTGCTGGCCACTACCCTGGAATCGATTGGCGACGCCGTGGTCTCGGTCGATACTCAGGGATCTGTCCGGTTCATGAACGCGATCGCGCAGAAGCTCACCGCCTGGTCCCTGGCCGAGGCCACGGGCCAGCCCATCGGAGCGGTACTGCAGCTGATCCACACCCAGACCCGGTTGCCCATGGAGGACGTACTCGCAGACATGGCGCGCTCTGGAGCAGTCGGCCTGAACCAGGAGGGCATACTACTGGCGCGGGATGGCTCCGAGCATGGCGTCGATGCCAAGATCTCGCTGATTCAGAATGCCGAAGGCAAAGCAGAGGGTTACGTCGTCGTCTTCCGCGATGTCACCGAGCTGCGCAAGGCAGAGAGCACACTGATCGCCAATGAAAAGCTGGCCGTGACCGGCCGGCTGGCTGCCAGCATCGCGCATGAGATCCACAACCCGCTCGACTCGGTCGCCAACCTGCACTTCCTCATCTCGCAGGAAAGCGATCCGCAGCGCCGCAGCGAGTACCTGAAGCTGGCTCAGCAAGAGCTGGGGCGGACACTGCAGATCAGCCGCGCCATGCTCTCGCTTTACCGCGAATCGCCTGTGCCGGTGCAGGTGAATCTGGAGGAGCTGATCGGCAGCGTTCTACTGCTGCTGGATCGCAAGCTGCGCGATCAGGACATTCGTGTGGAGCAGAGTTTCACCCATCCCCTGCTGGTGTGGGGCTATCCCGGCGAGTTGCGCCAGGTCTTCACCAACCTGATTGCCAATGCCGGCGAAGCGGCCGGCGCCCACGGCAGTGTTCGCATCCAGGTTCGGCCTGCCAGCCCGCAGGACGGCCGCGCCGGCACCATCGTCGAGATCACCGACAGTGGCCGCGGCATTGCGCCGCACGTAGAGAAGAAGCTGTTCCAGCCCTTCATGACCACCAAGGGCGAACGCGGCACCGGCCTCGGCCTTTGGGTCAGCCTGGGCATCGTGCAGAAGCACGGCGGCACGGTACGCATCTTCAACAGCATGGAAGGTGACCTGCGCGGCGCAGTTGTGCGCGTCTATCTGCCGGAGAAGTCTGCACAAGGCAAGGAAATAGACGATGCACATCCCGCCCCGCTGATCGCCCCTATGGTCTAAGAACGACGACAAGGGCAGTCGTTCGACACCATTCTTCTATCTTCAAATCGACGCGACGGGCAGCAGCATCAGGTCCTCGACCAGCCCAATCTCTTTCTGCACGAAAGGCTCCGCATAGCGCACTCCAGCCAGCTGCCCATAGTGGCGCGCCTCGGCAAAGGTGCGCTCGCGAATCTCCTCTTCAGGTACGAAGAGTCCGGCTCCCTGCCCCGCGTTGGCGTACTGGGAGCGATAGGCCATCAGCGCCTGGTAGCGCTGCTCCACGAAGGGCGTGATGTCCACAACGAAGCTGGGCCGCACGTCCGCATACAAGCTGGCGTAGATCACCTTGTAGGGGCGAAACGGGGCCACGCCAGTCTCCACCCGTGCCAGGCCGCTGAGGAAGCAAGCCTCGTAGCCCAGGGCTGAACTCATGGAGTGGTCGGGATGACGCGCCTGCCAGTAGGGCAGAATGACCACCCGCGGCCTTAGCTCGCGCAGTACGCGCACAATCTTCAGCCGATTTTCGTAGGTGTTCTCCACCCGGCCGTCGGGCAGGTCCAGCGCCTGCCGCCAGCGCACGCCCAGGATGCGTCCTGCCGCCGCAGCTTCGGCGGCCCGCTCCGCGGCCGACCCGCGCGTCCCTGCTTCGCCCTGGGTCAGGTCCAGGATGCCGGTCTCAAGTCCGAGTGCGCGCATCTTCAGCAGCGTGCCACCGCAGGTCTGCTCCACATCGTCGCGGTGCGCGGCAATGGCCAGGATGTCCACTACACTGGTCGCCGCAGTCGTCATCGCTGACCTGGCGCGCAGCCATGAAGGCACGGCGTGCAGCGGCCTTCGCGTTCTCTAGTAGGTGGTGTTGTTGCCGTCAGAGGAGCCGTCCATATACGCCACGTCGGAGACTGTGCCGGAGACGGTGACGCCAGTATTGTCCAGCTCAGCGAAGTCCGTGGTGCGGTAGATGTGTACCTGCCCGCCCTCGCCCACATACACTTTGTGCAGGCCTTCCACATTGGCGATACCGGTCAGGTCGCCGATGAAGCGATCGACCGTAACCGCATTCGTGCCCAGATCGAAGCGCGTCAGGCAGCCGAACTGCACGTTGCCGCCGCTGTTGTTCTGGGCAAAGCGCTCACCACTCTGGCAGCGTTGCGAGCCAATCCACAATGTGTTGTCGTCGGCCAGGATCATCTTGTTGTGCGTGCCATCGCTGATGGAGTAGCGCGCGGATACCACATTCGCCGCCAGGTTCACCACGGTCAGTGACCCCGCCAGCAGACCATCTGACTGCAGCTGTTGTCCCGTCACGTACATCGTCGGCCCGCTCTGCAGTGCATTGGTAGCACCGCCGGGCACGGCCAGCACGGCGGTCGCGGTAAGTCCCGGCTGCGCCGCTCCTCCCGCAGACGTCGTTGGCGGTAGACCGGAGGGACCACCGGCGATGGTATTCAGCACGGTGCTGGAGATAGGAACGCTAACCACGCCCGCCTGCGCTCCGCCACACTCGGGCCCACAGTTCAGCACATAGATGGTCTGGCCATCCGCGGAAAAGATCGCCTTGGACGGGCGGTCAAACAGTGAGGAGGGATCCCCAAGCTGACCGGTGCAATACCGCGGAAGACTCTGCGGCTCGCAATCCTGAAATCCGGCAGCCACCCAGGCCGCGCGTGTGGCGTACTGCGTCTGCTGCGCCAGCGTTAGCCGGACTACGGTGTAGACGGCGTTGCTGTCCTGAGAGAAACCCAGCACCAGCGTTGCATTGGTGTTGACCGACACGCGATAGATGCCCGGCACATTCAACAGATAACGGCCACCCTGCGCCGCATCCGTAATCACCAGCGCGCGCGCGTTCTGGTCGGCAGACACGAAGTAGTCCAGCCTGCGGGAGGCCAGGGTGCTGGTCGAAATCGGGCCGCCCGGAATCGCCAGGCCCATCGCACCCTCCGTCCCGTAGTTCACCCTCGACAGGCTGCCGTCGCCAGAGGCATAGACCAGCCCGGTCTGCTCTTCCGGCAGATTCTGGATCGTCGCTGGATTGTTTCCCGTGAACCCGCCGATAGAAAACTGACCATTCGGATTGTTGATGGGGTGCCGGATGTCGTAGAAGGCATCCATGAATTGCAGGCTGCCTGCTGGATTCTGAACAGCGACAAGCACTCGCTGCGTCAAGCCGCTGGGCGGCAGATTCCGGCCGGCGAAATAGAAATTCTTCCCGCAGCCGAGCATGGCCATCGACGCCGCAGCAGCCACCAAAATAACCATTGCGAGGGACAGGAGACTTCTCTTCTTCAAATGCTTCAGACCTCAACCTTCACATCAGCAGACTGCGTGCCGGGAAGCCCAAGTATAGCAAAGCGATCCGCGTGCGAGCGTCGCGTCAAAGGGGGGCCGGTGTCCACGGCTTCGATCGTGAAGGGGCATTTTCAGGGTGTTGTTGCAGCTTTCCGGCTGCGCTCCGCCAGTGCTCTCCAGCAGATTTCTTGACGCCAACTGGTAACATCGCAAGATGACTCGGCTGGCAGCGCTGTTCAGCAATCGGACCGTCCTTTGTGACGGCGCCATGGGAACGTCGCTGTACGGCCGGGGCGTGTTTCTGAACAAGTGCTTCGACGAATTGAACCTCACCCAGCCGGACCTGGTGCGCGCCGTGCACGAAGAATATCTGCAGGCTGGCGCAGAGATCATTGAGACCAACACCTTCGGTGCGAACCGCTTTCGCCTGCAGCGCTTCGGTCTGCAGGACCAGACCCGCAGCATCAACCAGGCAGGCGTGCGGCTGGCCCGCCAGGCATGTTCGCAGATTCAGGAAAAGCAGGCCTGCACTGCCTACGTCGCCGGCTCCATCGGGCCGCTCGGCATTCGTCTGGAGCCCTTGGGCAAGACATCGCTCGAGGAGGCGCGTGAGGCCTTCGCGGAGCAGATTCGAGGGCTGGTCGATGGCGGTCCCGGCATGGGAGCCGATCTGCTGATCGTCGAGACCATGATGGCCGTCAACGAAACCGAACAAGCATTGGCCGCGGCCAGGGCGGTCGCGCCGGATGTGCCGGTGATGGCCATGGTCACCGTCGACGAAGATGCAAACTGCCTGGATGGCACGCCTGCCGAAGTAGCTGCTGCGCGGCTGACCGCGGCTGGTGCGGATGCGGTGGGCTGCAACTGCTCCTCCGGCCCGGCGACGGTGCTGACGGCAATCGAACGCATGCGCGCCGCCACTCCTCTGCCGCTGGTCGCCATGCCCAACGCCGGCATGCCGCGCAATGTGGATGGCCGCAACATCTATCTATGCTCGCCGGAGTACATGGCCAGCTTCGCGCGCAAATTCGTTCGCGCGGGCGTGCAGTTCGTCGGCGGCTGCTGCGGCACCACGCCGAATCACATCCGCGCCATGAAGTCCGCCGTACGCGCTATGGACGCGCAGCAGACGGCCGCACCGCAGCAGGCACGCGCAGAGATCGTCACCGAGACCCCACCTGCGCCACTGGCCGATCGCTCAAAGATCGGCCACCTGGTCGCTGCGGGTGAGTTCATCACCCTGGTGGAGATCGTGCCGCCGCGCGGCATCGACTGCTCGAAGGAGATTGAGGGGGCGCGCCTGCTGGCTGCCACCGGCATCCACGCCATCAATGTTCCCGACTCGCCGCGCGCCTCCGCGCGCATGAGCGCGCAGAGCCTGTGTCTGCAGATTCAGCAGCAGACTGGCATCGAGACAGTGCTGCACTACACCTGTCGCGACCGCAACCTGCTGTCCATTCAGTCCGACCTGCTGGGCGCCTCATCGCTGGGTCTGCGCAACATCCTGTGCCTAACTGGCGATCCGCCCAAGCTGGGCAACTACCCCGATGCGACCGCGGTGTTCGACGTAGACGCGATTGGCCTGGTGAACGTGGTCAACCGGCTGAATCATGGCCTTGACATCGGCGGCAACCCCATCGGCGCCTCCACCGGCTTCACGCTGGGTGTTGCGGCAAATCCCGGCGTGCCGGATATCGACAACGAAGTACGCCGCTTCGCCTACAAGGTAGAGGCGGGCGCGGAGTACGCCATCACGCAGCCAGTCTTCGACATGCGGCTGCTCGAAGCATTCCTGCGGCGCATTGAGGACTTCCGCATCCCGGTGATCGCGGGCATCTGGCCGCTGACCAGCCTGCGCAATGCAGAGTTCATGAAGAACGATCTGCGCGTCTCCATGCCGGACGAGATCCTGGCGCGCATGGCCGCCGCCGACACACCAGAGCGCGCACGCGCCGAGGGCATCGCCATCGCGCAGGAGATGCTGTCACAGGCACGGCCGCTGGTGCAGGGCGTGCAGGTCAGCGCGCCCTTTGGCCGTTACGCACTGGCAGTCGAGATCGTGCAGCAGGTGCTGCCGCAGACCGCCTGAAGAATCCATCGAGCAAACATCATGGCCAAGTTCGAAGACTCTCTGAAGCAACTCGAAACCATCGTCGGTCAGCTGGAAAAGGGCGACCTCTCGCTTGAAGATTCAATCCGGCTCTTCGAGGAGGGCATGAACCTCTCTTCGGTCTGCAAGCAGGAGCTGGATGCAGCCGAAGGCAAGGTGCAGGTGCTGCTGAAGCAGCGCGATGGCTCCATGAAAGCCGAGCCTTTTCCACCACAAAAGTAGCTTCGGGACCGCGGCTTGCTACGGCGTTGCAGAGCTATATAGTGGAGGGGCCGGGCGAGAGGGCCTTCTCGCGGTTCTCTTCCGGCTGGAACAGGGAGCTTCCCGCAATGAGCCAGTCACCTCCTGCATCACCACGCAACTCTGCCGAAGACACAGCGGAGTGTAAAGCTGACAGTTCGCAAAGTCAGTTGCCCGAAAGCCATTCCCAGCCCCGCCTCGGCAGCTTCTCCCGCCGCTCCTTCATGGCACAACTGGGCGCAGCCGGCGTCGCCGCCACTGCAGCACCCATGCTTGCCGCCACTGCCGCGGCGCAATCCAGCTCGCCCACTGCAGCGCCGGAGGGGACGCAGCCACTCACCCTCTCCATCAATGGGCAGATTCACAAAATCAACCTGGAGCCGCGCGTGACGCTGCTGGACTGCCTGCGGGAGACGGTGAACCTGACTGGCACCAAGAAGGGCTGCGACCACGGCCAGTGCGGCGCCTGCACCGTACACATCAATGGGCGGCGGGTAAACTCCTGCCTCACCTTCGCCGCCATGCATGAGGGCGATAGCATCACCACCATCGAGGGGCTGGGCCAGCCCGGCAATCTCCATCCCATGCAGGCAGCGTTTGTCGAGCATGATGGCTACCAATGCGGCTATTGCACCTCCGGCCAGATCATGTCCGCGGTCGCCATGATGAAGGAGCCGTGGGGAGCCGAAGACAAGGACGTGCGCGAGGCCATGGCCGGAAACATCTGCCGCTGCGGCGCATACCCCAACATCATCGCCGCTGTGCAGCAGGTACGGAGCAGCGGGAGGTCCGCATGATCGACTTCGCACTCACCCGCGCCTACAATCCGGCGCACGCCTCACAACTGGCCTCCAAAGCAGAGACAGCGCAGCAGGGCGCGCAGGTGCGCTACGTCGCCGGCGGCACTACGCTGATCGACCTGATGAAGCTCGATGTGGAGACGCCGCAGCGCGTGGTCGATATCAATCGCCTCGGACTAGCCGGCACTGAGAAGCAGCCCGACGGCACGCTGCGCATCGGGGCGATGGTGCGCAATGCCGACCTGGCGCATGACTCGGTAGTGATGCAAGACTACCCGGTGCTCTCGCAGGCGCTGCTCTCGGGCGCCTCCGCGCAACTGCGCAATATGGCGACCACCGGCGGCAACCTGCTGCAGCGCACGCGTTGCAGCTACTTCCGCGATCTCACCTTTCCTGAATGCAACAAGCGCACTCCCGGCTCTGGCTGTTCTGCCATCGGCGGACACAACCGCACCCACGCCATCCTCGGCGGCAGCGAGCATTGCATCGCAACCCATCCTTCGGACATGGCAGTCGCCATGATGGCGCTCGATGCGCGCATTCACATTCTGGGCGTGCAGGGCGAACGCGATGTCCCCATCAGCGAGTTCTACCTGCTGCCCGGGTCCACGCCTCACCTGGAGAACATTCTCAAGCCCGGCGATCTCATCACCTACGTCACGCTACCCGCACCAGCGCCGGGCGCGCGATCGGTCTATCTTAAGTTGCGTGATCGTGCCTCGTACGAGTTCGCGCTGGCCTCGGCCGCTGTTGTCATCCAGGCAGAGGGCGGACACATCCGCCGTGCTCGCGTCGCACTCGGCGGCGTGGGCACGCGTCCCTGGCGCTCGCCCGAGGCAGAGCAGGCGCTCACTGGCAAGCCCGTGAGCGAGCCCGTATTCCGCGCGGCCGCAGACGCTGCGCTGCGCCACGCCCAGCCGCACCGCGACAATGCATTCAAGGCGGAACTCGCAAAGCGCTGCCTGGTACGCGCCCTCACCACCGTCACTGCATAAGGAGTAAACGCATGGCCACTGTTACGAATCCGCCGGCTGCCGGCAGCCCCGCTTCCATCATCGGCGCCTCGGTTCCCCGCGTTGACGGCCCGCTGAAGACCACAGGGACAGCGAAGTACTCCTCTGACTACAACTTCCCCAACCTGGCCTATGCAGTGCCGGTGTGCAGCACCATCAGCAAAGGGAAGATCCGCCACCTGGACACCACTGCCGCGGAGAAGATGCGCGGCGTGCTGCGCATCTACAGCAATGGCAAGGTGCCGCGGCTGTATCGTCCCATTCCTGACTCACGCGACGCACATGTCGATGAGCAGCGCCCGCCATTCGAGGACGAGAAGATCTACTACAGCGGCCAATACGTCGCCGTAGTGGTTGCAGAAACGGCGGAACAGGCCCGCGCCGCCGCACATGCCGTCAAAGTCGATTATGAGACAGAGAAGCCCAACGTCTCACTCGATCTGAGCGACGGCTTCACCCCGAAGATGAAGGAAGAGAGCAAGCGCGGCGATGTGGACGCCGCCTTTTCTAGCGCGCCGGTCAAGGTGGACGAGACCTACGTCACTCCGATTGAGACACACAATCCGATTGAGCTGCATGCATCGGTCGCCACCTGGGACGGCCGCCGCTACGTACTGTATGAGACGACGCAGTCCTTGATGAACCATCAGGCTGCGATGGCGCAGATGCTCGGCGTGCCCCGCGAGGATGTGCAAGTTGTGATGAAGTTCCTCGGCTCCGGCTTCGGCGGCAAGCTTTGGCCCTGGCCGCACGCCGTGCTGGCTGCCTCGGCTGCGCGCGACCTGAACCGGCCAGTCAAGCTGGTGGTAGACCGCCACATGATGTTCACCAATGTGGGCCACCGACCGCGCACCCAGCAGCGCGTGCGGCTGGGCGCAATGCCGGACGGCAAGCTCACCTGCCTTGAGCATGGCTACGCCAGTGACAGCTCCATGCTGGACGATGTGGGCGAGAACTGCGGCGAGGCGACTCCCTATCTCTACAGCACGCCGAATCTGCGCGTCCGCTCCGCGGTGGTCGACCGCAACCTGGGCACACCCACTGCGATGCGTGGCCCCGGCGCGGTTCCTGGACTCTTCGCCCTGGAGTCGGCCATGGACGAGCTCGCCATCAAGTTGAAGATGGATTCGGTACAGTTGCGCCTACTGAATGAGCCCGCGATGGATGAGAGCAATGGCAAGCCCTTCTCCTCGCGGCATATGAAGGAGTGCCTGACCACCGGTGCAGAGAAATTCGGCTGGGCCAAGCGGACGCCGGAGGTTGGCTCCATGCGCAGCGGCGACCTGACGCTGGGGTGGGGCGTGGCGGCCTGCTCCTGGGTTGCCGGCACGCTGGACTGCAAGGCGACGCTCTCCTTGAACGACGATGGCTCCGCACGGATCGCATGTGCGACGCAGGACATCGGCACTGGCACCTACACCATCTTCGCCCAGGTGGTGCATGCGAAGACCGGCATCCCGCTGGACCGGATCGACGTAGTGCTCGGCAACACTTCCCTTCCTCCGGGCCCGCTCTCTGGCGGCTCGCTCGTCACCGGCTCCGTATTGCCGGCCATCTCGCGCGCGGCAGATGCAGCCATCGCGCAGATGCTGGCGATTGCCGCAGCAGCCAACGACGTGCCCTTCGAGCACCACAAACCAGAGGAGCTCGCCTTCACCGAAGGCCGCGTGCACCTGAAGAGCGAGCCCGCGTCAAGCGGCGTTCCCTTCGGCGTCATCCTGAAGAAGGCCAACCTGCGCTCTGCGGATGGCGATGGCAGCTCCGCCTCCAGCTTTACCGATCCGGCCATGAGCAAGTACTCCTTCCACTCCTACGGCGCGCAGTTCGCGGAGGTGGAGTGGGACGCTGGCATTGCCCGCCTGCGCGTCAGCCGCGTCGTCTCAGTGATTGACGTGGGCAAGATCATCAACCAGAAGCCCGCGCGCAATCAGGTGGAAGGCGCTGTGGTGATGGGCGTCGGCATGGGTCTGTTTGAAGAGACCATTTACGACCAGCGCAACGGGCATCCGGTGAACAACAACCTGGCGGATTACATCATGACTACCAGTGCGGACTGCCCGGAGATCGATGTCATCTTCCTCGACTACCCGGACAAGGCGCTGAATGAGTATGGCGCGCGCGGTGTCGGCGAGATCGGCCTGGCCGGCATTGCGCCAGCCATTGCCAATGCCGTCTATCACGCCACTGGCGTGCGGGTGCGCGAGCTGCCCATCAGGATCGAAACCTTGCTCAACGCGGAGAAGCGCCCACCCACGCGACAAGCCTGAGCCTGGCGATTTCGACTGCGTTGACAGAAAGCGATGAGGGCGGGCACTCCCCGTCCTCATCGCCTTTTCCGGCACCGCGGTTATTTTGACTGGCAATCCTTGCGGCCAGTATCCGCAATGTTAGCGATGATCCACTTGCCATCCTGCTGGACCAGGTTGAATAGATCCGTCCCGCAGTGATCGACCTTGCCATCCACCAGGAACTCGAAGGGCGCCCAGACCACCGCGAGATCCTTATCGATGCGTATTAGCGGATCGTGAATGCGTTCTTCGATGTGCGTCTTTCCTGGTTTGGCAACCTGGTCGGCGAAGGCTTCAAAGGTCAACTGCGTCGGCTTGCCATCGCGCATCAGCACCAGCATGCCGCCGGGCAACAGCGGCGCTTGGATGGCGGCGGCATCGCGCATGGCCATACCATCGAACAATGCCGTGATGGGCGCCAGAACGGCCTGCTCCTGCGGAGTTGCGGCCTGCAGCAACGACGGCGCCATGACATCCATGACACTAGGGACAAGTGCGCCAGCCAGCAGGATGGCACGCAAACGCGAAAAGCTCTTCATGGCGCGTGATTGTAATTGAAGCGGGCGGCCACGCGCGGCGCACTCGCCGTACAAAGCGAGGAGGCTCCCGCAATGGCGGAAGCCTCCTCATCTTTCTTGAGAGCCACACACTCCCAAGACTTACTGATCGGAACCCTGCACGTTCTCTACCGCAGCGATCGATCCGAACAGTCCGTTCTGCTGATTGTTCGGGCCAGCGGTAAAGAACAGAGTGGATGCGGACCCATCCCTCGTGCCCACGCCGCTGCCGAAGATCAGTGCCCATAGGCCCTCAATCTGCACCGGCTTGTCGGTCGCGTCCAGCAGGCGTCCCTTGAAACGGCCAGTTATCGGGTCGAACGCCAGAATCTCGCCGCTGCCAAAGTTGCCCACCAGAGTGTCATGGCTGTAAACCCCGAAGTCACTCGATGCCGCCGCCATTCCCCAGGGCGCGTTGAACCATGGGCCATGCTCCAGTCGCTTCAGCAGCCTGCCATCAGGAGAGTAGACATCCACGTACCCCAGCCCGGCTCCATCCACCTCATCGAACTTGGCGTTATTCTGCAGTGCATAGGCCACATACAGGTTCCCGCCAATGTTCTGCACATTGAAGGGCGCAAAACCTGCGGGGAGCCGCTCATCCTCGAAGCGGTCTTCCCACTCGGATACATGACGAAACTTCGTATCGAAGATCTGGATGCGGCCCTTGCGGAAGTCGGCAACGTAGAGGAAGCTGGCGGACCCCTTCGACGAAAGATCTGCAGTCGCGATGGTTGCACCTCGATACACCGATCGCTCCTTCTCCTTGCCAGGGATCACTGCATTGGTAAGGCTGACGCCGGGATTCCATCCAGAGACGGTTCCGTCCTCGGTAACGAACAGGAAGATTGCCGGACTGCCGGGAGCCAGCTCGAAGTCTTTACTGCCATTGAAGACGATCCCGGTTGGGGTTCCGGCCGGGCTGTCAGAATCCCCGGGTGGAATGGTGACAACGAGCGGCACAATATTTCCCGCACCGTCGTACAAGGTCGCGAGCCCCGGAGCATTGTCTGCCACCCACCACGGGCCTCCAGAGGAGCGGGCCAGCCCCCAGGGATTGACCAGATTCGGATCGGTAACGGCTGCGATCCCCGTACGATCCGAGACCAGGTTGGTCTGTGCGTAATGCTGCGCATTTTGCGCGCCAGCCGTGGCGGCACACACGACTGCGGCGAGCGACAGCATAAAGAAAGAGATGGTTCGTGGTATCGAATGCATAGTGATCCTCAGAGCCTCCAGAGTTTGTGCAGAACGCAACGCGGGTGCCCGTCGAGCAAGCTCCATCCTCCGTGCGAGATGGGTCCGTGCTGGTCAGGCGACTTTGAGAGTAGATGAGGAGGCTGCTCCGGTTGTCACCACAATGTCTTTTCTGTTTTCACCTTTGCTCACGTGAAGCAGAGCAAAAACTTCGACCAACGAGCCGCCGCGGCAGCCGCAATTGTCACCCAAATGTCATTTCTGGGCCGAAATCCCTTGTGCCTCCAACAGCCGGTGGGATGATAATGGCATGCACCCGGAGGCGACTCCCATCCTTGTTCCTGTGTCATCTGCGGCCGGCGCACCAGCCCACAAGCGAGAGACATTGCTGGTGGTTGAGGACGACCCGCGCATGCAGAAGGTGCTGACGCGGATGTTTCTGCAGGAGAAGTATGAGGTCGTCGTAGCCGGCGACGGTCGGGCGGCACTCGAGGCCTTCCAGCAACACCGTCCAGTCGCCGTGCTGCTCGATCTGATCCTGCCAGAGATCTCCGGACGCGAGCTGTGCCGGCGCATCCGCGCCATGGATGCAGAGACGCCGATCATTATCCTGAGCGCCGTCTCTCAAGTAGTCGACAAGGTCCTTCTGCTGGAATTAGGCGCGGACGATTATGTGACCAAGCCGTTTAGCCCGCGCGAGCTACTGGCCCGCCTCCAGGTGGCGCTTCGCCGTCGCCGCAAACCCGCCATCGCTCCCCGCCCAACCGTCTCATTCGGTGAATGTGAGATTGACTTCTTCAAGATGAAGGCGCACCGCGCCGGCACCGAGTGCAACCTGACCGCGCATGAGTACAAGCTGCTGAAGTTCCTTACCGAGAATGCGGAGCGCGTGCTGAGCCGGGAAGAGCTGTTGAACGAGGTGTGGGGTTATAACTTCTACCCGACCACCCGCACCGTGGATAACCAGATCCTGAAGTTGAGACAGAAGCTGGAGCAGGACCCCGCCAATCCCCGCCACCTGCAGACGATCTATGGAGCCGGCTACCGGTTTGTTCCTTGATGGCGAAGGGGGTCGCGTGTCCGCGAACAAAGGAATTCGCACGCGGGTCATGCTGGTCATACCCTTGGTCCTCATCATTGCGGGTGTGACAGCGTCCAGCCTGCTGATCGTACGAAACCGCTTGCAGCGCCAGATCGAATCGGAGCTTTCTGAGGATCTGCAGCGCTCCATGGATACCTTTCAGCGAGCGGAGTCCCAGCAGCTCGCAGCGCTGGAGCGCGAAGATGCACTGCTTGCCGACCTGCCCAGCCTCAAAGCACTGATGACCACCGACGATGAGCGGACCATCGATGATGCGTCCGCGGAATTCTGGAGGGTGAGCGGAAACGATCTGTTCGCGCTGGCCAACAGCGAAGGGCGGGTGATGGCGGCGCGCGGACAAAACGTCAGGCTCAATCCAGCGTATCGCCAGGACATCTCGTTAGCCATTCGCAATCCGGATCAGCACTATCTGCTGAGCGGAGAACAGCTCTTCGAATATTCGGTCCAGCCGCTGTACTTTGGCGAACGCGCCAGGGGAACGCTGCTGGGATATGTCATCAGCGGCTATGCCATCGACGACGCGTTTGCGCGTCAGCTAAGCCGCACCTCCGGGGCGGAAGCCAGCTTCATGAGCCGTAGCGGCGTGGTCGCCAGTACTCTGCCGCGAAATGCCATAAGCAGTCTGGCGCTAGCAGATCAGACGAGCCTGTCCGCCGTGACACCCAAGTCCGTCTCCGTAAATGGTGAGCGCTTCCTCGCGCTCGGCAGGGATCTCTCTCACGCCGCGTCGGCTCCACTGCGCCTGCTTGTTCTGAAGTCCTCGGACAAGGCTCAGCAGGCAATACGCCAGATCAATCTGCTGATGATGATTGCCGGCGCTCTCGCGATAGCGATCGGCAGCTTCGTCATGGTGTTGCTCTCCGGCCTGGTCACCCGGCCGCTCGAGATGCTGGCCTCCGGCGTGCGCGCCTACGGAGCCGGCGAAGCGGCCCATGCTACTCCGCGCGGTGGCACGCAGGAGGTGCAGGAGCTGAGTGCTGCCTTCACGGCGATGCGCTTGAATATCGAGCAGGCCAAGCGCGATCTGCTGGAAGCAGAGCGCCTCGCAACCATTGGACGCATGGCCAGCTCGGTGTCACATGATCTGCGGCATTACCTCGCCGCCATCTATGCCAATGCCGAATTCCTTGGCACGGCTCCTCTCTCTACGCAGGAGCGCACCGAAATCTTCGGCGATATCCGGAGTGCAGTGCACGGCACCACGGACCTGCTCGATTCGCTCCTGATCTTCAGCCAGACGGGTAAGGCGATTCGCAAGTCAGACGTGCTGATGGCCACCCTTCTTGAACGTGCCATGGCACTGGTGCGCAAACATCCAGACGCTGCAGGCGTGGCGCTTTCCACCGACTATGGCGATCCAGTCGATACCGACGTCGTAGTTGACGAACGCCTGATGGAGCGCGCCATCTACAACCTGCTGCTGAACGCGTGCCAATCGGGACGCACGCCTGCTGATGCAAGACGCGTGCAGGCTGCTATCCATGCGGACGTCCGCATGGTCACAGTGACCATTACAGACAATGGTCCTGGCGTCGCAGCGAGCATTCGCGGCAACCTCTTCGACCCCTTCGTCAGTGAAGGAAAACAGAAAGGAACAGGCCTGGGACTGACCCTGGTTGCCTCGGTCGCTGCAGAGCACGGCGGCACCGTCACGCTGGATAGCAGTCGCGCCGGTGAAACAGTCTTTCGGCTCACCGTGCCACGGGTGGGCGAGGCCCTTGTCGCGCCGAGCCAGGAGATGAGTGGGATCGTGGGTCAATGAGAAGACAGGGAGTTATGAGCCATCTACTTACGTCGTGCTGTCTGCTGCTGAGTGTGACGCTGACAATGAATTCCGGGCACCTGGCAGCGCAGACTGCAGCGCCCACTGTTACAGACAAGCAGATGGAACATCTGTCGAGTGCACTGACGCGCACCGAAGCAGAGTTGACTGCGACGGAACGCGAGATCACATCGCTGCGCCGCCAGCTTGACGATCTGCGACGGCAGCTCACATTGCGTAATCCTGGTGCGCCGGCTGAGCCGGAAGCGACCACCTCCGCCAGTCAGGAGCAGGATGGAGCCATCGCGCAGCGGTTGCAGGATGTGGAAGAGCGCCAGACACAGCAGGAAGCGCAGATCGCAACCCACGAGCAGGCCAAGGTGGAAAGCGCGTCAAAATATCCGGTTCGTATTACCGGAATGATCCTGCTGAATTCGTTCGTCAATACCCGCAGCGTCGACAATCCCGCTACGCCGACCTTTGCTGTCAACGGAAACGGCAGCACCGGGCTCTCGCTGCGCCAAACCATCCTCGGGCTGGATGCGCAGGGGCCTCATCTGTTTGGCGCTCGCACCTCGGGTGACATCCGCACAGATTTCAGCGGAGCCGCCTCGGCTGCCAGCTATAGCGGCGGCCTGAACCTGCTGCGCCTGCGCACCGCACACGCCAACATCGACTGGAAGCAGAGTACAGCCTTCTTCTCGCTGGATCGCACGCTATTGAATCCCAATGCACCGGCATCGCTGACCGCAGTCGCAGAACCGGCACTGGCATGGTCTGGCAATCTGTGGAACTGGAATCCACAGCTCGGCCTCACGCAGGATCTGCCGATCTCCAGGGCATCCCGTGTTCGCCTGCAAGGTGCGCTGATCGACCCCTCCGACCCGCTGGCCTTCACTACCAGCATCGCAGCACAGACCACACTGCCCCCACCCAGCGCGGCAGAGCGCAGCCGCTGGCCGGGACTGGAGTCACGAGTGGCATTCGTTCACAAGGGAGAACGAGCCGACAACGAGTTCGGTGTCGGCGGATATGTCTCACCGCATCGTCTGCCAGGGGGATACCGGGGAGACTCGTGGGCCGCGACTCTCGACTACCGCGTCTCACTACCAGCCCACTTCGAATGGAGCAGCAGCGCGTATCGCGGCCAGGGCCTCGGCGGATTGGGGGGAGGCGCGTACAAGGACTATGTCTTCCGTTTTGAGAGTGGACGGTTGGATGTACAGTTTCTCGACGACGTGGGCGGATGGACGCAACTGAAGCAACGCGTGACGGATCGGCTGGAATGGAATGCGGCCTTCGGCGTGGACAACGCCTTCTCCGGCCAGCTTCGTCCGTACATCCCGGCCAATGCCTCCCCCTACCTGGCACTCGCCCGCAATCGGACCTTCACCGGCAACGTCATCTATAGCCCCAGCGCGTATCTGCTTTTTTCACTCGAGTACCGCAACCTCCGCAGCACGCCGGTAAGTCTGCCGGGCAGCACCACGAATGTCATCGGGGCCGCTGCCGGGTACAGGTTCTAGCATGCGGCGAGTTGTCGAACCAGGGCGCATCGTCGCAGCAGTGATCGCAGTCATTCTTGCGATTGCATCGACTCAGGCGCAGGGCCAGCCGTCCACTACGGTCGCGGTGCACGTCACGATGCCCGCGGCACGGAAGGCTGCGGCCGATGCAGTCCCCGCCGCCGCGTGGCTCGTCCCGATCGGTCGCCATGCAACTCCTCCAGGCCCGCGCGGCCCTTACACGCTGCTGCAGAAGGATCGGATGTTCTCACCGCATCTGCTCATCGTTCCAGTCGGCAGTGTGGTCCGCTTTCCCAATGAGGATCCCTTCTTCCACAACGTCTTTTCGCTGTTCGATGGCAAGCGCTTCGACCTGGGCCTGTACGAAGCAGGCAAGACCAGGGATGTCGCCTTCGCCCGCGAGGGACTCTCTTACATCTTCTGCAACATCCATCCAGAGATGAGCGCCGTCGTCATCGCGCTCTCGACGCCGCTCTATGCATCGGGAACCGCGCCGGGCACGATTGCGATGCGTGGCGTCCCGCCCGGCGAGTATGACGTTCATCTCTGGGTCGAAGGACAAAACCAGTTCGCCCCCAGTCCACCGGCGCGGCGCATCGTCGTGCGCGATGGCGTTGAGCATCAGGACGTCGCGGTGGCAGTGAAGTCGTCAAGCGGGAAAATCGTCCCGCATACCAACGAGTACGGCCAGCCCTATAGTTATCCGGCCAGGCCTATCTACTGAACGCCAGACACGCGCGCAGAAAAAATGCCGGCCATGCACCATCAACATGCATCGCCGGCCAGGCCAGGGGACCAGAAACTCTGTCTAAAGCAATTCTCCCGATGCTGTGAACCAAGAAGAATATCTCTACGTGGCCTTTCCTTGAAAAAGGGCCACAAGAACAACCGCTGCTCTACATCGCCATATTGAGCACCCGCGGTTGTACCTCAACCAGTACCCGCGTGGCAAGGTTTCCTTCGCTGGCGATGGTAGTTTGCGCAATCGCCAGACGCGCTGCGGGGATTCGTGCCGGCGAGCAGGATAGATAGTCCAGCTCAAGTGTCTCCAGAAATTCGATCGACTCCGGATCGCCGGCGTGCTCACCGCAGACACCGATCTTGATGGATGGCTTGGCCTTCCGCGCGCTGGCAATCGCCATCTGCATCAGCGCGCCAACGCCCTCACGATCAAGCGTGATGAAGGGGTCCTTCGCCAGTATCCCTGCCTCGATGTAGGTGTCCAGGAACTTGCGCGCGTCATCGCGGGAGAAGCCAAACGTCATCTGCGTCAGGTCATTGGTGCCGAAGGAGAGGAAGTCTACCTCCTGCGCAATCGAGCCAGCGCACATGGCGGCGCGCGGCAGCTCGATCATCACGCCGAACTTGTACGGTGTTGACCGCCGCAGCTCCGCGAAGACGGCATCGGCCGTATCATCCACCAGCTTGCGCATGGCGCGCACCTCACCCAGGCCCGCAACCAGCGGCACCATGATCTCCGGCACCGTCCTGACGCCCTTTCGCTGCACGGCGATGGCCGCCTCCAAAATCGCGCGCACCTGCATCACGATGATCTCCGGATGGGTAATGCCCAGGCGGCATCCGCGGTGGCCCATCATCGGATTGCTCTCCTGCAGTTCGCGCGTACGCACACGCAGCCGCTCAAGCGTCGCAATCTCGCCTACATGCAGGCCATGCTGGCGGCCATGGCGCAGCCGCTCGTCAATCTCCTCCAGCCGCGGCAGGAACTCATGCAGCGGCGGATCGATCAGGCGAATGGTAACGGGCAGCCCATCCATGGCGCGGAACAGTCCTTCGAAGTCGGCCTTCTGCATGGGCAGCAGCCGGTTGATGGCCTGCTGGCGCTGGTCAGGATCTTCGGTCAGGATCATGGCGCGCACCCACTTCAGCCGTTCCGGCGCAAAGAACATATGCTCCGTACGGCACAGACCGATGCCGGAGGCGCCGGCACGCCGCGCACGCTCCGCATCCTCGGGAGTATCTGCGTTGGCCCGAAGCGGCGTGGCGCCCGCGCATTGTGCCCAACCCAGGAACTCGCTCAGCACTGCATTGCGCAGCGAGGCCGGACGCAGCGGCACCTTGCACGCAAACACCTGGCCGGAGAGCCCGTCGAGCGACAGCCAATCGCCTTCACCCAATACCAGCTCGCCCATCTGCACCGTACGCGCCTGCTCATTCACGATCACACTGTTTGCGCCCGTGATGCAGCACTTGCCCATGCCGCGAGCGACCACCGCCGCGTGGCTGGTGGCGCCGCCGTGCGCAGTCAGGAAGCCGACAGAGGCCTCCATGCCATGGATGTCATCGGCCACCGTCTCCTGCCGTACCAGGATCACTGGCGTATCACGACGCTTGCCCGCCATGGTGACGGCGCGGTCCGCGGTAAGCGCAATCTGGCCTACTGAGGAGCCGGGAGAGGCAGGCAGTCCACGCGTAACTGGTTCTATGTCTACATCGGACAGGTCAAGCTGGGGCGACAGAATCTCGCTGACCTGCTCCGGCTTCACTCGCTGCAATGCCTCGGTCTTCGAGATCAGTCCCTCATGCGCCATCTCTACCGCACAGTGCAGTGCAGCCATCGCGCTGCGCTTTGCCGTCCTGGTCTGCAGTAGGAAGAGCTGGCCCTTCTCCACCGTAAATTCGAAGTCCTGCATCTCCTGCAGATGCGTCTCCAGCCGCTTGGTGATGGAGCGAAGCTGCTCGTAGATCGCGGGCATGCTCTTCTCCAGCTGCGAAATCGGCAGCGGGGTGCGGATGCCGGCCACGATGTCTTCGCCTTGCGCGTTGGGCAGAAACTCACCGAAGAGCGTCGCATCGCCAGTGATGGGATTGCGCGTGAAGCCGACACCTGTGCCGCTGTCCATGCCGGAGTTGCCAAACACCATCGCCTGCACGGTCACTGCGGTGCCAGCCTCCTCTGCAATGCCGTACATCCCGCGATAGTGCTGGGCGCGCGGATTCATCCAGGATTGAAACACTGCCTCGGTCGCCATCAGCAACTGCTGACGCGCGTCTTCCGGAAAGGGCTGATCCGTATGCTTCTGCACGCATGCCTTGAACTCGGCAATCACAGTGCGCAGCGCAGTCTCACTCAGCTCGTAGTCGAACTTGACCGCCTGCTCGTGCTTGACCCGTTCCAATATCTGATCGAAGGCAGCTTTGGGCACCTGCAGCACCACGGAGCCGAACATCTGGATCAGCCGCCGATACGAATCCAGCGCGAAGCGCAGGTCGCCGTTCCTGGCCGCCAGCCCGTCTACGCTGGCCTCGCTCAGGCCGACATTAAGGATGGTGTCCATCATCCCCGGCATGGAGACGGCCGCGCCGGAGCGGACACTCACCAGCAGCGGGTTCTGCACGCCGCCGAAGGACTGCCCCTGCTTCGCTTCCAGCCATGAGACGGCTGTCGCAATCTCGCGCTTCAATTGCTCTGGCAATTGCTTGTGCTTTAGATAATGACGGCACGCGCTGGTCGGAATGGTGAAGCCGGGAGGCACGGGAACACCCAGGCGAGTCATCTCTGCCAGTCCCGCCCCTTTACCGCCAAGCTCCGCCTTCATGGTTCCTTCGCCATCGGTGATCTCGGCGCTGAAGCGATACACGGTGTGCTTGTCCACGGCTGTGATGGGCATTGCTTTGACTCCTGTAAGTGAGAGGTGCATCAGTGAGAAACGGCGGTCCTGTGTCCTACTTTCGAGGCCACAGCCTCCATGAGTAGAGTCGAGGGGCGCCAATCCAGCAAGAGGTGCTAGGGCCCGCTGGACGCTCGTCCGAATCGGACGTGTATGAACAAATCGTTCGAATGGCCCCGCACCTGAGGCTTTTCTGCTCGACCGATCTGGATGCCGGCTCTTACAATCACCGCGCATGCCAGCCTCCTCTTCTCTACCCATCACGGCCAAGCGTCTTCGGCAGTTGAACGACGCCATTCAGGATCGCCGGGTGGAGGAAGGCATCACGCTGCTTGATCGAATGCAGTGCACACGCATCGCTCTTGGCGGGCTAGGCTCCCTGCGGGCACCCATCCTGTTGTGCTTGGCCCAGTGGGTGGATCTGGGCTACCAGACGGCGCATCTTCTGGATGAGTTGCTGCAACAACTCAGCGCCGATGAGCGAGCGCAGATGCCGCTGCGCGATTTCCTGATGGTTCGTCTGGTGGAGGCGTTTGCCGCCATGGCGAACGAGAATACCGATCACGCGATCGAGCTCTTCGGTTTTGTGCTGAGCGCCAAGCGCGAACTGGGCAGCGCGCACCTCAGTGTGCTGGCGCACTTCTGGAAGGGCCGCGCTCATCGCAAGAAGGGCGAGTATGAGCGTGCCTTTGAAGACATCAGCGCGGCCCGCCAACTGGCCCAGCAGCTCGGCCTGCACAAGCTGGCAGCGGCGGTGCAGATTCAGGAGGCATGGCTGGCCTTCCAACGCGCTGAGCCCAAGGAGGCATGGGCGCTGCTGGATCGTGCCGAAGAACAACTCCGCTCCACCGACGACGACATATCGCTGGGCAACATCTGCTCCGCCCGCGGCCGGATCGTGCGCCGCACCGGCGAGTATGCAGACTCCCTGGCTCACTATGATCGCGCCGTCGCGCTCTACCAGAGGCGGAACCCTGACCACCGCAACCTGGCGCGAACCCTGGTGAACGCCGCCTACGTCAAACGCCTGCTCGCACTGAACCTTCGCAAGCGTCTGGATACTCCTGCGAAGCGAAGCGCTACCGACGCTGCGAACAGCGCAGCCAATGGCATGGGCAGCGTGAAGCGGCGCTACATGGCCTTCTGCCACCAGGCTCTAGCGGACCTGGAGGGGGCGGGAAGAATCTACGCCCAGCATGGCCATCACGGTGGAACGGGATCGGTGCTGGTGAACGCAGGGTACCTGCACCTCGACCTCGGCGACATTGAGCGGGCCACTGCCGAAGGCGCCAAGGCCTACGACCTGGCATGCAGCAAGCACGACCTCATCCTGATGGCGCGCGCCCGCATTCTGCTGGCCTATGCAGAGAATGCTCGTGTGGAGGAGGAGCTGGGCGAGGATGCCAACATCGCGACCCACGCCAACCAGGCGCGGCGCTATGCCGAAGAGGCAGTGCAGGTGGCGCTGCAAATTCAGAACCGGCGGCTGCTGGCCGGCGCTCACATCGTCTGCGGCCTGGTCGCCGCGAACGATTTCTTCAAAGATTGGGAGGAGGCGCGGCGATGCGAAATGCAATCCGCCGCACTGCTGCGCTCCTACGATCGCGACCACCTGGGCGAAGAGCTGGCCATTCTGAAAGCGCGGATCATGCGCTCCATCGGCATCGACGAGACTCTGCGTGCCTGGTCCCAAGGCATCGTCGGCCACAAGACCTTCCAGCAGATGACCGAGGAGTTTGCCGAGGTCGTGATCCCGCAGGTCTGGCTGCGCGAAGGCAGAAAGGTGTCGCGGGTCGCGGAGCGACTCTCCATCTCTCCCAAGAAGGTGCGGCGCATTCTTCGCAGCGTTGGGGCATTGCACGTCAACTGAAAGAGCGTGCACGGACGAAAGACTGAAGCCGCCATGTCTCACGTCTTCCAGACATGCTGCTCGCCCGGATCGTCAAAAATCCCAGATGCAGGGCCGGCTTCACGTATTCTGGACCCCGATACCCATCGTCCGCGCCGCGCCTGCCCGGCGGTGGAACTGGAACTGCGCATGCAGAGGAGACATCCGTGGCACACAGATACGCCAACATCCTGGAAACGGTCGGCAATACGCCGGTGGTCAGAATCAATAAGCTGGCACCGCCAGAGATCAATCTCTACGTCAAGGTGGAAGCATTCAACCCGCTGGGATCGGTCAAGGACCGGCTGGCCCTGGCAGTGATCGAAGACGCGGAGAAGACGGGGCGGCTCAAGCCCGGCCAGACCGTGATTGAGGCCACCAGCGGCAATACCGGCATCGGTCTGGCCATGGTCTGTGCACAGAAGGGCTATCCGCTGGTCGTCACCATGGGAGAGACATTCAGCGTCGAACGCCGCAAGCTGATGCGCTTTCTTGGTGCCAAAGTCGTGCTTACCCCGGCGGCCGGCCGCGGCATGGGTATGGTGGCCAAGGCCATCGAGCTTGCGCAGAAGCATGACTGGTTCCTGACGCGCCAGTTTGAGAACGAAGCCAATGCCGATATGCATTCGCGCACCACGGCGAAGGAGATACTGCAGGATTTTGCGGGCGAACGGCTCGACTACTGGGTGACCGGCTTCGGCACCGGCGGCACCCTGAAAGGCGTAGCCCGCGTGCT
The DNA here is from genome assembly GCA_038231235.1 of Terriglobales bacterium. GTDB lineage: Bacteria > Acidobacteriota > Terriglobia > Terriglobales > Acidobacteriaceae > KBS-83. The sequence goes on from JBBRLT010000013.1 coordinate 55,992, forward strand.
GGCCAGGGAACGCCCGGAGACAAAAATCGTGGTGTGCGAGCCGGACGATGCACCCATGCTGTCGAGCGGCATCCCGCAGCAACGCAACCCGGATGGTTCCGGAGCAGCCAGCCACCCCGCGTGGAAGCCTCACCCCCAGCAGGGCTGGAGCCCGGACTTCATCCCCAAGCTGAC
>JBBRLT010000014.1:0-53577 GCA_038231235.1 Terriglobales bacterium
CGAACCGGGCGTTGCGCACGCGAGAGCAACTCTGCTTGATTTCGTGGAAAAAGCCGAATGGCGGTAGCAGGTTCGCGGCGACAAATGCAGGTCCTTCGCTCCGCTCAGGATGACAAGGTGCAGGTCTTTCGTTGCGCTCAGGACGACAAGAGTTACGACGGATCAGTGGCCTGCGCGATCCATTGATGGAGGCTCACGAAGCGAATCCCCGCGTGAGGCGCCCAGGCAAGCAGGCTGGCGACTGCGGTGACGGTGCGGCTGCGGTCGGTCTGCATCTCCAGGTGACCGCCGTCATGCATCAGGAGATTGCTGCCGCGGCCTCGCCTCCGATTGTGCGCGATGCCATTGCGCAGCCGCTGTTCGATCTCATGAGCGGTGCGAGCTCGCCAATCGCGTGTGTTCACGTTCCACAACACGGACGTCAGGCTAAGTTCGCGCAGCACTGCAAAGACTGCCGGGTTACGGCCGCCGAAGGGTGGACGGAAGAAGCGGATGGATTCACCGATCGTGTCTTCGATGAGGCTGGTGGCATCGGCGATCTCTGCCTGGATCTGGCTGCGCCGCATGTACATCAGCTTGGGGTGGGTCATGGTGTGGCAGCCGATGGTGTGACCCGCCTGATGGAGTGCGCGGACGATCTCAGGCTTCTGCTGCACGTATTTGCCAATGACGAAGAACGTGGCCCGGACCTGATGGCGACCCAACACATCCATTAACTGACCGGTGTACGGGTCGTTGGGACCGTCGTCAAAGGTAAGCGCTACCTCTGCGGGATCGTCGCCGGCGATCAGCGACTGCCCAAACAGCCGCGAGGCAGACCACAGCGCTGCGTAGTGGAAGCCCCCCGCAGCCAGCCCCAGTCCGCCCGCTGCAGCCAGTGCCGCATACGTGGCGGTGATGTTTGCGGCGATCGGCACAGGCGCAGTGTAGCAATCGAACTGAGCCTCTGCTGCGAAGTGCCTGTTCGCAGGTGGCCCCGCCGCCGGGCTGTAAACAGGAGGCGGGCGTATACTAAGCAGCGGAACGCAGGTGGCATCCCCGCATCGGGGAGCCGCACTGGAGGAAGCATGAGCTTGATCCCCGTCGCGACCGGCCCCGCCTTGTCCGCAAAGATCACCCCGCAGACTCTTCTGGAACGCAAGCAGGCACACGAGCCCATCACCGCGCTGACTGCTTATGACTACGCCACCGCGCGCATCGCCGATGAGGCGGGCATCGACCTGCTGCTGGTGGGCGATTCGCTGGCCATGGTGGTGATGGGGCTGGAGAGCACGCTGGGCGTAACGGTGGAGGAGATGCTGCACCACACCCGCGCCGCGCGTCGTGCAGTGCGCAAGGCGCTGCTGGTAGCAGACATGCCCTTCGGGTCCTACCAGGTCTCCGTCGAGGAGGGCGTGGCGAATGCCATCCGCTTTGTGAAGGACGCGGGCGCCGAGGCGGTGAAAGTGGAGGGCGCGCGGCCGCTGCTGGTGGAGCGGATGGTGAACGCAGAGATTCCGACCATAGGACATATTGGCCTGACGCCGCAGTCCGTGAATCGCATGGGTGGCTACAAGGTGCAGGGCAAGACGGCTGCAGGCTACGCGCGGCTGCGTCGTGAGGCGCGGCAACTGGAAGCGGCGGGAGCCTTCGCGCTGGTACTGGAAGGCATGCCGCGCGAGCTGGCGGCAGAGATTACCGCGGAGCTCTCCATACCCACCATCGGCATTGGGGCGGGCCTGGACTGCGATGGCCAGATCATGGTCTTCCATGACATGGTGGGGCTTACCTTTGCGCCGCCACCACGCTTCGTGCGCCTCTATGCCGACGCGGGCGAGCTCTTCCGGAACGCCATCAGCGCCTATCGCGAGGATGTGCTGACGCGTCGCTATCCCTCGGAGCATGAGAGCTACCACCTGCCGAAGGATGTGGCAGAAGGACTGTCTGCTGCGGCTGAAGATGTTCCGGCAGCCGGGCCACGGCTGCGCCGCAAGGCCTGAGCGGATGCAGGTCCTGACGACGGTACGAGAGATGCGTGCTGCCTGCCGCGCCGTACGCCAGGACGGGAGATCGCTCGGCCTGGTGCCCACCATGGGCGCGCTGCATGCCGGACACCTTTCTCTCGTGCGTGCCGCACGGCAGCAATGCGACACAGTCGTCGCGACAATATTCGTGAACCCGACACAGTTCGCGCCGGGCGAAGATCTCGCCAAATACCCGCGCCCCTTTGAGGATGATCGTGCGCTGCTGGAGGCGGAGCAGGTGTCGCTGCTCTTCGCGCCCACGCCAGAGGAGATGTACGCCGATGGCGCGAAGACCTTCGTCGATGTTCCGGATATCGGCGCACGGCTTGACGGCACCTCCCGCCCCGGCCACTTCCGCGGGGTCGCCACGGTCGTCGCCAAGCTGTTCCACATCATCGGCCCGGACAAGGCCTTCTTTGGGCAAAAGGATGCCGCGCAGGTAGCAGTGCTGCGTCGCATGGTGCGCGACCTGAACTTCGATCTGGAACTGGTGGTGTGTCCTATCGTGCGTGAGGCAGACGGGCTGGCGATATCCTCGAGGAACCGCTATCTCTCTGCTTCCGAGCGGGCGGACGCGCTGGTATTATCGCGCACACTCCAGGCAATCGAGGCCGCCTATCAGGCTGGAGAGCGTAGCGCGGAGACCCTGCTGGCGCTAGGCAGAGCGACGCTGAACCAATCGGCTGCAGTGCGCGTGGATTATCTCGCCATGGTCGATCAGGAGACGCTGTTGCCGCTGGTCCAGGCAGTACCGGGCGCTCTGATTGCCATCGCAGCATGGGTGGGAGCGACGCGCCTGATCGATAACGTGATTCTGTAACTATCGACCCTACTTTTTTTGCCGCGGTCCGGAGACACAGACATTGCCTGCCAGTAGATAGCGCAGCGGCCGCTCCGCTGCCTGGGTGATGCCGATGCGCGGCGTAGTAACGACGGATTCGGTTACAAAGCCGTCTTCCCGCAACTGCAGATCGGATGCGTCACTCAGCAGGTCGGCCCCGTTGTGGCTGGCGCGGGTCAGCCCGAAGGCCTGGCACAGCCGTCCCGGCCCGGCGGTTAGCAGGCGCGGCGGCGCTGCTTCGCCCAAGGCGCGCAATGTGCGCATGGTGTCCATGCCAGCCAGCGGTTCCAGCGCGCGGATCAGCACGCAGCCCGCTTTGCCGTCCGGCTCACAGGAGACGTTGAGGCAGCTATGCATGCCGTAGATGAAATAGACATAGGCATGCCCGGGTGGGCCGAACAGCACGCTGTTGCGCGCGGTCCGTCCGTTGAAGGCGTGGGCTGCCGGATCGTCGAGTCCCAGATAGGCTTCGGTTTCGACGATCCGGCCCACCAGTAGCGTCTCATCCATATGCCGCACCAGCAGCTTGCCCAGCAGGAAGCGCGCTGTGTGCTCCGGCGAGTGCAGCAGCGGCTGCCGTGACAGCAGGGTGCCTGGTGTCGTGTGTTCCTGGCTGCGCAGACCCATCACAATTCTCAGCCCTGGACTGCAGCCAGCACCTCATCCGCGTGGCCCTCAGGCTTGACCTTGGGGAAGATGCGGGTGAGCTTGCGGTCTGGGCCAATGAGGAAAGTGGTGCGCTCGATGCCCATTACTTTCTTGCCGTACATATTCTTTTCCTTCAGCACGCCAAACTGATTTGAGACTCGCTCGTCTACATCAGCGAGGAGCGTGTAGGGCAGGTCGTACTTGTCCTTGAACTTTTTCTGCGCCTCTGGTGTATCGCGCGAGATGCCAAGCACCACGACGCCAGCATGCTGAAGCTTCTGAAAAATATCGCGAAATCCGCAGGCCTCAATGGTGCAGCCGGGCGTGTCAGCGCGCGGGTAGAAGAAGAGCACCACCGGCTTGCCGCTGTAGTCGCTCAGGTGCACCGTATCGCCGTTCTCGTTCTGGAGTGTGAAGTCCTCAACTACATCGCCTGGCTGCATGAAGCTCCTTCTATGTTTTCCCGCTCTCGCGGAGGATCGACTGAACGACCGCCCCGCCCGCTACCATGGTAGCCGTGACTCTATGAAGACTCGAACGAAGCATCGGATCTTGCGCATCGGCAGCGCCGCCTTGGCGCTAGGCAGTGCGTGCGCCATGCTGGCCCAGTACCCGGGCCACGTGGATCCTGAAAAGAAGAAGGATGCACCGACCACTACACTGCGCTCCATCGCGGTGCTGGAGTGGACGGGCGACCGCAATCGGCCCAGCGCGACGCGGCTGGTGCCGGTCTCGCTCTTTGATGGCGAGCATCTGCAGGATGGCGGTTTGTATCTGGCGCGGCCGGTGCCGTTGGCGCTGGACAGCGGCACAGAGTACGAGGTGGAGTCCTCAGGCGTTCCCCAGGGTTGGTTCGATCTGGACGGCGCGCGACAGATCGGACAGGACTGGTTCGGTTTTGGCAAGTGGAAGCCGTACGTGCCGCCTGCGCCTAAGAAGCCGAAGGTGGCGCACCAGCAGGTCACCGTGGTGGGGAGCAAGCCGGCGGACGATCGGCCCCACTTCAAGCGACGCGAAGAGGCATCCGCCGCGCCGGCCGATTCCGCTCCGGATGGGGCCGCCAACGGAGGAAGCGCGAAGGACGCCGGTAGCGCAAAGTCGCAGGCATCCGCTCCGGCATCATCAGAACCGGTCGATCCGAATCGTCCGCGCTTGCGTCGCCGCGCCGAGGAGAAGGCCGCCCAGGCTGAGGCTGCTGCCATTGCACGCGAGACGCCAAGCGCGGGCGCCGATCCGGACCGGCCTCGGCTAGTGCATGGCAAGCCGGCCGACCTCAAGGATCAGCCGCGGCCGCTCGAACTGACTCCGTCAGGGCTGGGACAGACAGTCGCTGTGTCAGATGCGGATCGTGTTGGCCACCAGACTTTCGCGTATGACTGGAATAGCCCGGAGCATGCAACCGGTGTGCAGCAGGAGCTAGAGGCCGCCGCCGCGCGGTTGCTGGGAGGCGCAGTTGCCGCGAATCCGCAGCCGCATACATCGGCTGCGACCCGCCGGCGCGCTGGCACCACAACACGGAGGCGGCGAGCACTCGCCAACAAGCCGGCGGCGTCCGCAGGGAATACGCTGGCCAATGTGCAGTTTCATGCCTTTGCGTTGACCTACGGTGGCGGTGCCACGCTGGTGCTGACCGCGCGCGAAGCAACCAGCGCGCGGACTCTCGCGCTGATCGGCGTGGAAGACATCTACGGCAAGGTGCAGGTGCTGTGGAGTTCGATTACAGATGATGGCCATCTCGACCTCACACCGCGCATGACGCTGGTCGATGCCGTGGATCCGCGCGGCGATGGGCGGGCCGACCTGCTGTTTGAGCAGCGCAACGACACGGATCGCCGCTTCGCGTTGTACGCAGTTGGCGCGACAGGCGCGGAGCAGATTTTCGCTACCGATCCGCTGCCGCTGCATCCAGTGGCGCAGCAACCGGGAGAGTGACACGTCGAAGACAGCCCACTCAAGGCCGGGGCAATTGCGTGCTGTCCCATCCGCCGCCCAGGGCCTTCACCAGCTGCACGCTTGCCGCAAACTGCCGCACCGTGATGTCTGCGGCAGTGCGCCGGTTGGTCAGTTCGATGGCCTGCGCCGTAATTACTTCAAGCGACGTGGTCACGCCGCCCTTGTAGCGATGGGTGGAGATGGCGACCGAACGCTCCGCATCGGCAACTGTGCGCTGCTGGGCAGCCGCCTCCTGGTTCAGGATGGAGAGCGCAGCGAGCTGGTCTTCCACGTCCTGAAACGATTGCAGAACGGTCTGCCGGTAGTTGGCCACCTGCACGTCATAGGCGGCGCGCGCCTCATCGGTGATGGCGTGTCGGCGTCCGGCATCGAACAGGATCTCGGTTGCCGATCCGCCCAGCGTCCAGATACTACTCGGTCCCTGGAAGAGAATGCCCGGCCGGAAAGACTGGAAACCGCCAGAACCGGTGAGGTTGATACGCGGGTAGTAGGCTGCGACGGCGATGCCGATCTGTTCATTGGCGGCGGCGGCGCGGCGCTCGGCGGCGGCCACATCCGCGCGGCGCTCCAGCATCTCGGACGGAACGCCTACAGGGACGGTGGGCAGGGTCAGGGTCAGCGGGTTGGCCGGAAGCGAGAAGCTGGCCGCCGGCTGGCCGGTAAGGGTGGCGATGGCATTCTCATACTGTGCGCGGGCGACGCCCAGGTCAATCGACTGGGTCCGTACCTGATCCAGTTGCGTCTGCGCCTGTGCGACATCCGACTCGGTAGCGACACCCCCGTGAAAACGTGCCTGCGTCAATGACAGATAGCGCTCGTACTCGACGGTGATCTCATCGAGAATCTGCTTCTGCGTATCCAGCCCGCGCAGCTCCAGATAGTCCATGCACAGTTCGGAGCGGATGCTCAGATCGGCGTTGGCCAATTCCGCAGCAGAGACCTGTGCATTGTCCCGCGACTGCTGCACCGTGCGCCGGATCTCTCCCCACAGGTCTGGCTCCCAGGATGCCTGCCCGGAGGCAACCAGGTCGTTGTAGGTAGCGCCGCCGGAGGTGCTGAAGCGCAGCGGCCGGTTGGAGGAGAGCTTGGTGCGGGTGTAGCTTGGCGACACGCCCAGGCTGGGGAAGTAGCTGGCGCGATACTGCCGCACCGCCGCCAGCGCCCGGGTGTACTGGGCCAGTGCGGCTTTCAGACTTTCGTTGGAGACGGTGACGCGCTCCTCCAGCGCATTCAACTGCGGGTCGGCATAGATCTCCCACCACTTGCCGCGCAGCTTGTCGTCGCCTGGCTGCGCATATTTCCAGCCGCCGCCAGCGATCTCGGGCGGCGGCGTCTGCTGCGCTGTCTCTTTGTAAGAAGGCGCAAGGGAAGCGCTGGGGGTGCGATAGTTGGGACCAACCTTGCAGCCCGCAACAAAGCCCATCAGCATCAGCGACGCCAGAGCCATTCCACGCCGAGCGGTGCGATTGGTTTGCTTGCTGCTCACGAGCCAGCCCCTGTCTTGCGTGCCCCGTTCTGGCTGGGATGTTCCAGCACATGCACCTTTTCTCCATCGATCACCGAGTCGGGCGGGTCGGCGATGATGCGCATCCGGGGATCGAGTCCGCTCACCACCTGCACAGTGTCGCCATCGTCGTGGCCCAGGACGATGGGGATCAGCCTGGCTACGTCGCCGTCTGCGGTGTGTTCGACGGTGGCGACGCGCAGGCCTTCCTTGCGAAACAGCAGCGCGGATACGGGGATAGTGACGGTCGCCACTGGCTGATGCACCTTCATGTGGACCTCGGTGTAGGCACCCGGGGTGATCTCGCCCAGGCGATTGTCCACGTCCACCTCAACAAGCAAGGTACGCGAGGAGAGATCGATCGACTTCGAGGTGCGCACCAGCGTGCCCTCAAAGCTGCGGCCGGGATACTCGGCGAAGGTGAGCTGTGCCTTTGCGCCGGGCAGCGCATCGCGGGAGTAGATCTGCGGCACGTTTACGTAGACGCGCAGCGCGTCCGTGGATGCCATGTGGAACAGCTCCTTCCCGACTCCCTGGTCAATGAGCTGACCAGTGTCGATGCTGCGCGAGGTGACCACACCGTTGAAGGGCGCGTAAATCTGCTGGAAGCCTTTCAACTGTTCCAGCCGCTGCACGTTGGCCTGTTGCGATCTCACCGCGGTATTCGACGAGAGTGCCTGGGTGCTGAAGTTCTCCGTCTCCTGCCGGGTGACGGCGTCTGCTGCCAGCAGGTCCTGGTAGCGTTTGGCGGTGTCCTTGGCCAGGCCCGCGTTGGCCTGGGCGGTGGCCAGGTCGGCCTTGGCCTGCAGCAACTGCTGATCCACTTCAGGCGTACTGATCACTGCCAGCAACTGGCCTTTGCGTACGTGCGCGCCGATATCGAAGTACCAGCGGGTCAGATAGCCGTTGGTGCGGGCATAGATGGGCGCATCTGCGTAGGGATAGATGTTGCCGGGCAGCACGATCCCTGCGCTGGGTGCGCCAGTCTTTGCGGGCGTCAGCAGCACGTCGGGTGCGGCCAGCGCGGTGGTCTCATCGGCCAGTGCAGTGCGCTGATGGCGACGGCTCAAAATTCCAGTAATTGCGATGATGGCGCAGACGATCAGCAGCACCACGATGACCATCAGCGCTGTCCGCCCGGAGACGCGCGACTGCGGTAGGGAATGGCTGCCGGCGGAGTGATCGCCAGGGTGAGGTGCGCCAGCGGGCGCGTTGCGTTCACCTGCGGAGGCAGGAGTGTTGCTCGGGGTATAGCTAGGCTGGCTCATGGTCCTCAATGTCTCCAGGAAAGTTCCCAGGAAAGTTTCCGGTCAAGCGGTCACTGCGCTGCTGGCTGTCTCGGTCCGCCCGGGCGCGGCGGCGACGCTCCAGCGAGCCATGCAGAACGCTGAAGAAGGTGGGTACGAAGAAGAGAGTTGCGGTGGTGGCGAACAGCAGCCCGCCGATCACGGCGCGGCCCAGCGGCGCGTTCTGTTCGCCCCCATCACCCAGTCCCAGCGCCATGGGCACCATGCCCAAGATCATGGCCAGCGCGGTCATCACCACGGGCCGGAAGCGGGTGAAGCCCGCCTCCAGCGCAGCGCCGCTCGCATCGCCATTGTTGATCTCCAGCTGTTCACGCGCAAAGGAGATCACCAGGATAGAATTCGCCGTGGCCACGCCCATGCACATGATGGAGCCGGTCAAGGCTGGCACGCTGATGTGGGTGCTGGTGAGGAAAAGCATCCACACGATGCCGGCCAGCGCCGCTGGCAAGCCCGCGATGATGATGAACGGATCGAGCCATGATTGGAAGTTGACGACGATCAGCAGATAGACCAGCAGGATGGAGAACGCCAGTCCCGCGACCAGGCCGATGAATGAGGAGTTCATGGTCCGCACTTGACCACGCACCACTAACTGCGAGCCACGCGGCAGCTCCTTGCGGTGCTTCGCAAGCACGGTGTTGATCTTGTCAGAGACACTGCGCAGGTCCGTCTTCTCGACATTGCCGTAGATATCGATGACCGGTTGAATGTCGTAGTGGGTGACGGTCGCCAGTTCCTCGCCGCGGGTAATGGAGGAGAGGTTTCCCAGGATCTGGATCGGCTTGCCACCCTGCTGCGCGGCAGGCGTAAGCATGCCGTAGTTCAGGGCTGGCGTCAGCGCTGCATTCTGGGCTCCGCCAGCCGGCGTGACCGGCACGCTCTGCAGGTCATTCAGCGACTGCAATGAGTACTGCGGCGCCTGCGTCGCAATGCTGTAGCTGACGCCATTCTTGGGATTGAGCCAAAACGTCGGCGCGGTCTGGAACGAGCCGCTGAGTGCAATCAGCAGCGAGCCGGCTACATCGCGCTGGGTCAGGCCAATATCCTGCGCGCGGGAGCGGTCGACATCGACAAAGAGCCGCGGCTGGTTGAAGGGCTGCTGAATGTGCAGGTCTGCCGTTCCAGGAACGTATTTGATCTCCTGCAGCAGCTTCTCGGCGTAGTCGTGGTTCGCCTGCAGGTTGTTGCCGATCACCTGTATGTCGAGCGGCGCGGGCAGCCCGAAGTTCAGGATCTGCGTGGTGATGTCGACTGGCAGGGTGTAGAAGGTGGCGCTGGGGAAGTCCCGTGCCAGCGTGGCGCGCAGCCGCGTAACGTACTCCTCCGTAGGGCGGTGGTCTCTGCTCAGCGAGACGGTGATGTCCGCGTCTGCCGGGCCGACAACACCGGAATTGCCATAGGAAAGGTTCAGGCCGGAGTAGGGAATGCCGATGTTGTCAATGATGGTGACGACTTCCTTCGCGGGTATCTCGCGACGGATAGCCTGGTCGATCTCATCGCAGAGCCGCGCTGTCTCTTCAATGCGGGTGCCAGTGCGTGCGCGCACGTGCAGCTTGAACTGCCCGGCATCGACGGAGGGGAAGAAGTCCTGCCCCAGCCAGGGATACAACAGCGCGAAAGACCCGAAGCAGAAGGCCATGAACAGGATGAGGAAGACCGTGCTGTGCGCCACCGCGAGTCCCAGCAGTCCGTGATAGAAGCTGCGCAGCTGTTCAAAGCGATGCTCGAAGGCGAGCTGAAAACGGATGAATGGATTGCGGCTGGCGTGCCTGCGCTTCTCCGCGTCTGCATCGTGCTCCACCAGCAGGAACTTGGCCATGGTGGGCACAACAGTGCGGGAGAGGAAGTAGGAGGCCAGCATGGCGAAGAAGACTGCCTCGGCAAGAGGAACGAACAGGTACTTCGCCACGCCACCCAGGAAGAACATGGGCACAAAGACGATGCAGATGGAGAGCGTGGATACGAAAGCAGGGATAGCGATTTGCGCTGCACCATCCAGGATGGCCTGCTCGATCTCCTTACCCTCTTCCAGGTTGCGATTGATGTTCTCGATCTCGACCGTGGCATCGTCTACCAGGATGCCGACCGCAAGCGCGAGCCCACCCAGGGTCATGATGTTGATAGTCTCGCCCAGTGCGCTGAGCAGCATCAGCGAGACCAGGATCGACAGTGGAATGGACACACCGATGATCAGCGTCGAGCGCCAGCTGCCCAGGAAGACCAGGATCATGAAGCCGGTCAGGCAAGCGGCGATCAGCGCTTCGCGTACCACACCGCTGATGGCGCCGCGTACGAAGATGGACTGGTCTGACAGTGGCGTGATCTTCAGCTGCGGCGGCAGCGCCTCCTTGATAACGGGAAGCTTGTTGAAGATGCCCTTGATGATGTCCAGGGTGGAGGCATTGCCGTTCTTCTGGATGGTCAGCAGCGCGGCGCGCTGGCCATCGACGCGGACGATATTGGTCTGGGGCGGAAAGCCATCGCGCACATGCGCCACGTCGTGGATGTAGACCATGGCGCCGTTCACCTGGCGGATGGGCAGGTTGTTCAGCCCTTCTATGGTGCTGGGCGCGCTGTTGGTCTCTACCTGGTACTCGTAGGTGCCGACCTTCAGGGTGCCCGACGGCAGAATCAGATTCTGATTGGCAATGGTGGCGGAGATGTCAGCCGGCGACAGCCCCTTGGCCTGCAACTGTCGCAGATCAAGATCGACCTGCACCTGCCGCTGCTTGCCGCCGTAGGGGTAGGGCACGGCAGCACCACGCACTGTGACCAGCTGGGTGCGGACGAAGTTCAGGCTGAAGTCGTTCAGCTGCTGTTCACTGAGCCCCTGGCCGGAGATGCCGAGCTGCAGGATGGGCACGCTCGAAGCACTGAAGTCGATGATCAGTGGTGGCGTGGTGCCGGGCGGCAACTGACGTAGCTGCGTTTGCGAGACGGCGGTGGCCTGGGCGATGGCCGTCGCGAGGTTGGCCTGCGGCTGCAGGTACAGCTTGACCACGGCGACGCCAGCCAGCGAGTTCGATTCAATGTGGTCGATGTTGTCGACCGTCGTGGTCAGTGCACGCTCGGTAATGCTGACAATGCGATCGGCCATCTGCTCTGCGGAGAGGCCCTGGTACTGCCAGATGATGCTCACCACCGGGATGTCGATGTTGGGAAAGATATCGACCGGGGTAGTGAAGATGGTGAGCGGGCCCACGATCAGCAGCAGCAAGGCAAGCACGGCGAAGGTATAAGGCCGGCGCAGTGCAATTCGAACGATCCACATAAGCTGTGAGCTCTTCCTCTAAAGCAATTCTCCTGATGCTGTGAAGCATGAAGAGTATCTCGGCGTGGCCTTTCCTCAAAGAAAGGCCACAGGAGCAGCCGCGGACCGTTTACACCTACAGAAGAATTGCTTTAGGCGCCGGCCAACTGTGAGCCGGGGAGTTTGGACCAGCAGCGATGAAGAAGGTGCGCCGCCGGCGGAGATAGCGAATAACCCGTGAATATTCGGGTTCTCGTTCAGTTTACAGAGCAGCCAGGTACGGCGCGGAGTGCAACCCGTGGGCGCCGGTCTGAGGACGGTGTCCCGTTTTCAATCGCTGCCGGAGCTGCTGCAATTCGGCCCGGCTTGCGGCGCCATGGGTACCCGAATGGGAAGGCTGCCGCCTGAGTATTGCGCTGCGTGCCTGCCGGGTATTCACTGCCCTTGCGGCCGGTGCACCGTTCCATGCTGTACGGATGAGCTTTTCGTCAGGATCGATTCAGAATCGGCTTCTTGGAGTCGGCCGCCCTCGGCTCCGTAGATAGCTTGACCGCTTTTTGGCGGGGATTGGCCGGGCTCGTAGAATGGAAACATTCAGCACCGGCTGAGAAACCATTCCCACGCCGTTCTCGTCCCTAAACAGATAGCCGAGAGATCGGTGCGGGAGTAGACGTTGCTGACGAACCGGACCTGAGCACGCACCGATAGATCAGCACGCATCGATAGATCAGTTAGATGAGTTAGATCAGTACCGTACAGGCCGTGGGGAGCCAGCCCCGAGAGCCCCACAGAAGCACACAGAACGAAGAGAAGGAAGATCGATCACGATGTCACCTGCCGTGCCGACCGAACAGGTACCGACCTCGACCTATGCATACCGTGTGCCGGGCACGGAGTCGCCGGACACTGGCCCCGAGCCGCCGCGTAGACGCCGCTGGCTCGGCTGGGTGGTGCTGCTGATGGTGCTGGCCATTGCCGGCGCGATCGCATGGCGCACCGTGACTGCCAAACGCGAGGCGACCGCCACTGCTGCACGCAAGCAGCAGGCAATGGCGAATATGGCGGTGCCGGTGCAGACCGTCGCGGTGCAGCAGCGGACGGTGCCCATCTATCTGACCGGTCTTGGCACGGTCACTCCCTACTACTCGGTCAAGGTGATCCCGCGGGTGACCGGGGAGTTGCTGCGCATCAACTTCAAGGAAGGCCAGCAGGTGCGCAAAGGTCAGGAGCTGATGACCATCGACCCGCGGCCCTACCAGGCCATCCTGGACCAGGCCAAGGGGCAGCTGGCGCGCGATCAGGCCCAGCTTGCGAACAATCAGGTGGAGTACAACCGCTACAAGGCTCTGTATGACCAAGGCGTAGTCTCCCGCGAGCAGCTCGGCACGTATGAGGCGAATCTGGGGCAGTTCCAGGGCGCGATCAAGGCGGATGCGGCCACCATCGAAGCCGCGCAGTTGAATGTGACCTATTGCCATGTCACCTCGCCGATCGATGGCCGCGTCGGGCTTCGCCAGGTTGACCCCGGCAACCTGGTAACGGCGAACACCACGACGACTTTGCTGATCAACCAGTTTCGTCCCATCGCTGTTTTCTTCACGCTTCCCGAAGACCAGCTGCAGCGCGTGCTGGGCAAGGTGCACCAGGCGCGGCAGCTGGACGCCATCGCCTTCGATCGCTCCGACACGCATCAGCTAGAGAGCGGCAAGCTGCTGACCGCCGACAACCAGATCGATACCACGACTGGCACGGACAAGCTGAAGGCGGTCTTCGACAATACCGACGAGCAGCTGTTCCCCAACCAGTTCGTCAATGTTCACCTGGTGCTGGAGCAGCGGCAGAACGCGATCGTGATCCCTGCCGCCGCGCTGCAGCATGGCACTGACGGGGACTTCGTGTGGGTAGTGAAACCCGCTCCGGACACCCGATCCAGCGCACCGCCTGCGGACAATACGAAGCAGAGCGGCGGCCCGAAGATGGTGGCCGCCATGCAGTCTGTGAAGGTCGATTCCGTAGAAGGCGCCGTGGTGGTGGTGGCCGACGGGCTGAGCGTGGATGAGCAAGTAGTGGTGGACGGAGCGGACAAGCTGCAGGATGGCACCAAGGTGATCCCCAGCGGCGCGCGTCCGAACCGTAAGCAGCAGCCGCAGCAAACAGGCCCTGCGTGAGTCCGTCGCGCATCTTCATCCTAAGGCCGGTGGCCACCTCTCTTCTGATGGTGGCCATTCTGCTCGCGGGCTTTGTTGCCTACCGGCAGTTGCCCGTCTCCGCGCTGCCGGAGGTGGACTATCCCATCATCCAGGTGGTCACGTTCTATCCCGGCGCCAGCCCGGAGGTGATGTCCTCTGCCGTCACGGCTCCACTGGAGCGGCAGTTCGGGCAGACCCCTGGGCTGAACCAGATGACCTCGTCCAGCTCGCAGGGTGGCTCGGTCATCACGCTGCAGTTCAGCCTGGACGAGAACATCGATGTGGCGGAGCAGGAGGTGCAGGCCGGCATCAACGCCGCGCAGAGCTTCCTGCCCGCAGGGCTGCCCAACCCGCCGGTCTATAGCAAGGTGAATCCGGCGGACCAGCCGGTGCTGACGCTCGCGCTTACCTCCGACACCATGCCACTGCAGCGGGTCGAGGACCTGGCCGATACCAACATGGCGCAGAAGATCTCGCAGGTCTCCGGCGTGGGGCTGGTGTCGATTGCAGGCGGACAGAAGCCCGCTGTGCGCATCCAGGCCAACCCCGCCCAGTTGGCCTCCTACGGCATGAGCCTGGAAGACCTGCGCACCGCGATTGCCGCTGCAAACGTGGACCAGGCAAAGGGCAGTCTGAACGGCCTGCGCCAGTCCTACACCATCAGCGCCAACGACCAGCTGCTCACCTCCGCCGATTACAGGCCGGTGATCATCGCCTATCGCAACGGCGCGCCGGTGAGGATGTCCGATGTCGCCGATGTGGTCGATGGATCGGAGAACGTCCTGCAGGCGGCGTGGATGGACCGCAAGCCAGCCGTGATCCTGAACGTGCAGCGGCAGCCCGGCGCCAACATCATCGGGGTGGTGGACCGTATCAAGCTGCTGCTGCCGCAGCTCAAGGCCAGCCTGCCGGCATCGATCCAGGTGCGCGTGCTGACGGACCGCACGGCGACCATCCGGTCCTCGGTGGAAGATGTGCAGTTTGAGTTGCTGCTGACCATCGCACTGGTGGTGATGGTGATCTTCCTGTTCCTGCGCAGCCTGGCCGCCACCATCATCCCCAGCGTCGCGGTGCCGCTATCGCTGGTGGGCACCTTCGGCGTCATGTACCTGCTGGGGTACAGTCTGAACAACCTCACGCTGATGGCGCTCACTATCTCGACCGGCTTCGTGGTGGATGACGCGATCGTGATGATCGAGAACATCTCGCGCTACATCGAGGAGGGGGAGGCTCCGCTGGCCGCGGCACTCAAAGGCTCAGAACAGATCGGCTTCACCATCGTGTCGCTGACGGTCTCGCTCATCGCCGTGCTGATCCCGCTGCTGTTCATGGGCGACGTGGTGGGCCGGCTCTTTCGCGAGTTCGCCATTACCCTCGCGGTCACCATTCTGGTATCGGCGGTGGTGTCGCTGACATTGACGCCCATGATGTGCGCGAAGCTGCTGAAGCATAAGCCTGCCGCGCAGCGGAGCGCGTTCTATCGCAAGTCAGAAGACTTCTTCAATTATGTGATCCGGCGTTATGGAGAGACGCTGCAGTTCGTGTTGCGCCATCAACTCGTAACACTATTGGTCACCATTGGCACGCTGGTACTGACGCTGGTGCTTTATGTCGTCGTGCCCAAGGGCTTCTTTCCCATCGAAGATACGGGCATCATCCTGGGCATCTCCGAAGCGCCGCAGAGTACTTCGTTCGGCAGCATGGCAGAGCGCCAGCAGCGGCTTGCGGACATGATCCTGCAGGATCCGGATGTTGAGAGCCTCTCGTCCTTTATCGGGGTGGATGGCACCAACACCACCATCAACAGCGGCCGCATCCAGATCAACCTGAAGCCGCTGGCGCAGCGCAACGACCGCGCACCGGCCATTATCCAGCGGCTGCAATCGAAGCTGCAGCATGTCGAAGGGATCTCGCTCTACATGCAGCCGCTGCAGGACCTGACGGTTGCCGACGCGGTAAGCCGCACACAGTATCAGTATTCGCTCGAGAGTGCGGACCCGGTCGAACTCGCGACCTGGACGCGCCGCCTGGTTGCTGAACTGCGCAAGCATCCGGAGATGACCGACGTCGCCAGCGACATGCAGGACAAGGGCCTGGAGACCGATCTGCTCATCGATCGTGATACCGCGTCGCGCCTTGGCGTGAGCCTAGCCACCATCGACAACGTGCTCTACGATGCCTTCGGCCAGCGCCAGGTCTCCACCATGTTCACGCAGTTGAACCAGTACCACGTCATCCTGGAGGTGCAGAAAGACTTTCAGAGCGACGCCAGCGATCTCGGCAGCATTTACGTGGCTTCTTCCACAGGAACCCAGGTCCCGCTCAGCACCTTCGTCAAAGTGCAGCAGAACAGTACACCGCTCTCCATTCAGCATCTGGGACAGTTCCCGGCCAGCACCATCTCGTTCAACCTGGCGCCCGGCGCTTCCCTGGGCGATGCGGTGACGATCATCGGCCAGGTGGAGGCGCAGGTCGGTTTGCCGCAGAGTGTCAATGCCAGCTTCCAGGGCACCGCGAAGGCATTTGAGGCGTCGCTGACGAATGAGCCCATCCTGATCCTGGCGGCGCTCATCACTGTGTACATCGTGCTGGGCGTGCTCTATGAGAGCTACATCCACCCCATCACCATCCTCTCCACGCTGCCCTCCGCCGGCGTCGGCGCCATCCTGGCTTTGCTGCTGTTCCACACCGACCTGAACGTCATCGGCATTATCGGCATCATCCTGCTGATCGGCATCGTGAAGAAGAACGCCATCATGATGATCGACTTCGCGCTCGAAGCGGAGCGGCAGCACGGCAAGAGCTCCGAGGAGGCGATCTATCAGGCCTGCCTGCTGCGCTTTCGCCCTATCATGATGACCACCATGGCCGCGCTGCTGGGTGGTCTGCCGCTGGCGTTGGGTACGGGCATGGGCTCGGAGTTGCGCAAACCACTGGGCATCACCATCGTCTGCGGCCTGATCGTGTCGCAGATGTTGACGCTCTACACCACGCCGGTCATCTACCTCTACTTCGATCGCTTCGCCCGGCGCTTGTCGCGCGGGCCGACCGGCACCAGCTCTACAGATGTCCGGGCAGTGCGTGGGGCCGCGCACGCGGTCTCGGCGGACTAAGGGGCGCCCGCGATGCATCTCTCTGCTCCCTTCATTCGCCGTCCGGTTGCGACTTCACTGCTGAGCTTCGCGCTGCTGCTGGCTGGCGCTGTGGCGTACAGTCTGCTGCCAGTGGCCTCGCTGCCCGAGGTGGACTTTCCCACCATCAACGTGAATGGCGGGCTGCCCGGCGCGAGCCCGGAGACGGCGGCCTCCGCCATCGCTACACCCCTGGAGCGGCAGTTTGGCCGCATTGCCGGCGTGACCCAGATGACCTCTTCGAGCACGCTGGGCGGCGCGAACATCACATTGCAGTTTGATCTGAACCGCAACATCAATGGCGCAGCGCGCGATGTGCAGGCGGCCATCAACGCAGCGCGCGCGCAGTTGCCGGCGAATCTGCCGCAGAGTCCGCGATACAACAAGGCGAATCCTGCGGATGCGCCCATCATGATTCTGGCGCTGACCTCGGACACGCTGAGCCAGCCAGAGATCTATGACGCTGCCGACTCTGTGCTGCAGCAGAAGATAGCCCAGGTGCCGGGCGTTGGAGAGTGCTTCGTCGGAGGCAGCGCCAGCCCCGCTGTCCGCGTGGAAGCCAACCCGCTGCAGCTCTCCGCGTATGGCATTGGTATCGATTCGCTGCGCACCACGCTCAGCGGCGTCAACGTCAACGTTGCCAAGGGCTACTTCCGGAATGACCGCACCATCAGCGACATCCGCACCAACGATCAGCTCTTCCACGCCCGCAACTACGCACCACTCATCGTTAGTTACAACCCTGCGACCGGTGCCGCAGTGCGACTGGAAGATGTGGCCACAGTTGTCGATTCCACATCGAATCTTTACAACGCGGGGCTGGCGAATGG
The DNA here is from genome assembly GCA_038231235.1 of Terriglobales bacterium. Taxonomy (GTDB): domain Bacteria; phylum Acidobacteriota; class Terriglobia; order Terriglobales; family Acidobacteriaceae; genus KBS-83. The sequence continues at coordinate 17,657 of JBBRLT010000014.1, forward strand.
GAAGACGGCAGTGCTGGTGGTCATCTTCAAGATCGCCGGTGCAAATGTGATCGAAACGGTCGAACGCGTCAAGGCGGCACTGCCACAGCTGCAGGCGTCGATGTCTCCGCTGATCAAGACGACCGTCGTGCTGGACAGGACAACCACCATTCGCGCGGCCGTGCACGATGTCGAAGTCACGCTGCTCATCTCCATCGCTCTGGTGATCCTGGTCGTCTTCGTCTTCCTGCGCGACGTATGGGCCACCATCATCCCCAGCGTGGCGGTGCCGCTCTCGCTGGTAGGCACCTTCGGCGTGATGTACCTGCTGGGCTACTCGCTCGATAACCTCTCCCTGATGGCGCTCACCATCTCCACCGGCTTCGTAGTGGATGACGCCATCGTGGTGCTGGAGAACATCAGCCGCTATCTGGAACAGGGCATGTCGCCGGTCGACGCAGCGTTGCGCGGCTCGCGTGAGATCGGCTTCACTGTGCTCTCCATGAGCACCTCGCTGATCGCGGTGTTCATCCCCATCCTGCTGATGGGCGGGGTGGTGGGCCGGCTGTTCCGCGAGTTTGCTGTGACCTTGTCAGTGGCTATCGCCGTCTCGCTGCTGGTATCGCTCACCGCGACTCCTATGATGTGCGCAAAATTCCTGCGTCCCCACGACCTGGCGGCGCGCAGCCGCGCCTATTTGATGGGGGACCGCTTTTTTAACGGCATGCTCAGCGGATACGAGCGCGGGCTGCGCTGGGTGCTGCGCCACCAGACCGTGGTGCTGCTGATCGCTGTGAGCACCCTGGCGCTGAACGTCTATCTGTTCATCCTGGTGCCCAAAGGCTTCTTCCCGCAGCAGGACACCGGACGCATGGGAGGCGCTGCGCGCGCCTCGCAGGACATCTCCTTCGACGCCATGAAGGTGAAGCAGGAGCAGCTTGCCGCCATCGTGCAGCAAGATCCCGGCGTGAATTACGTCATGGCCTTCGCCGGTAGCGGCGGCGGTGGCGCGACGACCAACGTCGGTCGCATGTTCGTCGCGCTGAAGCCGTTGTCGGAGCGCAAGGTGTCGTCCGATGAGATCATCAATCGCCTGCGCCCCAAACTGTCGAAAATTCCCGGAGTGCAGCTCTTTCTGCAGTCGGCGCAGGAGATCAGTGTGGGCGGCCGTGGCAGTGACGCACAGTATCAGTACACACTGCAGGACTCCAACCTGGACGAGCTGAACACCTGGGCGCCGCGCCTGCTGGCAAAGATGCGCAAGATGCCGGATTTGCGCGATGCTTCCACTGACCAGCAGGAAGCCGGGCTGGAAGCGCGGCTGGTGATCGACCGCGACACCGCATCGCGACTGGGCATTACCGCAGCGCAGATCGACAACGTCCTTTACGATGCCTTTGGCCAGCGGCAGGTCAGCACGATGTACACCACGCTCAACCAGTACTATGTGGTGCTGGAAGTAGATCCTAAATATCAGCGCGATCCGGACGCGCTCAAAGGCATTTACCTGCGCTCATCCAGCGGCACGAACGTTCCGCTCTCGGCCATCTCCCACTTCGAGTCGCGCCGCACCGCGCTCGCGGTCAATCACTCCGGTCAGTATCCGTCGATCACGCTCACCTTCAACCTGGCGCCGGGGGTGGCGCTGGGCACTGCGGTCACCGCGGTCGAGAAGGAGAAGCAGCAGATGGGCATGCCAAGCTCCATCGGCGCCAACTTCTCTGGCACTGCGCAGGCGTTTCAATCGTCACTTGCAAGCGAACCGCTATTGATCGCCTTCGCGCTGGGGACCGTCTACATCGTGCTGGGCGTGCTGTATGAGAGCCTGGTCCACCCCATCACCATCCTCTCCACACTGCCCTCGGCGGGTGTGGGCGCGATTCTCGCGCTGCTGCTGACGCACACGGAACTAAGCGTGATCGCGTTGATCGGCATCGTCCTGCTAATCGGCATTGTGAAGAAGAATGCCATCATGATGATCGATTTCGCACTGGCTGCGGAACGCAATGAGGGCAAGTCACCGGAGGAGGCTATCTATGAGGCCTGCCTGCTGCGCTTCCGTCCCATCATGATGACGACGTTTGCCGCGTTGCTGGGGGGCTTGCCGCTGGCGCTGGGCACGGGCACCGGCTCAGAGTTGCGCCGGCCGCTCGGCATCACCATCGTGGGCGGACTCATTGTCTCGCAGATGCTGACGCTGTTCACCACGCCGGTGGTGTATCTGGCATTCGACCGTATCCGTCTCGCTTTTATTCCCGGCCACAAAGACCGGCTCATGACTGCGGAGCAGCACGGGGACTGAGGCGCGAGCGGTCTCGTGCAAAGATTCCGTCCATTCCAACCACCATCTGTATCCGTCTTCGCGCCTATGCCACGCGCCGCATATCCCGTTTGTTTCGAGTGCGTTGCGTTGTTGCTGCCGTATCTCCCGCAGATTACCGATTGTCCTCAAGCAGTCCATTTGACAAGCCCATGTTGGAGATCCTAACGTTGCCAGCGCAGTACACATCCTCTTCCGGAAGCTGGGTCAATGATACGAGTCAATGCATTTGCAGTCAGAACGTCGGCGGCCCTGCGCCTTGCCGGAGGACTCCTTTTGGGAGTGGCTGTCTTGAGCGCGCCGGCAATCGCGCAAAAGGGAGCAGCGCCATCGGCTCCAGATTTTGGGCCCAACGTGTTGGTGTTCGATCCCAGTATGCCGACCAGCCAGATTCAGCAAGCAGTGGACGCGGTCACCGCCAGGCAGGTGGATAGCGAGTTCAGCACCCAGCGCTACAGCCTGTTGTTCAAGCCCGGCATCTACGGCAGCGATACGCCGCTCATCATCCAGGTTGGCTATTACACAGAGGTGGCCGGCCTTGGGACATCGCCGAACGATGTCACCATCAACGGCCATGTCGATGTGTACAACCGCTGCTTCTCAGTCGACTCCAATGGAAATCCTTCCAACTGCACAGCGCTCGATACGTTCTGGCGCTCGCTCTCGAATCTGCGAATCAACGTGACGGGTTCGTCCGGTTGCCGATCGTCGGCAGACTTCTGGGCTGTCTCGCAGGCGTCCCCGATACGCCGAGTCAATATGGCCGGCAAAAACCTCACGCTGTTTGACTACTGCACTGCTGGTCCGCAGTTCGCGAGCGGTGGCTTCATTGCCGACTCCCAGATCGCCATTCCTGGCTCGACCATCATCAACGGCTCACAACAGCAGTTCTACGTACGGAACAGCAACATCGGTGGATGGACCAACGGAGTGTGGAATCAGGTCTTCTCTGGCGTGGTAAACGCGCCACCGCAGTCCTACCCCAATCCGACGTACACAACACTGCCAACCACCCCGGTCAGCCGGGAGAAACCATTCCTCTACCTTGATCCCGCCGGTCATTACAGCGTATTTGCGCCTGGCTTGGCGACAAACTCTGTTGGAGCAAGCTGGCTGAGCGGTCCGTCGACGGGACGCTCGCTGCCCATCAGCAGCTTTTTCATTGCAAACCCATCCACGTCCGTCCAAGACATTAACAAAGAGCTGGCGAAGGGGCAGAACCTGATTCTGACGCCGGGTATCTACCGGTATGACCGCTCCATCGAGGTAAAAAGGCCCGACACGGTAGTTCTGGGTCTAGGCCTGGCCACGCTGGTTCCGCAAGCGGGGACGGCGGCCATCACCGTCGCAGATGTGGATGGTGTGGAAGCAGCCGGTCTGATCGTCGATGCGGGCCCGGTGAATTCGCCGGTGCTCTTCCAGATTGGCAAGCCCAACGGTAAGAAGAAGAGCGACCCCTCTGACCCGGTCACGCTCAACGATGTGTTCTTCCGGGTAGGAGGTCCATCGGCGGGCAGCGCGACCACCAGCCTGCAGGTCGATCATGACAACGTAATCCTCGACGACATCTGGGCCTGGCGTGCCGATCATGGCACTGGGGTGGGTTGGACGCTGAATACGGCCGATCACGGTGTGGTGATCAACGGGGATAACGTAACAGCCACCGGCCTCTTCGTGGAGCACTACCAAAAGGAGCAGACGCTGTGGAACGGGAATGGAGGCGAAACCATCTTCTACCAGAGCGAGTTGCCCTACGATCCGCCAAGTCAGGGCGCGTGGCTCGATGGCAGCGCTAACGGATACCCCTCTTATGTGGTGGCGAATGCTGTCAGCACGCATCAGGTTTACGGATCGGGGATCTACTCATTCTTTGATCCGGCACGCACCAACGGGAACTACATCATTGAAGACAACGCGATGACAGTTCCCCAAAACACTGGTGTCGTCGTCCACGATACGGGTACGGTCTTCCTCAGCGGCACCGGTGAGATCACCCATGTCATCAACGGGCAGGGCACTACGGCGAACCAAAGCAACGCGGGTACCGTACACCCGGTTGTCGCCTATCCGTAACTTGCATCTGCACAAAAGGAGGGCGGCGCATGCGCGCCGCCCTCCTGCGTTTCCAGACTGATTGTGCCCTACCGGGCGAAGGAATGCTCCAGCAGTTGCGCGGAATAGCTGGCCTTCTTCTCCGGATAATAGGCATTGGAGATGTACTGCTCGAGCATCCGCTGGGTGTTGAAGAAGGAACCGTTCATGGCGATGGTGGTCTGCATCAGCTTGCGCCACGCTGCCTGGTCTGTGTAGTAGAGCGGCAAAATTTTCTCCAGCTTAGCGTAGAGACTGGCTGCTTCCTGCTCAGCCTGCTCGTGGTCGTCAATGTCCCAACCAGTGACGCCCTCGATGGAGCCCTCAATCCACCAGCCGTCCAGCACGCTGAGACTCGGGACGCCATTGAGCGCCGCCTTCATACCGCTGGTGCCGGATGCCTCATAGGGCCGCAGGGGATTGTTAAGCCACAGGTCCACGCCGCCAGTCAGCATGGCGCCGAGGCGCCACTCGTAATCCGCCAGGTAGATGATGTGCAGGGAGTCCGATGCCAGCTTCTGAGCAGCGTCGAAGATGCGCCGGATGATGCCCTTGCCTGGATCATCCGCCGGATGTGCCTTGCCCGCATACAGGATCTGCAGGCCACCGTTAGCCACGGCGATATGAGCCAACCGCTCCGGATCAGTGAACAGCAGATCCCCTCGCTTGTAGGTTGCGACGCGGCGCGCGAAGCCGGCGGTGAACACTTCCTCTCGCAAAGCAATGCCGGTACGCTTCTCTACTTCGGCAAACAAGGTTTGCTTTGCATTTGCGTGCGCTGCTGCCAACTCATCCCGCGGAATGTCAATGGCATAGCGCAGCTGCACGTTATCTTCGCGCCAGCGGGGCAGATGCTTGTCAAACGCGGCTTGCATGGCGGGCGCCGTCCAGGTGGAGGCGTGCACGCCATTGGTGATGGCATGGATCTCGTACTCCGGAAACATGACACGGCTGACCTTGGCGTGCTGCATGGCCACGCCGTTTACAAAGCGGGAGAGCCGCAGGGCGATGTAGGTCATGTTGACCATGCCTTCATGACAGCCACCGATGCGCTCGATGGTCTGCGTGAGCTCGGCGCCCAGGATGCGATAGGACTGCTCCATGGAGAAGCGATCATGCCCCGCAGGAACCGGGGTGTGCGTGGTGAAGACGCAGTGCTGCCGCACCGCTTCATAGTCGCGATCCTGCGCGCTGGCGAGCGCGCTGCCGTCTAACGTCTTCTCCAGCAGTGCCAGGGTCAACAGTGCTGCGTGGCCCTCGTTCATGTGGTACACCGTCACGTCCAGGCCAAGTGCCTCCAGCATGCGGAAGCCGCCCAGCCCCAGGATCATCTCCTGCTCCAGGCGATAGTTCGAATCACCGCCATACAGGCAGTCGGTCAGGGTCCGGTCGTGAGGGTGGTTCTCTTCGAGGTCGGTATCGAGCAGATAGATGGGCAGCGTGTGACCGGTCACGCCTTCCATGTCATATCGCCAGGCGCGGACGTGTACCGGGCGCCCTGCTATGACCACGATGACATGCGGCTCTTCCTCAGCCAGGCGCGCCTCCGGCTGCCACGGCTGGGTCTGCTCAGTCTGCGCGCCGTGCTGATCGAGTTCCTGGCGGAAGTAGCCCTTGCGGTGAGCCAGAGTGACGGCTGCCAACGGGAGGCCAAGGTCTGCAGCGGAACGGAGCGTGTCGCCAGCCAGGACGCCAAGCCCGCCACTGTAGGTGGGGATGGTAGGCTCTATCGCGATCTCCATCGAAAAGTAGCCAACCAGCCCGTCGCTGGCCGCCAGTGTGACGGCATTCAAATTTGCACGTTTCAAGGTGTCGTCCATCCGCGAAAGAATCCTCCAGGCAGCGACATGAGAGGTGGCGCGCCGACGAGACGACAAACGTTTCAGTCGTATTGCCGGTCTAGCTGCGCCTGATCCTCCACACGACCGTTCTGCGTTGGAAAGTTGCCACAGTGTAACAATCTGCCACCGACAAAGATATTGACCAGGCCTGCTACTTCCGTAGCGAAGGTCCCCTCCAACGGGTGACTTCCGTTCCTGCTGATGCAGAATACTTTTCTGTCAGTGAGCAGCGAAGTTCGGGGAGCCTGTATTCACCTGCGCTTCCGCCTCCGTAGCCACCGGGATCTGAACACGGGGTAGCTGATGGGATGCGCTCAGTTCGGGTGCGCGGTATGCACATTACTAAAGAAACAAGGACCTGGGATCAGCTTTGATCCTGTAACAACAACTGCGGCTCCAGTGCATCAATTTCTTCAAGGCTGCGCCCGGCAATGCCCTGCAGGTCGCCATAGATACCTTCACTGGCCTCGAGGACCAGCTCCAATTGCTTCTCACGCTTCGCCCATTGCCGCTGCAGAAACTTCCGTTCCTGATCCAGATCTGCGCGCATGTCTGTGAACTTTTCAGCGATGGTGCCCATGCGATGACGGAACTGCGGTCCCGTCAGATATGCATAGACCTGCTGCACCTTGGTCTCCTGCCCGTCGCCGGCGCGGCGTGCGTGCGACAGTTCAATGAGTGCCTGGCGCAGCGCGATGGCTACCGGCAGGGTGCACCCCAGGCTGCTGACCCAGATACCGCCCATGTGGTCAAAGTGCGCAATGTCCCGGGGCATGGTCTGGCTTACCAGCACGGCGAGATCCGCACCGGCTGCGCGCTGGTCTCCGCGCAGTTTGGCCAGCCAGCTTTCCGTGAAGGCCTTGGTGCGCTTGAACTCCCACAGGATGCTGCCGCATCTCTGGCCAGACTCGTCGCACACCGTGTGCAGCAGATCGCCGCCGAACTCGCCCTTGGGCACGGGGATGATCTCGTCCAGGGGAAAGCGCGAGCGCAGTTGTTGCTCTGCCTGCAGCTCCAGCACCTCGCCCTGTGCCTGCTGCGATCCCTGCTCGGCCTTGCGCTTCAGGTCATCAATCTGCCGGCGCAGTGCCTGGATCGCATCGTCCTTGTCCTGCACCTTCAGTCGCATCTGCTCTTCTGCTTGCCGCTGCGCCTGCTGACGGACTGTCTCAAGCTCCTGCTGCACCTGTTTCTGTATCTCCAGCTTCAGCTCGCGGCGCTCATCGTCGAGCGCCCGCTTCTGGCGCAGGAACTCCGCCTCCTGCTGTTGCGCAGTTGTCAGCTTCGCCTGCAACTCACGCGACCGGTCTTCACTCTCGCGCAACGCGTTGGCCTGCCGTGCGAGCTCCGCGGCGACCCGCTGCTTCGCGCGCTCTGCCTCCTCGGTCACCACCTGCTTACGCTCGGCGTCGAGGCGTGTCCGCACCTGCGCGGCAACTTGCTGCTCCGCTTCCGCCGCATTGCGTGCAAGCGCGGCTGTGCGTTCCACCAGCGTCTGCTCCCGCGCAGCGATGGTCTCTTGCTGTTGCTGCATTTGCTGCTGGTATTTGCGCTCCACCGCTGCGATGAGCGGTGCGGCCAGGCTCTCCGTAAGCTTTACCTGGTAGCCGCACTCGGGGCACGGTACGGTCTGCTGATTGGCGGACGTCTCCATCAGGCACCTCCATCCCAATGCCCCAAAGACAGGGCATATGTAGAGGCTAGCTCATTCTGCAAGGGGCGTGTTTTTCACAGGTGTGAAGAGGGCCGCGCAGGCTGAGTTCAGGTGCGGAAGCCGGTCTGGTGACGGCAATGCGCCTCGAGTGCGTCGCAGGCGGCGGTCAGACCGTCCTCTTTCCGCAGTTGCAAGGCTACTTCGGCAGCGCGGGCGGCGAAGCGCGGATGGGCCAGTATGCGCCGAATCCGCCGTGCGGCGCGCTCGGCCGTGTAATCCGGCCTGCGGATCACGCCCGCCACGCCCAGCCGGCGCATGCGCCGTGCGTTGTCCGGCTGGTCGTGGCTGTAGGGCATCACCAGCATGGGCCGGCCCGCCTGCATGGCCTGCGCCGTGGTGCCGACGCCGCCCTGATGCACAATGAGCGAGGCTCGCGGAAAGATCTTCGAATAGGGCGCGTAGCGCGCCACGCACAGATCCGGCGACTTGGTTCGCGGCACATTGCGCGGATCGGAACCCACCAGCAAGACGGCGCGTACACCCGCCTGCAGCGCAGCCTGCGCACTTTCCTCGTAGAAGGGTCCCGCGTCGAGCACTGCAGCCGAGCCAAGCGTGAACACGACGGGCGGTTCTCCGGCTGCGAGAAACCGCTCGATCTCCGCCGGCAGCTCCTGCGTGCCGGCATCGCCATCGTAGAAGACGAAGCCGGTGATCTCGGTATGCAGCGGCCAGTCTGGCTGCGGCTTGCCCAGCAAGGGCGAGAACATGGCCAGCACCAGCTCTGGCGCATGCTTTGCGTCGAAGATCACATTCGATCCGCGGTCGAGTCCCAGCTCTGCGCGCAGCCGATATACCGGCTCTGCCCAGCGGCGGGTCACCCAGCGTGCGAAGCGCGCAATGGCTCGGCCGGTCACCGGCACCGCGCTTTGCAGACGCGCCAGTTGCGGATAGGGCGGCAACACCGGTGCGTCATAGGCGGAGAAGAAGGAGAGCGGCGCCAGGACATAACTGGCCCAGGGAACGCCCGTGACCTCTGCCACCACGGGGGCCTGGTAGGTGAGCTCACCAGCCAGCAGCAGATCTGCGCCGCCCTCCGCCTGAACGGCGGCCAGCAGCTCGTCAAAGCTCTGACGGATAGCGGGGAAGAGCACCTCGCGCAGGGTGCGCTCCGTGCCCTTGTGGATGTCCATCAACATGGCGACCTGCTGCGGATCGTCCGGGTTCAGCGTGGGGCCCACCTTAACGAAGGGGAGACCCAACGGTTCGATCTTTGCGCGGAAGATCTCTGGCACCGCAAGCACGGCGGTGTGGCCGCGACGGCGCAGCTCCAGCGCGACGGCGATCAGTGGATGCACATCGCCCAGAGTGCCGAAAGTGGTGAGAACGATGCGCATGGTCAGCCGCAGGGTATCGGATAGGACGCGCGGATGTCGTCCCACACAGTCATAACGGGCTGCGTGGAATTCGCCATGGCGCCGGGCTCACCACGACGCAGTGCGGCGTGATTTTCTATACTTGGATCAATGACAGAACAGAGACCCTCCACGCGCACGCTGGACCGCTCCCGCGCCTTGCAACAGCGGGCTGAGCGCTTTCTGCCCGGCGGCGTTGACTCGCCGGTGCGCGCCTTTCGCGCGGTGGGCGGCGATCCTCCGTTCGTGGTGCGTGCCGAGGGTGCCTACCTGTGGGACGCGGATGGGAACCGCTCCATCGACTACTTCGGCTCCTGGGGCCCGATGATTCTGGGCCATGCCTTTCCGGCAGTCGTGGAGGCAATCCAACAGGCGGCCACGCGATCCTCCAGTTTCGGGGCGTCGACTGCAGCAGAGGCAGATCTCGCCGAACTGATAACGCAGGCGGTGCCTTCCATCGAGAAGCTGCGCTTCGTCTCCTCCGGCACAGAGGCGACCATGTCTGCTATCCGGCTGGCACGTGCCTTCGCGGGCCGCAAGTACATCATCAAGTTTGAAGGCTGCTATCACGGCCATGCGGATGGACTGCTGGTGAAGGCCGGCTCTGGTGTGGCTACCTTCGGCATCCCTGGCTCCGCCGGCGTGCCGGAGGAGATTGCGCACTTCACCATCGCATTGCCCTACAACGACATTGCTGCGGTGGAGGCAGCGTTTGCTGCACGCCCGCAGGAGATAGCGGCCATCATCCTCGAACCAGTAGCTGGCAACATGGGCTGCGTCGCTCCGGCGCTAGGCTACCTGGAGGCGCTTCGCGCGCTGACGACGCGCGAAGGCGCGGTGCTGATCTTCGACGAAGTGATGACCGGGTTCCGCGTGGCGCATGGCGGCGCGCAGCAGCTTTACAACATCACGCCGGACCTGACCTGCCTGGGCAAGATCATCGGGGGCGGGCTGCCTTGCGGAGCCTTCGGCGGACGCGCAGCGATGATGAATATGCTCGCGCCGCTTGGCCCGGTGTATCAGGCAGGGACGCTCAGCGGCAATCCGCTGGCCATGGCCGCGGGTTATACGACGCTGGCATACCTGGCTGCTCATCGTGAGCAGGTGTACGGGCGTATTGAGAGCGCAAGCCGCGCCGTTGCAGAAGGTGTCGCAGCAGTGCTGGCAGAAGCGGGGATGCCGGTGGCGACCAATCGTGTAGGCGCAATGTGGACCTGGTTCTTTACGCAGAAGGACGTGACGGACTTTGACAGCGCGGCCACGTCAGACACGGCGCGCTTCGGCGCATTTCATCGCGCCATGCTTGACGCAGGGGTGTGGCTGCCCCCGTCACAGTTTGAGGCAGCCTTCCTGGGCACGACGCATACGCCAGCGATCATCGACGCTACTATCGCAGCAGCCCGCGAGGCGGTAAATGCGATGCGTGAGGCGCAGCCGGCTCGATGAACCGAGAACAGTCCTCAGAACTTCGCGGCCTGATCCCACTCGCCGAAGACGATCTCTTTCAGGTCTTTGCGCTGGCGCGGCTGCTGTTCGCCACTCCGCAGTTGTTCGGGTAGCGTGTCCGGATCGCCCAAGTAGCCGAGCGCAGTGACGGCCACGGTATCGAAGTCATCCGGAATCTGGAACGCGGCCTTGGCCTTGTCATGGTCAAAGCCAGCCATGGAATGTGTGTGCAGACCAAGTGAAGTGGCTTGCAGGGCGAGGTTGGCCATGGCCGCGCCCGTGTCGTGCCAGGCATGGCGATTCACCTCGCCATTGTGGGCGAAGTGCTTGCGCGCCGCCGCAAGCACCAGTACCGGGGCGCTGCTGGCCCAGCTCTGGTTGAAGGGCACCAGCGCGTCCAGAATTTTGCTGTACGCCGGATCGCCGCGCCGGCCCACCACGAATCGCCAGGGCTGCTCGTTGTAGGAGGAGGCAGCCCAGCGTGCGGCCTCGAATGCCTTTTTCAAATCCTCTGCCGGTACCTCGCGAGCAGCAAAGGCGCGCGGGCTCCAGCGGTGAAGGATGGGTTCCAGCATGCCCGCGACACCGGGCGCGTGCTTCAGGCTTTCAATGGTCTCTGCCGTGTGGGCCATGGGTGGAAATCTCCTGAATGAATTGGCACGATACTACCGCGCCGTTCATTGGATTCAGTTACTCACCGCGAGGGTGCTGGGAGCGTCTCGTTGCTTTTGATGCACGAGGGTCGTGGATCGCAAATTTACTGCAGCGAGGAAGCGAGGGAGCGGCGATCGCGCAGCGGGTGCTTTGTACACTACTTCTCACTGCCGCCCGTACACTGGGGATGCTCCGCAATACTCCTATAGATACGCTGGGTCTCTATTGCACATGCACGCCAAGCTCCTCACCGACGCGCTGCTGGCTGTCTTCGCTCTGGAAGCAGTGGCCATGCTGGCTGCCTGGCTGCTGCGACAGCGGGAAGACGCCCTGACCGACGCGCTACCCTACCTGGTCAGCCTGGCGACCGGGCTGCTGCTGGCTACGGCGCTGTTGCATCTGCTGCCTGAGGCGATCACCGCGCTGGGTAACACGCCACGGGTATGGTGGCTGCTGACCGGCGGCCTGCTGGGGCTGTTCTGCCTGGAGCAGATCGTTGCGCTGATCGTGCATGGCGGCGAGTCGCCCGAGATTCACAGCCATCAGCATGGCCAGGTGACGCATGCGCTGCGCCCGGCCAACCTGATTGTCGCCAGCAGCCTGCACAGCTTTCTCGATGGCGTCTCGGTCGCGGCTGCCTTTGCCGCAGGCCCCCGGGTGGGATGGATTACCGCGCTCGCAGTCAGTCTGCATGAGGTACCGCATCGCGTGGGCGACTTCGCAGTATTCGTGCACCTGCGCTATGGAGCCAGCAACGCACTGCGCATGGCGGTGCTGCCTTCGCTCGGCGCGCTGGTGGGTGTCGGGGCGGTGGCAGCCTTTGGCGCGGCCAGTGGCACAGCCGTGTACTGGCTGCTCCCCATCAGCGCGGCCAGCTTTCTCTACATCGCCTGCGTGAACCTGTTGCCGGAGTTGCGCCACCAGCATAGCCGGCGCGCGATTGTGTTGCAGATGGTGTGCCTGTTTGCCGGCGCTGCGCTGGTGGCGCTGTTCGCGGGCCTACCCGGCGCTTGAGGAACACTGGTCTCCACTGCAACCACAACTTTCACCCCGCAGCGCCCGCACACCCTCACGCACGATGAGCGGCACCAGCAGCAGCGCGGCGATGCTATCCGCGCGCGGCAGGTGCCACCAGCGGTTTGCCAGCAGACCTAGCAGCACGATCGCTGCCTGCATTGCGCAGAAGGCGGCCTGGCGCGAGTCGGCGATCATCGTTCCACTATTCAGGCGAATCCCGACATTTCGTTTGGCGCGCGCCAGCGCTGGCATCAGCAGGACAGCAGAGGCGGTGACGGCGATACCCAGCAAGCTGTACGAAGCGCTGGGTCCAGTGATCAGCTCGCGCAGCGCCTCCACGGCGACGTAAAGCGCCAGCAGCAGCAGGCATACCGCGGCAAAGCGCAGGCTGCGCTGCTCTGCACGGGCACGTCGTACGGCATCGCGCTCCTGGGTAAGCCGCCACAGAACAGCCGCGGCAGAGGCCAGTTCGATCAGGCTGTCGAAGCCGAAGGCTGCCAGCGAAACACTATGCGCGCGCCACGCGCTCAGCAGGCCCAGCACCGCCTCTGCGCCCACCCACACCATCGTCAAGATCGCGAGGCGGCGTGCCAGCCGCAATGCACTGGACCGTTCGATCGCGATCAACGACTGCATGCCCTGCCTCCCTGGTGGCTGCTAGAAAACGAAGGTGAGCTGGCCCGTGTAGGTACGCGGAGACACGAAGTGTGTGCCGCTGAAGGTGGAGAGAAAGTTATACAGCGCGTACTGATTCGTAAGGTTCACCACGGAGACGCTGCAGTTCACTTTGTAATGCTCAGTATGGAGCAGACTATCGTAGCCTGCCAGGGCGTCAAAGGTGTGGCGCGGCTGCACGCGCGGCGGATTGTGATCATCATTCTCCGTACCCGGAGCCGGCACCTTTACCAGCGGCGAGCTGAGCTGGTTACCGGGGCAACTGGTAAGCGGCGCGGCCAGAGTGGCGCGCTGTCCGTTGCAGGTCAGGTCAATCTGCGCCTGCTGGTCTGCTGTCAGGCTGGTCAGATTCACCTGATAGTCGGGCGAGGTCTGGTCCGCGGTGGGGGAGAAGGGAACAGCGCCGGCCACCAGGCCGCTCTCATAGGTCCAGTTGAAGCCCAGCAGCGGACCATGCCCTGCGCTCTTCTGGTACTGCAGATGCGTGGTCTGCTGGAAGGCCTGATCGTGGTCGATGCGGAAGGGCGCGCCGGAGAGCGGCGTATTGGGGTTGTTGAACAGGATGCCGCCCACCTCTGGCCCGAAGAAGCGGGCGCGCGAGTGTCCCAGCACGGAGCAGGCAGAGAATCCGCGCACTGGCGTCAGGTTCGCGCGGATCGCGTAGCCGTCAATCTTCGAACGCCGCCACTGGATGGGGAAGGAGAGTGAGGTGTTGAAGAGGATGTCGAAGTCGTAGTCGCGGTCGGTGTACTTCCAGAAGTAGTCTGCCTGGATGGCGACCTTCGAGCCCAGCGCCTGCTCGAAGCCGGTAGAGAACTGATTGCGCTTGCCCGGCTCAAGTGTGCGCTGACCGAAGGCGCCAAAGACATTCTGCGCCAGGCCGCCGGCGCCGGTGGCGCTCGAAAGCACCAGGTTCTCGTTGTAGGGCGTAAGGAAGAACTTGCCGTAGGAGCCGCGCAGGATGGTGTTGGTCTGCTTCAAACTATAGGAGGCGCCGACCCGCGGCTCTACTTGGGAGCGGGTCGAGATGCCGTTGTAGTTGTCCGCGCGCACGCCGCCGCTGAGCAGCCATCCCCCGAAGTGCAGCTCGTCCTCGATGTAGAGCGCCTCCTCTTTCACGTCCGTGCCGCCGTTGAAGACGAAGAGCTGTCCGCCGCGTGACAGGTCATAAGGCAGCAGGCTGGGCAGGAAGGCGCTGTTGGGCGTCTGCCCGGCGCCCGTGCAGGCCAGCACGGTGGGATCGGTGATGGGCGCCCCGGTGGCATTGAGACAGGGAGCGTTGAAGGCTGGATCCGTGATGCCGAGCCGAAAGTCTTCTGTGACTGGCGTGTGGAAGAAGTTCACGCCGATCTTCAGGCTCTGAATGCCCTTGGAGTAGGTGAAGTCTTCCTTGATGCCGACGTTGGTCAGCCGGCGCGTCTGCTGCAGGGTCGCTGGCTGGTCGGCAAAGGCATTGCCGGACGGGTAGTAGTGCACCTGGTCCTGGCGCAAATAGATATTCGAGCTGAGCAGCGAAGCAGCATTGAACAGATGGGTCCAGAAGGCCGCGATGTTGAAGCTCTTGATCTGGTTGCGCTGGTCCTGGCCTGCCGCCTGCTGGTCGTATTGATTCGGCGTTTGCGCCCAGGAGCGTGCGGCGCTCAAGTCGAAGTGGAAGCTGTCCGTGGCATTGGTCTGGACGTCGAACCGCTCGAACACATTTTCGACGTTGCCATGCGCGTGCAGCGGACGGAACTCTGCTGTATCCAGGAAGCGGCCGCTGTTCACGACATCGATGGCAGAGAAGGAGCCGTAATGCGACGAACCCACGCCCAGGCTGCCGCCGCCCGAGCCGCTGCCAAACGAGCCATAGCCGCCATAGAGGCTGCCATGCAGCTTCTGTCCCAGGCCGGATTTAGTGGTGGTCTGGACGACCAGGCTGGCCTTGTCACCGTACTCTGCCGGGGGCACGCCGCTGATTACATTCAGGCTCTCGATGGAGCTGAGGGCAATCTGATTGGAGAACTGGCGGCTCTGCTGGTCGGTGATGGGCTGGCCGTCCACGCTGAACTGCACATCCTGGTGCTCACCCTGCGCGTGCACGATGCCGTTGGAGTCCTGCGCAATGCCAGGGGTAGCCAGGGTCAGCAGGGAGCTGACCGCGGAGTTGGTGTTCTGGTAGGGAATCTGCCCGATCGCGCTCGCGTTCAGATCGGTATGGGCAGTCGGAGTGTTGGTCACCACATCCTCCGCACCTGCATCGACGTTGACCGTGGTCGCAACGTCGGAGATGGCCAGTTGCGGCTTGATGGTTACCGCCACCGGGCTGCGCACGCTGACATCGGTCATGGTGGAGGCGAAGCCAGGTGCGACAACCGAGACGTGGTAGCTGCCGAAGGGCACATTGGCGAAGCTGAAGCTGCCGGCGTCATCTGACTTGGACTGCCGGTCAAAGCCGCTGACTGGATTCTGCACGCTTACCAGTGCGCCGGGAATGACGTTGCCCTGCGGGTCGGTCACCTGGCCATTGACGGTGCCCGTCAGCGTCTGTGCGCCCGCCATTGCAACAAGGACGAAGGGTGCAGATGCGAAGAGAAAGCGGCCAGGCCGCCAGGAATGGAAAGACACGAAAGCCTCCGGATCATGGTCTGCAGGGAAGGGAACAACGAATGCAGAGCGGGACGCTAGAGGCTGCGGGGTGGAGGACGTGTGGTGGGCAGGGCGACGAAGCAAGGCGAGCCGCGGCGTGGTGTGCCAGCCTGCATCAGGCTCAACACCTGCAAAGCAATGGTCAGGTTTACGACTGTGGCAGCAGAGGCTGCGGTGTGGCCCAGCGCGCACACCTGGCAGTGGGCAGCATGATCGGCCGTGGCGCCAGCGCCATGACTATGGACCAACAGCGCGGAGAAGAAGATCGCGACGGAAATGCACAGTACCAGCGCCAGAACGCGAACGAATTGTGTCTTGCGCTGGGTCGAGATCATGGTTTTTCCGTGCAAAGGATAGACGTCTGGCAGCTTCTATCAGTATCCATGCCTCGCCGGGATACCGTCAATTTGGGCGTGGCCTTCGTCAAGCTGATCCACTACCCGTCCCCGCCCAATTTCCTTGACAAATTTTAGGCCAGGAATGCAGACTTGGCCGTCACTACGATCCAGGGCTCGCGTACACATCCCAGGCTCCCGCCTTCCCTCGCGCGCCTTGTCGGGCCCAGGTAATCCCTTCATCGTTTCGGCCCCGTAGCTTGAATAGCTGTCACGGCACTGCATTCCCTTTCATTCACTTCATCTCGCTTCAGGAGAAACTATGCACGCCCTTGTCCGGAAATTTGCCCTCAGCGGCGCCATGCTGTTGCCGCTTGCCGCGTCCCTGTCTACCGCATTGCAGGCGCAGGATGACGGGCCACCCAAGGTCCTGGTCATTCAGCGCGAATTTCTCAAGCCCGGCAAGGGGGGCATGCTGCATGACCGCTCTGAAGGCGCTTTTGTGCGCGCCTACTCCGCGGGCGAGCCCAATCTCCACTACTTCGCCATGGACGCTCTGTCTGGTCCTACCCGCTCGCTCTTCCTCAGTAGTTACGACAGCTTTGCTGATTGGCAAAAGTCCCAGGCCGCCGTCAGTGCCAACAAGGCAAAAGCCGCAGCCGTCGACCACGCCACGCTCATGGATGGAGATCTGCTCTCCGGCTATGACTCCATTACCATGGTGCTCCGTCCCGACCTCAGCATGAACAAAGGCCACATCAAGGGCACGCGCTTCTTTGAGATCTCCACGTTCATCGTCAAACCCGGCCACCGCCATGAGTTCACCGAACTCGCGCACCTGTATGCCGACACCTACCGCAAGGTCGCTCCTGAAACCCACTGGGACTGCTTTGAAGTAAGGTACGGCAGCCCTGCGCCAGGCTTCCCGGCCGGAGCCACCTTCGTCGTTATCAACACCATGGAGTCGCTGTCCGAAACGGATGCAGGCATCCAGAGCTCCGAAAAATTCGTCGCCGCACTCGGAGAAGATGGCTTGAAGAAGGTCGAAGAGCTTACCGCAGCCAGTATCGAGACAACGATGACCAACCTGTTCCAGATCAATCCGCGGATGAGCAATCCGACTGCGGAATGGATCAAGCGGGACCCGGACTTCTGGAAGGGTGCGGTGCCCTCTACAGAGAAGAAGGCTGCTTCTAACTAGGGAAAGCGCAAGCAGTGTTATTGCAGCAAGAGCGGCAAGGCATTGTCCAAGGGCCGCTGAGCACCGACCTGCTCGCGTTTCATAAGTGAGGCGGCCATCATGTATTCATGGGCGCACTCGGCGTCGCGTGATGTGGTGGCCAGAGACGGGATCGAACCGCCGACGCCGGCCTTTTCAGGGCCGCGCTCTACCACTGAGCTATCTGGCCAGCTCTCGCACAAGTGCATGCGCTGGAAATGCTGTTTCGCTTCCTTGTTTCCTCTTCCGGCTTTTCCTTTTGCAAGAAAACCAAAGGATTCGAGGCTCGCTCCGTGGCCGGAGCCATCCCTCTGAGAGAAGCGGGGCGCTGCGAAACAACTTGGTCAGTATAGAGCATATCCTCAGGAGCCGCGACGCATCCGCCTCGGTCGGCTACCAGTGCAGCGTGACCTGTTTGTGCACGTAGCCCGCGCCGGCAGGGAAATCGATCCGGACGTGACCCTCGGATACAGTTGCGCCGTCTGCGGTGACTCGCAGGTGTTCGCGATTCTCTCGCAGCAGCAGCGACTGCTGGCTGCCGCCCGGCGCCTCTAGCATCAGCATCAGCGCGTGCGGCTGCTGCTCCTGACCCAGCACTTTCAGCATGGCGGTGCGCGCACCCGGCCGCGGTAGTGCGCCGTCTGCGCCGTAGTCCATACCGACCTCGACTGCCGGCCCGGGAATGCGCAGCTCCGCACCATCCGCCGAGGCCTTCGCACCAGCCACGGTGCTAGCCAGCTTCACAGACTTCGCACCTTTGGTCTGCGCGCGTACCAGCCAGCCCTCCGGCGTGCGCTTATAACGCAGATCCACCGCTGCCTCGCCAAGCCGCAGGTTATGCAGCGTGGCATGGTCCCACTGTGCGGGGAGTCGCGGATCGATGGTGATGGTGTTGTTCGAGGCGTCGAGAGTGACGCCAAACAGTCCGCGCATCGCCGGAATCACCACCATGGCTGAGGACCATAGCTGATGCGTGGTGCTGCGGCCAAAGGGCACGAAGTAGTCGCCGCTCAACAGCTCGGTCACCGCGCCAAGGTCCTGCGCCGTGGTCAGGTTCGCCGTCTGCATCAGGTGTGCGTAGCCGCTCAAGGTGTGGCCGGTGCGATACTCGGCCACCGCCGTCCAGCCGGTGAACAGCGGCCATACCGACCCCTGGTGGTAGCTGCTGGGATCGTAGATCGCTTCGCGCTCGCCTACATCGCGCGTGCCCCAGTCGGTGGAGAACTCGCCAGAGGCCCAGCGCCCGAAGGCACTGTCGGAGTGCTCGAGCGACGCATGGCCATCCCACCAAGCCACTGCCGGATAGATGGTGGCCGTCGTATCTGTGCCCTGCGCGGCGTTATAGCTGAAGGCGTACATACCTTTCTGCTGCGGATACTCGCTCGCGATCTTCGCGGCGATGGTCTTCTCGCGCTCGCCGGCCTGGGTGGCCACGTCGCTCTTCTGCATGATCTGGCTGAGCCGCGCCATGGCGCCACTGGCCTGCTGGTCCAGCAACGCAAGGTAGATCTCCTGATGCGGCATGCTGGGAATCCAGCTCTCCACCCAGCCACTGCCCTGCGAGTTGTCATAGATGCCGTCGCCATCGGAGTCGTGGGTGCGCTCGAACGCCCACGCCTTCACGACGGCAGACCAGTGCTGCTCAAGAAATGCGGTATCCCCGCTGGCGTTGACGTAGTCCTCCATCGCCATCAGGAAGAGCGGCGTGGAGTCTGCTGCGGCATACTCGTATGGCGTCGAGTTCCAATCGACCAGCTCGGCCGTCTGCGAATACTCGTGCGGCATCTTGCCGTCGGCACGCTGCCGCGCCATCAGGAACTCAAGCTCCTGGCGGGTGAGGGCGAAGTCACCGTAGCTGTCGATGGCGTAGAGCGTATAGAGCGAGTCGCGGCCAAAGAACCAGCCGAAGCCCGGCCGCGCGGAGTCGCCCGAAGAATAGAAGCCGGCGACCAGGCCCAGTTCTCTTCCGTGGCGCACGCGCAACTGATCGATGGAGAGCGCAGCCCAGCGGAAGTCATCGTTGAATACTGTGTCCGGCG
Organism: Terriglobales bacterium; assembly: GCA_038231235.1. Taxonomy (GTDB): domain Bacteria; phylum Acidobacteriota; class Terriglobia; order Terriglobales; family Acidobacteriaceae; genus KBS-83. Next base: position 36,967 of record JBBRLT010000014.1, read on the forward strand.
TCTCCACGGTCATGCGGGTGTCGAAGAAGTGCGCGTAGTAGTCCGCTGTCTGCTGGTAGAGTTCCTGCGCCTGCGCATTCTGCTCGCATAGCGCGGCCTCCAGGCTCTCCTGCGTGGCTGCCTCGCGCGTACGTCCCATCGCCATCAGCAGCGGGTATGCCTTGCCGCGATCCTGCTTCGGATCGAAGCGCAGGATCAACTGGGTGGGATAGGTCTTCGGGCGCTCCTGATACGGCGGCAGTATGCCGGGGCGCGTCCCCGGCATGGCCACCGCTGCCGCCAACCCTGGCCAATCGGTGTGCAGCATGTACCAGCCGGCGGTATCCAGCGGCTGTCTCGCGGCAGCGTCCAGCGGCACCCATTCGGCGTTTACCTGGCCAAACTGCGGCGCCGGCCACATGGGCTCGACGTTCGCCGTGAAGTTGAAGGTGAGCGTCATGGGGTGCACGCTGTCCATGGTGAAGATCACCATGCCGCCAGTACCGGGTTTCGCCGGATCGACCGCGCCGCACTGCTCGGCGAAGAAGGTCTCGCGCAGCGTGAAGTCCAGATGCGAAAAGGTGAGCGTGGTGTGGTCTGGCTGCACATCGATCTCTGCTGCATGGGAGTTCACATCGATGGGCACATCGTATCCATCCACGCGGGCTTCGATCTGCATATGGCTCAGCACCTTCACTGGCAGCAGCCACGCCTCAAACTGGCCGTCCTGCTGGCCGACGAAGGTGCCGCACTCGCCAGTGACGGTAAAGGGCTTGCCGGCTTCCGCATGCTGCCGCAGATGCAGCGGGTTCTGCGCCGGGGTGAAGCTGGGCAGCGGTGTCAGCCAGCTCTGCGCGTGCGCCGATGTACTGGCAATCGTCACCAGCAACAGCGCGTGTCTTAAACTAAGGCCCAACCGAACCGACCACCAACCGACCTTCATGGTGCCTATGCTACGTCCTGGCTTGCGAAGTCTGCATTCGCTTTTCGCGCTGGCGCTCCTGTTCGCGGGAGTCGATCCTTCCGCGCTGGCGAAGACGTCCGGGCAGTCAACCGCGGAGACCCGCACCGCTGCAGCAATGGAGCGCGCGCGGGCTCAGGGTCCACTGGCCTTGCGTGTCTTTCTGGCCGGCATGCCGAAGGGCGGGGACCTGCACAATCATTTGGCCGGGGCGGTGTATGCAGAGACCTGGCTGCGGGATGCCGCGACAGATCACGTGTGTATCGATCCGCAGACGCTCAGCTTTGCGCATCAGCCCTCCGGTGCGCTAGCCGTCGAGCCCTGTGCGGCAGGGATGATTCCAGCCGACAGTCTGAGCAGCAATCAACGGTTCTATGACCGGATGGTGGACGCCTTTTCCATGCGCAGCTTCGTACCCAGCGCGGGGACGAGCGGGCACGACCAATTCTTCGCCAGCTTTGATCGCTTCCTGGGCTTGGCGGAGAGTCACACCCCGGAGTGGGTGGACGAAGTAGCGGCGCGGGCGGCTGCGCAGAACGAGCAGTATCTCGAGTTGATGAACACGCCCGGCATTGACTTTGCGGTGATCGCCGGAGCGAAGCAGTCCGATGCGCAGAGCGACTATGCCGCCTGGCGCAAGGCGCTGCTCGATCGCGGACTGGCGCAGCAGGCAGCCCTGGTGCGTGCGCAGATGGAGGGCTTTGAGCAGACTCGCCGCGAGCGCGAGCACTGCGAGACGAAAGACCCCGCGCCCGCCTGCAGTGTCGCGGTGCGCTATCTCTACCAGGTACTGCGCAACCAGCCGCCCGCGGCAGTCTTTGCGCAGACCGTGCTGGGCTCTGAGGTGGTTGCGGCAGACCTGGCGTCCGGCCATCCGCACTACGTTGGCGTGAACCTGGTGCAGCCGGAGGACTGGCAGTACTCCATGGCGGACTACGTGCTGCACATGCAGATGATCGCTGCGTTGCGGCCGCTCTATCCAGACGTTCCGGTCTCGCTGCACGCTGGCGAACTGGCGCCGGGACTGGTGCCGCCGGCAGGGTTGAGCTTCCATATCCGCCAGGCAGTCGAGATTGCAGGCGCTGCACGCATTGGTCACGGTGTCACTGTCATGTACGAGACCCATCCGGAGTCGCTGCTGGCAGAGATGGCGCGGCGCCATGTGATGGTCGAGATCAACCTGAGCAGCAACGACCTCATCCTGGGCGTGAAGGGCCGAGAGCATCCCCTGCCGGTCTACCGCAGGTATGGCGTGCCGGTGGCGCTGTCTACAGACGACGAGGGCGTCTCGCGCATCGACATGACGCATGAGTATGTGCGGGCGGCGGAAGAGTTTGGTCTTACCTATGGCGACCTGAAGCAGATGGCGCGCAATAGCCTGGAGTACAGCTTTCTGCCCGGCAGCAGCCTATGGGCGGATCACGACTACGCCCATGCGGCCGCTGCCTGTGCGTCCGTTCTGCGCTCGAGGCAGGAGATATCGGATGCGTGCAAGGCTTACCTGAAGCGGAGCGAAAAGGCCAGCCAGCAATGGGAGTTGGAGCGTCGCTTCGCTGCCTTTGAATCGCAGTTCGGCGTTGTGGAGGGGCAGGCCAGCAGGATGCCTCGCTGATAAACTTGTGCTCTTCGAAGAAATCCCGGGAATCCAGAAAGAGCTCCATTGCCCGCAGTCAAAAACAAGCGAATCACGTACGCCGATGCAGGCGTTGACATCACCCGCGGCGACCAGGCCAAGGATCGCATCAAGGCGCTGGCGCACAAGACCTTCACGCGTGGTGTGCTGGGTGGCATCGGCGGCTTTGGGGCGCTGTACGCTCCCGACCTGAAGCGCTACAAGAGCCCGGTGCTGGTGTCGAGCGCGGATGGCGTGGGCACCAAGCTGAAGGTCGCGTTTGAACTGGGCGTGCACCACACCGTGGGCCAGGACCTGGTGAACCACTGCGTCAACGACGTCGCAGTGCAGGGCGCGGAGCCATTGTTCTTTCTCGACTACCTTGCGACTGGGCGGCTCGACAATCGCGTGATTGAAAAAGTGGTCAGCGGGCTGGCCCGGGGATGCAAGGAGAATGGCTGCGCGCTGATTGGCGGCGAAACGGCCCAGATGCCCGGCTTCTACGCCGATGGCGAATATGACCTGGCCGGTTTCATCGTCGGCATCGTGGACCGCGAAAAGATCATCACCGGAAAAAGTATCGCACCCGGTGACGTATTGATCGGCCTGCCCTCTACCGGCCTGCATACCAACGGCTACTCGCTGGCACGCAAGCTGCTGTTTGAGACGGCCGGGCACAAGCCGGGAGACCGTGTGCCAGCACTGAAGCAGAAGGCTGGCGCGGCGTTGATGAAGGTGCATCGCAGCTACCTGCCAGTGATCCGCCAATTCACCCGGGCAGGTGTGGTCGCCGGCATGGCGCACATCACGGGCGGTGGCATCACGGAAAATCTGCCGCGCATTCTGCCCAAGAACATCTCTGCGGAGATCGATACGGGCAGCTGGCCCGTGCCGCCACTCTTTGCATACTTGCAGCAACTGGGCGATGTGCCGCAGGAGGAGATGCTGCGCACCTTCAACATGGGCGTTGGGCTGATTGCCGTGATTCCGCAGAACAAGTGGAAGCGCGCGCAGTCGCTGCTGGGCCGGCTGGGTGAAACGTTCTACGTCATCGGCCAGGCGGTAAAGGGCGACCGCACCGTGCGCTATCAGTCATGAACAGGCCGCCACATCGACTCGGCATTCTGCTCTCTGGCCGCGGCTCAAACTTCGTCGCCATCGCGGACAGCATTGCTGCCGACCGTATCCCCGACGCGGAGATCGCGGTCGTGATCTCGAACAAGGCGGATGCGCCGGGGCTGGCTGCAGCGCGCGAGCGCGGCCTGACTGCGATGGCCATTGAAGCGCAGGGGCGCAAGCGGGCAGAGCATGACGCGGCCATTCTGGATGCACTGCAGCAGCAGGGCGTCGAGCTGGTGTGCCTCGCGGGCTATATGCGGCTGCTCTCGCCCGGCTTCATCCAGGCGTTTCCCCGGCGCATCCTCAACATTCATCCCTCGCTGCTGCCTGCCTTCCCGGGGCTCGACGCGCAGCAGCAGGCATTCGACTATGGCGTCAAGGTGACGGGATGCACGGTGCACTTCGTCGACGAGCAACTCGACCACGGCGTGATCGTGCTGCAGCGTACTGTGCCCGTGCTAGATACAGACAATGCGGCCACGCTCAGCGACCGCCTCTTGCACGAAGAGCACATTGCTTACACTGAGGCGATCGTGCGCGTGCTCTCCGGCGAGTACGTTGCTGCAGGCCGCCGCTATCTGCGCAAAGGCTGAAGCAATTCTCCTGATGCTGTGAAGCATGAAGAGTATCTCGGCGTGGCCTTTCCTCAAAGAAAGGCCACAGGAGCAGCCGCTGGACCGTTTACACCTACAGAGAATTGCTTTAGTTCGCAAGCGCGTCGTATCGCACGCCAGTCAGCAGTTCGGAGACTTCCCACAGCCGCTTGCCCGCTGCCGGATCAAGCGCCTGCGGTTTTGGGGTCACCTCGACGGGCGTGCCCTTGATCTCCGCGATGCCATCGGGCCCGTAGTAGCCGCCGCCATGCGCCTCGGGCGAGACGGCGGCATACACCGTAGGCCAGGAGCCGCAATCGTCCGACTGCGCAAACAAGGAAATCACCACGCTCGCTATCCTACCCTGCAGCCCCATTCCCATCCCATTGCTCACGATGTTGGTCACGGCCACGCCGGGATGCGCGAGGATGCTGGCGGTGTTCGCCTGGCGCGCGCGCAAGCGGCGATCCAGTTCCATGCCGAAGACCAGGTTCGCCAGCTTCGACTGCGAGTAGGCACGGCGTGGAGCGTAGCTGCGCTCCGCATTTAGGTCGTCGAAGTTCAACACGCCGCTCTTGTGAGCGATAGAAGCAATGGTGACCACACGGCTATCCGGCTGGCGCAGCAGCGCACGCAACAGCAGCCCGGTGAGCGCGAAGTGGCCAAGGTGATTGGTGGCGAACTGCATCTCGAAACCCTGCGGCGTGCTGCGGCGCTCGGGCAGCGCCATCACCCCAGCGTTGTTGATCAGCAGGTCCAGCGATCGGCCTTCTGCATGGAAAGCATCGGCAAAGCGGCGTACGGAGTCGAGGTCGGCGACGTCGAGCACGCGCACTTCCAGCTTCGCATCGGGGTTCTGCGCCAGCAGGGTCGCGCGCGCGGCATCGCCCTTCTCCTGATTGCGGCAGGCCAGCACGACCGAGGCGCCGGCGCGCGCCAGGTGACGGGCTGCGTGGTAGCCAATGCCGCTGTTGGCGCCGGTGATGATGGCCAGCCGTCCCTGCTGCGACGGCATCTGGCGTGGGGTCCACTTATCACTCATGGTGGTGCTCCTTCACGACTGGTTCAACTACGTGGTGCGGGTCCCCGCCTCTTCCAGGGTGACCCGCGTGGTCAACTTCTTCTGGCCGCGCAGGTAGGTCACGGTCACTGCATCGCCAGTCTTGTGCGCATCCATTACCTGGGAGATGTCCTGGCCATTGGTCACCTGCGTATCGTCGATGGCGATGATCAGGTCTCCGCCCAGGTAGATGGGTGTATTGCCGAGGTAGGCCTGCTGGGTGCCGCCGTGCAGCCCGGCGCGCTCCGCGGCTCCGCCCGGCATGGTCTTCTGGATCAGCACACCATAGTCGGCGGCCAGCCCCATCTGCTGGGCCAGGTCGGGGCCGATGGGCAGCGACGTGATGCCCAGCGATGGGCGGCGGATGCGCCCGTAGTGCGCGAAGTCTTCAAGCACCGCCTTGGCAGTATTGATGGGGATGGCAAAGCCGATGCCGGCGCTCTGCTCAATCTGCACCTGATCATTCGGGTTGGTAGCGATCAACGAGTTGATGCCGATTACTTCGCCGCGCGAGTTCAGCAGCGGACCGCCCGAGTTTCCTGGATTGATGGCTGCATCGGTCTGGATTGCGTTCTCGATCAAGTTGCCGTCGGGCCCGCGCACCGAGCGCATGGCGCTGATGATGCCGGTGGTCATGGTGCCGCTCAGCCCGAAGGGATTGCCGATGGCGTAAACCTTCTGCCCCACCTGAAGGCCCTGCGAGTTGGATAGCACGGCCGGAGTCAGATTTGGCGCATCGATTTGCAGCAACGCCAGATCATGCGGCTTGTCCTGCAGCACCACACTTGCCTTGTACTTGTGCTTGTCCTGCAGCGTGACTTCAATCTGCCGGCCGCCGGCGATCACGTGATAGTTGGTGAGGATGTGGCCCTGCTTGTCCACGATGAAGCCCGAACCCTGCCCCTGCTGTGGAACCGCGCCATAGAACCAGTCATAGGCAACCGCGGTGGAGGTGATGTTGACTACCGCGGGCAGCACCCTGCGGTACACCGTGATGTTGTTCTGCTCCTGGGTGTCGAAGCTGCTCTGCGCGTCTGCCTCTGTCAGGTCCAGCGAGCGGTTGAGCCGCGCCGTCTGCGTCAGCAGATGCCTGGCCCCCGGCACCTCATGCGAGGTCAGGTACCAGAATCCAACCACGATCAATAAGACAAGAAGCGCTAACCGGCGAAGATTCATGGTGGAACTCACGGTGGAACTCATGGTGAGACTCTTTCTTTCTCCTTACTGTGTGACTCTGCCTGCTCGCGCAGCTTCCGGTAGATGTGCTCGGCCTGTCTCGTCAGGTCATCCATAGACCCGTCGTTATGAATGATGGTATCGCTCAACTTCGCTTTATCGTCATCGCTCATCTGGGCAGCCATGCGACGGCGCGCATCGGCTTCGAGCGCAGCGCGCGTCTGCGCATCCGGATGTTCGCCGCCCATGCGCGCAAGGAAGCGCGCGATGCGCAACGGCTCTGGCGCAGTGACCAGGATGCGGTGGTCGAAGCGATGCTGCCAGTCGGCGGTCGCAGCAGCGCGGCTGGCCTCATACAGCAACGCCGTCTCATACACTGCGACTGCGTCTGGCCGTTGTCTGGCAAGCGCATCCATCCAACGCTGCTGCTCGGCAATCACTGCAGGGTGCACGATGGCGTTCAGCTCGTCCAGGCTTCCCTGGTTGAAGGCGATCTCGCCCAGCATGCGGCGGTCGAGCGTGCCATCCGGCGCGACCACGCGTGGCCCGAAGACACGAACAATTTCTGCGTAGACGGGTTGGCCCGGCTGCATCATCGCGCGGCCCACCTCGTCGGCGCTCATCACCTCCGCGCCCAGTCGCGCGAAGACGGCCGCTACGGCACTCTTGCCGCTCCCCAGCCCACCGGTCAGTGCCACGCGCAGCATGCAATGTGCCTAGAGTGCCATGCCGCGGCGCAGCTTGGCAGCGCGCACGGTGTTAGCCATTAGCATGGCGATCGTCAACGGCCCCACGCCCCCGGGCACCGGCGTGTATGCGCCCGACACTGCATAGGCCGACGGATGCACATCGCCAATCAGCGTCGAGCCCTTCAGCCGGAACATCTCCTCACGCCGCGTGTCCCCATGAAAGAAGCGGTCGAACTCCTCCATCGAACTGAGCCGGTTGATGCCCACATCCAGCACCGTGGCGCCGGGCTTGACCATGTCCGGAGTCACGAAGCCTGGGCGCCCGATCGCTGCAACCAGTATGTCTGCTTGCCGACACACCGCCGGCAGATCGCGAGTCTTCGAGTGGCAGATGGTAACCGTGGCGTTCTCTGCCAGCAGCAGAATCGCGGCTGGCTTGCCCACGATGTCGCTGCGCCCAACGACCACGGCGTGCTGCCCGGCGATGGGCAATCCGCTGCGCTTCAATATCTCAATCAATCCGGAAGGTGTGCAGGGAGCCAGCGCCGGCTGGCCGGTCTGCAGGCGGCCAACATTCACCGGGTGAAAACCATCCACGTCCTTTTCCGGCGCCACCGCCTCCAGCAGCAGCTTCGCGTTTACCTGCGGCGGCAGGGGCAGTTGCACCAGAATGCCATCCACGTCGTCGCGCCCATTCAACTCGGTCACCAACGCCAGCATCTCTTCGGTGGTCACCGTCTCGGGCGGAGTCAGCAGCACACTGGCCAGCCCCAGTTCCTCGCAGGTGCGCACCTTGCTGCGCACGTAGATCTCCGACGCTGGCACGTGGCCCACCAGCACTGCTGCCAAGCCTGGGCGCACTCCACTTGCGGCCAGGTTCTTCACCTCGCGCGCCATATCTTCCTTGATTGCTGCGGCGATGGCGGTGCCGTCCAGCCTGCGTGCCTCTGCCAATGTTCCTCCTCATCCCTCGTTCTAAGGTAATTGCGCGGACGCTACACTCGACAGATGCAGAGACCGGGCAGACCGATCCGCAAATCCATTCACGGAGCAGCGTTGGACGCATCCGCTCTGGCGATGCTGGCGTGTCCGGTGTGCCATGCAGGGCTTGCCGCATCCGGCGAGCAAGAGATTGCCTGCACCGGTTGCCGTCGCCGCTATCCAGTACGCGATGGGCTGCCGGTGTTGCTGGCCTCGGCTGCGCTGAAATAGTGATGCGCCGCCGCCACCGCAATCAGTGTGCGGGGAAGTTGTGCCGCGTGATGAGATAAGCGACACCAGCGCAGCGACCAGCGTGAGCACCAGCAGCGCTACCAGAGCCGCCCAGGACAAGCCTCGGCGCTCCGGCTCTTCGTTTCGCTCGTCATCGGGGTTCGTGTCCATCGCCAGGCCTTCCCGTTCCAATTCTGCACACGTGAACCGCTGCATCGCACCGGATGCAGCCAACCAAAGAAGAAAATGTGCGTCTCTCTTAAAGTGACGAAATGCGAATCCGCCGCGACCCGCGCTGCGTACCTTGGGTTAGCAGCATTAGAGTGAAGCAGGACGGCAGCATGAGAGGGCACCGATGAGCGATTCAGTAGAGACCCGCGCAGCAGTGACCGAACGCCCAACGGCTGACCGAGTGCCTTCACGTCAGGCTCCCACCATTGAGAAGTTTACCGCCGCGGAGCTGACCGCGCTGCGCACAGAGTTGGCGCGCGCCGGGCTGGATAGCTGGCAGGCCGCCGATGTTGCCACCAGTTTTCTGGTGGGGCACGGCTACGGCGTCAGCACCGATGAGCTGCGCAACTCCATCACTCGCATGGAAAGTGCCAGGTGCTCCATTGATTGCCTGCAAGCGGAGCTGGAGCGGGTCGCTTTCATCCAGTAAGCCGCGCTGAGTGCGCATTGTCGCGATCATTCGTACTTCAGGCTCTCTACTGGATCGAGTTGCGCTGCGCGCGTGGCTGGTAGCGTGCCGAAGACCACACCCACGACAACCGAACTGGCCAGGGCAATCACTACCGACCAGGGAGAGATGGGAATCTTGTAGTCGGTGAAGAAGCGCGCCCCGAGAGGCGGGATCAGGCCGAGCACCGCGCCCACTGCGCCGCCGGCGAGCGAGATAAAAATAGCCTCCAGCAGAAACTGGATGCGAATCTCGCGTGCCGTTGCCCCCAGCGCCTTGCGGATACCAATCTCGCGAATGCGTGACCGCACATTTGCCAGCATGATGTTCATGATGCCGACCCCGCCTACGGCCAGCGTCACCGTGGCCAGCAGCAGCAGCATCACTGTCAAGGCGTCGGCAATCTGGCTTGCGGTACGCAGAATCGCTACCAGCGTGTTCGCGCGATAGACCGAGTTGGCCTGGTGGCGGCTCTGGATGATGCGCACAATCTCCTTCGACGCGTATGGGATGTCGTTCGCATCGCGGATGGAGAAGAAGATCTGTTTCACCTTGTCGGTGCCGGAGAAGTAGCGCGCCACAGAGTAGGGAATCAGGATGGTCTGGTCCGCCACTTCGGACAGCCCGAAGGTATCCAGGCTCTCCTTGAAGGTGCCGACAATGGTGAAGGGTATGCCGCTGACCTGGAAATTCTGATCGATGGCCGCAGCAGGACTGCCGAACATCTGCGTGGCGAACGGCTCTGTCACCACGGCGGCTTTGGTGTGCGTGGCCTCGTCTGCATCGTCGAAGAAGCGGCCCGTGGTCACGATGAGATGGCGAACCACCCGGTACTGCGGCGACACGCCCAGCACCAGCACGTCCTTGGAGACGCCGCCGCCGAAGCTCACGCGGTCATGGCGCTCCAGCATGGGCGAGGAGGCCGCCACGGCGGGCACCTGCGAAGCGACCACCCGCTCGTCATCGATGGTCAGCAGGTCGGCGTTATATTCACCCGCATTGGCAGAGGCGCCGCCAGAGTACTCGACCTCCACCATGTTGGGGCCCACGTTCTCCAGCTTCTTCAAGGCGTATTGCTTTCCTGTCAACCCGATGGTCACCACCAGGATGAGCGATGCCGACCCGATCACCATGCCCAGCGCAGTCAGTGCGAAGCGCACCTTGTTCACGACGAAGCTGTCCAGGGCCAGCAGCGCCATCTCCCGCAGTAGCAGCGTCCGCTTGGCGCTGTCCAGCGTGCTTTGGAACGAGGGACGGGTGTGCGTGGCAGTCGGCGTCATTGCGTATTCCCTTAAGGATGCCAGAGGACGAGCGAGCGGCTCAGCAAAAATGCTTGAAGAGGGCCGCCCGCCATGGCCACTCTCCATTCCCAGCCGGACCGGCCTCGAGTGGAGTGCAAAGAAATACTCGCGTGACCACCGGGCGGATAGAGTGCTCAGGACCTCCCCGGCTGTCGGGTTGCCCAGCGAAAGAGTGGAAGGCTGGCCGGATTATAGTTGTCACTGAATGACCTTGCAGGGCATCACGCTTATCGGCAGACAGACGCTCGTGGCATTGCTCCGCTTCGGATGGAAGACCGCACGCTGCTTCATGGCTGTGAATCTGCAGCGCAAGGCGGGTAGAGACGATGGGACGATTCACTTGTTTCCATTGCGGAACCTCTCGCACCCGCTGCAGTTGCGCAGCGGACGGAGCGACTTCTTCTTCTTCGGCCAGATCTTTCTCGATCAGGAATTTGCCCCGGTCCGTGATGCTGATATCCACTCGGTTATGGACCTTGGCGGCAACATCGGACTTGCCAGCGTCTGGTTTCTGAATACCTTCCCGAGTTCGCGGGTCTTAACCGTCGAAGCCAATCCACAAAACTACGACATGCTTGCGCGCAATCTGCAGCCATATGGTGAAAGAGCGATGGTGGCGCGAGGTGGTGTCTGGTGGCGGGAGGCGTCACTTACAGTTGTGTCGGGACAGAACGAGGGCGACGCGCGGGTGCGCGAAGCCCTGCCTGAGGATGGTCCGTCCGCGACCGTTCGCGGCTGGGATATCCCGGCCCTCATGCTCCTGGGAGGATTCACTACCATCGATATGCTGAAGGTGGATATAGAAGGGGCTGAGACGGTGATCTTTCAAAGAAATACAGACCATTGGTTGCCCCTGGTACGAAACCTCAGCATTGAGACGCACGGACGCGACTCACAGACGGTAGTGGCGGCTGCTCTTGCGCCTTATGATTACACCAAGATCGTTCGGGGAGAGTTGACGTTCTACATGGGCATCGCGCCGCGAATTTAGGTCTCCCGCCGATGCTGTATCTTCGCCGGCCCGACGCCGACAGCCCTGACCAAGCTAACCGGCAAGGAGAGGCGTTTGCATGCATGGTTACACCATTCGGTGATATGAACTAGACAGCCATGATTGCAGTCTCCCGGGTGCGGAATTATCGCTAAGACGAACGCAATAGGAACAGTCAATCAGACTGCTGACATGCCAGACAACCAAAGCTCGCGCCCTCCTGCCGAGAGCGATAGACTCGCATTCCATTCTTCCCCCATCGTGGCTGCTGCATGTGTGTGGGTGGCGACATCGCTGATGGTGTTACGCGTTCTTCTTTGGCCCATCCGCACCGCAGATATGAACGGTTACTTTCTCCCCTGGCACAACCAGCTTATCGAGCACGGTCGTATCCTTGCGCTGCGGCAGCCCTTCAGCGATTACTTCCCGGCCTACTTCGAGCTCACCGCGCTCGCTTCGCTGCTGGACGGTCACCTCAGCCGGCTTTCGCAGCTCAAGCTGCTTCCGTTCTGTTTCGATCTACTGGCAGCCTGGTTCTCCTATCTCCTGGTGCGCACCCTGCAGGCCTCCCGCTCCGGTCTTCGTCAGGGCGTCGGTCCACAGATCGCGGCAGTCTTTGTTGTGTTGGCTGGACCAACTGTCATTCTGAACGGGGTCATCGGCACGGCTGACATCATCTACGTTTCCTGGCTCCTGCTCACGGTCTACCTCCTCTGCTCTGGCCGGGGGGCATGGGCCCCGCTCGCCTACGGCGTGGCATTTGCCTTCAAACTCCAGTCCATCTTCCTGGCTCCCTTCTTTTTTGCTATGCTGCTGCGCCGCCGCATTCCGCGATGGTCCTTGATACTGCTGCCCGTGGGATGGATACTCTCGCTCCTTCCGCCCATCATATTGGGCGGGTCACCCTGGGCATTTGTGACCCGCTTTGCTGTCCAGGCGAATGAACTGAATGCATTGGCGATCAACGTGGCAAACCCCTGGGAGATTGCCAACTTCATTCATTTTCCCTATCACGCCGGGATATTGCTGGGGCTTGGTCTTACTACGCTCGCTGGCCTCGCAGTCGCGGCGCTCGGGCTACGCCCTGGGGCAGACAAGCCGCATGCGGTGGCCGCGCTGGCAGCGCTTTCTCTCCTGGCCATGCCCTACGTAATGCCGAAGATGCACGATCGCTACTTCTTCGCATGCGAGCTGCTCCTGTCCATCCTGGCATGTGTCGATCTCGCCTTCCTGGCACCGGCCGCGTTGGTCATCTCCGCCTCACTCATCTCGTATGCCGGATACTTCACAGCGATTCTGCGGCATTCGGCGACATCGGTCGGGTTGATAGGAACCTCCATCGCACTGTTTGCAGTCACGAGAGGCGTCCTGCACCAGACCCGTGGCACTGCACCGACGGAGGACCGGACGTTGCAGGGCGGCTCAGTGGAACCTGGATGAACTCGGCAGGGGCGGGTAAGCATGGCGGCCGCGGCCAGCGGAGCCAGAACTTCATTTCCGTGCCGCAATACTTGTGCTCCTTGCGGGTCGCTCCAAATTGCGTGGAATCAATACGCTACTTTTTTGCTTGAGCCGAGTCGCGGCGGCGCTATAGTAAAGCAATTCAGATTACGCGTCCGGTTCCTTCCAATGAAGACGTTCCAAGCACTCAGGCTGTAACAGTCTCGCCCCCCGCGTGGCGATAGTGAAGGCGACCGGTGCCGTACCCAGCAAGCACGCTCTTCCAAGCTCATCAGCAAATGCCGCGGTTCTAAAGTCAAGGCAGTATGTGACGCTTCACTGTTCGATTTTCTGGAGGCTTATCAGTGTTCAATCGGATCCCGCTCAGGATGGGTGCATGGCGAAATCTTTTCGTCCTGCTGCTTAGCTGCTTTCTCACCGTTGCTGCCTTTGGGCAGGACGCCACTGCCAAGATTCTGGGCCAGATCTCGGACTCTGCCGGAGCCTTGATTCCCAATGCCGCCGTGGTCGTGACCAACACTGCCACCAGCGTGCAGAGCAAGACCCAATCGGACAAAAACGGCGAATACCAGCTGCAGCAGTTGCCCATCGGCACCTACACAGTGCAGGCGGCGATGGCGGGATTCACCACGACGACCACGCCGGAGTACAAGCTGGAGATCAACCAGGCCAAGCGGGTGGACTTCAAGTTGCCCGTGGCCGGAAGCCAGCAAACGGTGTCCGTGTCGGTGAATGCAGCATCCGTCGATACGGTCAGTTCCACCATCGGCGCATCGGTGACGGAGCGGCCGCTGGTCGATCTTCCGCTGAACGGAAGGAACATTCTGGATCTGGCCCGGCTGCAGCCGGGCGTGACCGACTCATTGAACCCTGGGAACACTAGCGCAGGAAACTTTTCGATCGCGGGCGGCCGTTCCGACTCGGTGACCTACGTGCTGGATGGGGGAAACAACAACAGTCTGCTCTCCAATGGTGTGGTCTTCAATCCGAATCCGGATTCGGTGGAAGAGTTCCGCATCGTGGAAAACAACTATTCCGCAGAATACGGAAGGAACGGCGGTGGCGTGATCTCCGTGGTTACCAAGTCCGGAACGCGCCAATACCACGGCAGCGCCTTCGAGTTTGTGCGCAACCGCTACTTCAACGCGAACAAATATTTCAACAAGCAGACTGGCATTCCGACAGACGATCTGAAGCGCAACCAGTTTGGAGGCACCATCGGTGGGGAGATATTTGCCCCTCACATCCTTCCGCGCAAGAACAAGAACTTCTTCTTCTTCTCCTATGAGGGCCAGCGGCTGACGCAGAGTATGAACCTGGGCAAGCAGCAGGTCGCGACGACGGCGCAGATTACCCAGGGAGACTTTTCGACTGCCAGCGCGAGCGGCGGTCCCGACCCAGCCGTCGTGCAATTCCTGAATGACAATCCCTACTTCCAGCCAGATCCTGCGCAACGCGCGCAGGCCATTATCGATCCAACCCGATTCGATCCGATTGCGAAGAACTTCCTCGCAGCCAACCTGGTTCCCTTCAGTGATTCCGGATTTCTGACTCCCCAGGGAACAGTGACCCAAAACTTCGACCAGTTCAACGGCCGCTTTGACTTCGAGATTACGGATAAAGACCGCATCTACGTTTCACTCGCGCGAAACAAGGCGCCCAGCATCGATCCCTTCGCTGGTGGAGCGACCACGCCCTACCCGGTCCTGAATCAGGACGTCATCCACCTCGCAAACGTGAGCTACACCCGCGCCTTCAGTCCGAATGTTCTGAACGAATTCCGCGTGGTTACGCAGCGTCTGAACCACTCGCAAGCCATCCCGACCAGGACGCTTCCCAACGCCGCACAACTGGGCGTCGGCATCACTCCGGACGACCCGACGGGACCGCCGCGGCTCAACTTCCAGGACTCCAATGCACAGTCAGGCTTCAGCCCGCAGGGTCCGACCAAGGAGATAGACAACACCTTTGCCTACACCGATAACGTGAGCTGGGTGAAGGGGCCGCACAGCTTCAAGTTCGGCGCGTATTTCTCGCCTTACCAGAACAACACCGTCTACGACTTTTATGTAAATGGAGAGTTCGACTTCTACGGCCTGTTTAACACCGATGGCACGGATGTGGGCAGTGCCACCGGCTTTGCCGAGTTCTTGACGGGCGCTCCGGATGAATACTTTCAATTCGGAAGAGCCCCATCCAATATCCGCAGCAAATCCACCGCACTGTTTGCGCAGGACGACTGGCATATTCTGAAGAACCTGACCGTGAACTACGGCTTGCGCTATGAATACGCGTCACCCAAGCTGGACACGCAAGGCCGGTCCTTCTCGCTGGCGGCAGGGCGGCAGTCGACGCGGTTTGTCAACGCGCCGTTGGGCCTTCTGTTCCCCGGAGATAAAGCCGCCCCAAAGGGAGCAAATTTCGCGGACAAGAATGACTTTGCTCCCCGCGCCGGCTTCTCGCTGGACGCAACAGGCAAAGGTACGACCGTGGTGCGCGGCGGCTTTGGCGTCTTTTACGACATCCTCAAGGGCGAAGACAACCTACAGTTCAATGGCCAGGCGCCATTCTTCGGCTTCACCGACTTCAACTTCGACAACCCCGTGGGCACCACGGATGCCGGGCTGACCAACTTCAGCGATCCCTTCGGGTCGACGGGCAATGTGAACCCGTTCCCCTCCAAGCCGCCGCCCAGCAACCTGGACTTCGGCGCAGCCGGCTTTCTGCCCTTCGGTGGTGGCGGCGTTTATTTCGTGGACCAGCACCTGAGAACGCCCTACACGCTGCAGTACAACCTGGGCGTGCAGCAGGCACTGGGCGGGCGGATGATTGCCGAGGTGGCGTACGTAGCCAGCGTCTCGCGCAAATATACTTCTCTTACCGACTCAAACCCATACATTCTAGGCACGACCAATCGGGTCTACGACCAGGCCAATGGCCTCGACAGTGGGACTTACAGCTACCTGGACACCTTCCGAAACAATAGCAGTGGGAATTACAACAGTCTCCAGGCAAGCCTGCGCAAGGAAACATCGCAATGGAAGTATGTGGGCAACACCTACTTCACCTTCGCTTATACACTGGCGAAGAACATGGATAACGTCTCCGGCTTCCGGCAGAGAGACTCACGCGTGCCTTACTACAATCCAGGTCTGTTCTATGCTGTGTCGGACCTGGATGTGAAGCATCGCGTGGTGTTCTCTGGCGGTTGGGATCTCCCGTTCGATACTTATTTTGGAGCGGCGCCGAAGTTCATTACCAAGGGCTGGAGCCTCTACCCCATCGCGTCGTGGCAGTCCGGCTTCCCTCTGGATGTTTTGGCCAACCTGCAGCGGTCGCGCAGGCGCCCGGGGCCATCCGGGGCCGGTGACTCCGAACTGGTTCGCGCCAATCTGGTAGGGAAAAAGGTCCAGATACTGAATCCCTATACCAACAACGGCTCGTATTTCTCGCCTGCTAACTTCAATCGCGACGGCCTGGTGAATGATTCTGGCGTGGTTCCAGATAACCCCAGCTACGGCACACTCGGGCGCAATTCCTTCCGCGGTCCGGGTCACGGAAACGTCGATCTCTCGGTCGCAAAGGTCACCCAGTTGTATGCCGGGGCAGATCATCTGGTGTCCTTTGAACTCAGAGGGGACTTCTTCAACGTGGCGAACCTGACGGAGTTCCAGAGTCCGGGGACTACGTTTGGAAGCGGTACCTTTGGCCAGATCACGGACACCTTCGATCCTCGCATCATCCAGGTCGCCGGTAAGCTGCGCTTCTAAAAGCTGTC
>JBBRLT010000015.1:0-52435 GCA_038231235.1 Terriglobales bacterium
ACTCAGAAGAACGAGAGCAACATCTCGCTCCATGGATCCACCAGTACAACTGGCACAGACCACATGCTAGCCTCGGCCTGTCGCCGCCCATCAGCAGAGCAGGCTTCGATCAGAACAACCTGTTGAGACTCCACAGCTAGATCTCAGGTGGCTTCATAAATTTGCGCAGCATGGACAACTCGTGAGTTCAAAGAAGCGTGCTGACATTGCTGCTGGGTTTCAATGCAGAACTGTACAATTTGCAGAGTGTTGGAGGGCTATCCTTAGCCAATGAGCAATGCAGTGAAAGTCCCAGCTGCGGGTGCGGATACCCGAGGCTTTCTCCAATACGTCCGCATCATGCGTCTGGATCACGGAGTAAAGCAAATTTTCGTTCTGCCCGGCGTGGTGCTGGCTGCAATGATGAGCAGTACACCGTTCACTGCGCTGCTTGCGGGACGAGTCCTGCTCGGCTTGATTGCAATCACTATGATTGCCAGCAGTAACTACGTTCTAAACGAGATGCTGGATGCGCCCAGCGACCGGCTGCACCCGACAAAGCGCATGCGTCCAGTCGCGTGCGGGCTGGTCAATCTGCGCGTTGCAAGTCTGCAGTGGCTGGCACTTGGATTCTCTGGTCTTGCTTTGGCGAGGATGATTTCTCCCGGCTTTGCTGTAAGCTGCGGGGCTCTATGGATCATGGCATGTCTGTATAACGTTCCGCCGGTGCGGACGAAAGACATTGCCTATCTGGACGTCACATCGGAATCGATCAACAATCCACTGCGTTTCTGCGCCGGTTGGTACGTTGTTACATCGGCGATCCTTCCGCCGGCTTCCATGCTCATTGCTTATTGGCTGCTGGGCGCATATTTCATGGCGCTTAAGCGATTCGGAGAGTATCGGCAGATCGGACCTGAGCGTGCGGGACTGTATCGCCGTTCTTTCGCCGTCTACACTGAGGCCTCCCTGTTGAACTCGGTAGTGTTCTACGCCGCCGGGGCAATGCTTTTTTTTGGCGCATTCATCATGCGCTACCGTCTGGAACTGGTCATCGCGTTCCCGCTGATCGCGCTGCTCATGGCGGTCTACTTCAATCTCGCATTTCAGCCAGACAGCGCAGTCCAGAATCCGGAGCGGCTATTCTCCGAAAGGCCCTTGATGGCGCTTTTTGTCGCTTGCGTCGCTCTCCTCATCCTGCTGCTTTATGTGAAGGTTCCCCTGCTGGCGCAAATTTTCCCCAAGTCCGCTATACGGTAAGTGGATCTTTCGCGTGAACCTGACTCAGCAGCACAACAATTCCGTCCCCCGGACTGACGCTCCTAGCGGGTGTTGCACTGCGTCGCGCGTATCTCCAACGAAGCTGATCTTGCTTGCGCTGCTGACGATGGTAACGATCGCCGTCGAGGGGTATCACTTCGGTACGGACGACGCCGCTATATTTGTCCCAGCCGTTGAGCGCTTTGCTCACCCGAGTCTGTTCCCTTTTGGAGAGGTATTCTTCCTCTCCCACAGCCACAACTCGGTGTTTGCCGTCCTTGCAGGCGGTCTTGCACGCCTGTTGCACCTTTCCGCGCCGTGGTCCGTCTTCGTGTGGTTTGTTCTGGCCACCTGGCTTCTGCTCATCGCGGCCTGGCAGATGGCCGCCCACTGCTTTTCGGGCGATGGCGCTCGCTGGACTGCGGTGAGCACACTGGCCGCGACGTTGCCAGTGCAAGTGGCGGGCACTGCGATACCGATTGCTGACGCGTACTTTACCGCACGTACGCTGTCTACACCGTTGACACTTCTCGCGCTCGCTGCCGCTCTCGGAGGTCGCTGGCGATGGGCTGTGCTCTGGACGCTACTCACCGTCGCCGTACATCCGCAGATGGCGCTCTTCGTGGCTGTGCTCGTGGCCGGTCTGCGCATTGCGCCGCTTTTAAGAGAAGAGCACTCCCCTGTCACCTACCGCCGCGCATTGCCACTGATTCTTCTCGGCATCGGGCCGCAGATCGTGTTTCCGGCCGGAGCCGCCACTGGCGCCTATCGTGAGGCACTCTACGCGCGGGTTCAGTTCTTCGCAGACACGTGGACCCTGGCGCAATGGTTGGGCATTCTGTTCCCGCTCGCAATACTATTTTGGCTGGGTCGCTCATCGTTGCCTGCGGTAAGTGGGCAGGCACGTAAACTCTGCATGGTTCTGGTGGCGGCCGGCAGTATGGGCACAGTTGTCTTCTTGATTATCTCGAGTTCGCATCGCTTCGACTCGCTGGTGCGGCTGCAGCCCATGCGAGTCTTCCAGCTTCTGTACATCATCATGTTCCTGCTGCTGGGCGGTCTGCTGGGTGAGTACGTGATCCGAGGGCGCGTACTGCGCGCAGTGGCAGTATTCCTGCCGCTCGCGGCGAGTATGTACGCGCTCGACCTCCACATGTACCCCGCCAGCCCGCATCTGGAGCTACCTGGTCACCGGTCATCGAACCCGTGGCTGCAGGCGTTTGATTGGATTCGCCACAATACCCCAGAGAATGCCGTCTTTGCCCTGGACCCGGATTACCTGCACCTGCCCGGAGAAGACGGTCACGGATTCCGTGCGCTCACTGAGCGCAGTTCACTGGCCGACGATTACAAGGACAGCGGCGTGGCCGCGATGTTTCCCGCTGTCGCTCCAGAGTGGGGCAGGGAGGTGGAGGCACAGAACGGCTGGCGCGGCTTCAGCAAGGTTGACTTTGAAGGCCTTGCCCACCGTTATCCCGTGACCTGGGTGCTCGTCAATCTGGCGCAGGCGAAGGACATGGATTGCCCCTACCGGAGTAAGGATCTGGCTGTGTGCCGCATCTCCCACGGCGTCATCGGCAAGTAAGCGGCAGCCACGCGCGGCTTCCTGAGAGGGCCGCGCCCGCTTGCGGACTCACCTTTCTCTAGTTGCGATCACGGGTAGCGTACCTGCGGGAGTGCCGCCGCTCCCGCAGTGCGCGTGCGCGCTTCTTGTTGCCATAGTGCTTGCGTACACGGTCACCCGCGTAGCTCGCACCACCACCGGCGGCAGCGCCTATCAACGCGCCCTTGCCGCCGCCGGCCAGGCCGCCTATCAACGCGCCCGCCGCAGCAGTGCCGCCCACGGTTTTCGCGGTGTTGTGGTGCTGCTTGTCATAGGCATCCTGCTGCGCTTTGGCCCGGGCGTCCACGGACTGCTGCGCCAGCATCGGCATGGGAAAAGTAGAAAGCATGGCGGCTCCCAGAAGAAGCGCCGGCAGTTTTTTCAATTTCGACGGGTGCATAGTGCCTTTCTTCGCCTTTCCCAGCCGGAATACCCGGCCCGCGTTTTTGCAGCGGGACGAAGAAAGAGACGACACTATGCAGACTATGACAAGATGACCGGGTTGCTGGCCAGGTTTTGCGGCCATGTTCTACTTTAGAATCTGGAAAAGTAACCGGGCAACACTTTCAGCATCTCTAGAGGTACATCCCGCGCAGGGGAGAAGGGAGCACTATGCGATTTCGCAACAAAACGCGATTCCAACTTCAAACTGGGGCGGCTCTCCTGTTCGCCTTGCTGCCGCTGGCAGTTCAGGCAGCCCATGCCCAGGGCCGCGACATCTATCCCGACCCGTCCGTCGCCAAGCAGGAGATCCACCAGGCGTTGGTGCGGGCCAAAGCCGAGCACAAGAACGTGATTGTGGACTTCGGCGGCAACTGGTGCGGAGACTGCCATGTGCTGGACATTTACTTCCACGACCCGGCGAACAAGTCGCTGCTGAATGCCAACTACGAGCTGGTGGACGTGAATGTGGGGCACCTGGACGCCAACCAGGAGCTGGCGGAGCAGTATGGCATCCCGCTGAAGCGCGGTGTGCCTGCGCTGGTCGTGCTGTCGCAATATGGCAAGGTATTGTATGCGCAGCGCAACGGCGAATTCGAAAAGATGGCCAAGCTGCAATCGAGCGACCTGACCAAATTTTTGAATGACTGGAAGCCGACCAAGGAATCCGCACGCGCCAGCCGCTAACCAGCAGCCAAAATAGTTTGTCATCCCGACTGGAGCGGCGCAGCCGCGCAGTGGAGGGATCCGTTGTCCCCTCCAGATGCACGCTGAAAATCAGATCCCTCCACTCCGCTGCGCTCCGGTCGGGATGACGGAATATTTCAGTGACGGTGGGTACACCCTCTTGGGCAACGCGTTGGGTGGGGCGCCACTACAGCAGTCACTGGCGCATCCGCCAGTGACTGACCCGCTACAGTCACCTGCTCTCGTTTTCACATCACTGCAGGACGGTAAAGCTGCCCACCTTCTCCGCCTCTGAGCTTCCGCCGACGTACACATCAAATGAGCCGGGCTCTACTACCCGCTTTACCTCTGCGCTATAGAACGCGAGGTCGTCGAAGCCGAGCTTGAATTCGATGTGCTGGCTCTCGCCCGGCTGCAGGGTCAGGCGATGGAACCCCTTCAGTTCGCGCACCGGCTGGGGAACGCTGGCCACAGTGTTGTGCAGGTAAAGCTGCGCTACCTCCGTGCCTGCCACCTGAGAGACGTTCTTCACATCGACACCGATTGTGATCTCGCCCACATCCTTGCTGGTGCCGCTATTGTGTTCGATCTTCGCGTGGGTATAGCCGAACTGGGAGTAGGACAATCCCCAGCCAAAGGGATAGACCGCCGCATTCGGTGAGTCGATATAGCGGGAGACATACTTCTCCGCAATATTCGCCGGCCCGTGCGTCAGGTTGGTATCCCCGGCGGGACGGCCGGTAGGCAGCTGCGCCAGGTAGAGCGGCTCCTGGCCGACGCTGTAAGGAAACTCTACCGGCAACTTGCCTGATGGATTCATCTCTCCATCCAGGACGGAGGTCAGTGCGGACCCAGCCTCTACGCCCGGGAACCATGCTTCGAGGATCGCCGGGACATGCTGGGCAGCCCACGGAATCGCTGCTGGGCGCCCATTGAACAGTACAAGGACGACCGGTTTGCCCGCCGCCACCACTGCTTCCAGCAGTTGTTCCTGATTGCCGGGCAGATCCAGGTGCGCGCGGCTGGTCGCCTCTCCGCTGGTATTGCCCGCCTCCCCCAGCGCAACTACGGTGAGGTCCGCCTTCTTCGCGGCGGCCACCGCCGCTGCGAAGCCGCTAGTATCCGTCCCGTCAATATCCGTGCCCTTCACATAGGTGAGCCTGGTTCCCAGCTTCTCCGCCATGGCGGCGCGCAGGGTGCTGGTCTGGTGGGGATCTCCCTGGGCGCCCCAGGAGCCAATCATGTCCTCTGCATCGTCGGCCAGCGGGCCCACCAGCGCGACAGACTTCAGATCGCTGGCCATGGGCAACAGCCGGCCCACACCAGGGATGGCCTCGTTCTTCAACAGCACGAAGCTCTCCTGCGCAGCCTTCCGTGCCAGCGCGCGCTTCTCCGGGGTCAGCACGTAGGCCGGGATATTCTCATCGGTGTACGGATGCTCAAACAGCCCCATGGCGAGCTTCACACGCAGCACGCGCCGCACCGCCTCATCGATGACCGAGGTGGGCACCTGGCCGCTCTCGACCAGCGCGGGCAGACGAGAGTGGTAAAGACCGCTCTCCATGTCCATGTCCACGCCCGCCGTCACTGCCTTCCGCGCCGCAGTGCCGCCATCCGCAGCGATGCCATGCTTGATTAGTTCACTTACGGCGCCGTAATCGCTTTCGACAAATCCGTCGAAGCCCCATTCCTTGCGCAGGATCCTGGTCAGGGTGAAGGGATTGGCACTTTCTGGCACCCCATTCAGCACGTTGAATGCGGACATTACGGTGGCGGCACCCTCGTCCACTGCGGCCTTGTAGGGTGGCAGGTAGACCTGCCGTAGCCGTATCTCTGACATGTCCGTGGTGTTGTAATCGCGGCCAGCCTCTGCGGCGCCGTAGGCGGCGAAGTGCTTCACGGAGGCAGCCACCGAGTCCGGCCTGGCCAGGTCACCCTGCTGATAACCGCGGATGTACGCGCGGGCGATGGCGCTGCCCAGATAGGGATCTTCGCCCGCACTCTCCACGATGCGCCCCCATCGCGCATCGCGGGCGATGTCCACCATCGGCGAGAAGACCCAGGTGATGCCGTCCTGGCGTGCCTCGCTTCCTGCCACGCGGGATGCCTGCTCCACCACGGATGGGTCGAAGCTGGCAGCAAGTGCCAGCGGCACCGGGAAGGTGGTGCGATGGCCGTGAATCACATCCAGACCGAAGAGTAGAGGGATATGCAGCCGTGCGCTATCCACGGCGATGTGCTGGTAGTGGTTCGTCTCCTTCGCGCCGGTCACGTTCAGCAGGCCGCCAATCTGCCCCTTGGCCAGCAGCCCGTCGTAGTCCAGCTTCTCTCCGCTTGGCCCGGTAATGGTGCTGCCGCTGGTGTAGAGCGCGAGCTGACCGATCTTCTCCTCCAGCGTCATCTGCGCCAGCAGGGCATCGACGCGCGCGTTCAGTTTCTTGTCCGCAAGCTGCGCACTGGGGTGCGACGTGGAGGACGGCGTTGGCGGTGGCGGCGTGCGCGGCTTGCGCGGAGCGGCTGCAGTCGCCAGGCTGCAGCAAAGCGCCAGACCGAGGGTGCTGAGGACGATGCGATGGCGAGGCGATGCGTTCAATAGGCTATCTCCCTGAAGATGCAGGCACCCGTATGCTAACAGCGCTGGAAAAGGGCAGCACGTCTGCCTGCCATGCCTGGCGCAGATCGCATTCGATGCAGCTTGTTTACGGACGGGCCGTATGCGCGGGAGCGTCCCCGCTGCTGCAAGCAGTCCACTTCAGTGCGCTAGCTGAAATCGCTTCCTCCCCAGCGGCAGCGGCGGTACCCTTGAGGCACGAATGCTGCGCCCTCTTCAGCAACTGCGGCGCGCCACGCTGCAGGCGCTGTCCCATGACGTGTTCACGCTGGCCAAGGCAGCGGCGTACTCGGCTATCCTCGGCTTGTTTCCAGCACTGCTGGTGGTCACCACCATACTGGCGCTGGTCCCGCAGAGCGACACGCTGGTAGGCGAGATTCGCGCTGCGCTCTCGGACTTCCTTCCCGGCGATGCTGTCAACGCCATCCAGGGATACTTCAACCTGCGCCATGCCCGATCCGTGCAGGCGGTGCTCTCTGCCGTGCTGGTCAGCCTATTCGGCTGCATGGGGCTGATGACATCCTTCATGCAGGGCTTCCGCCGGGCCTTCGAGGGCCCGATCTTCGACGCTGCGCGCACCGAGTGGAATGTGCGGCACGAGCGCTTCATCGCGCTGGTGCTGATCCCCAGTTGTCTGCTGCCTATGGCGCTGTCCACCCTGCTGGTCGCCTTCGGACACCAGATCGAAGGCTGGCTGATCGATGTGGCAGACCTCAGCAGGTTTCGTCCCTTCCTGCTCTTCCTGTGGCGCATCACCCGCTGGGCCATGGCGCTGATCACCACTGCAGCCGTCCTCGCGGTGATCTATCGCTTCGGCACTCCGCGCCGTCAGCAGTGGAAGCAGGTGATGCCAGGCTCCATCGTCTCCGCGGTCATCTGGTTTGTGGCCACCCTGATCTTCGGCTGGTACGTCACGCGCTTTGCCGATTACAGCGTGATCTACGGCTCGCTCGGCACTGCCGTCGCGACACTGGTGTGGCTCTACATCACGGCGCTCAGCGTCTTTCTCGGCGCGGAGTACAACGCGCAGGTGGCGGCAGAGGTGGCGCGCCGGTCGACGCCGGTACCAGACGCGGAGCCGGAGCTCTCCTTGCAATGACTCCACCCGCCCCGCGGCGCGAGTAGAATGGCATCGACACACCAGATCAAACCATTGCCTCGCATGATCGAAGGGGCCGGAGTTCCACTGATGCTGCCTGTTGCAGACTTGTCCATGCCGGGTGTCCCGGAGATGCGCCGCACCAAGATCGTCGCCACTCTGGGACCCGCCTCCAACAACGAGGTCACCTTCCGCCAACTGGTTCGCGCCGGACTGGATGTGGCCCGGTTGAACTTCTCCCACGGCACGCATGAGCAGAAGCTTGAGCTGATGCAGATGGTGCGTAAGGTGGCGAAGGAAGAGAACAAGCCGCTGTGCATTATGGGCGACCTGCAAGGGCCGAAGATTCGTACCGGGCGCCTGGAAAATCGCACGCCCGTGCAACTGACATCTGGCCAGTCACTCACCATCACGCCGCGAGATATCGCTGGCACTGCCACCTGCCTGAGCACCACCTTCCTTACCCTGGCAGAGAACCTGAAGGCCGGGGACCGCATTCTGCTCTCCGATGGTCTGATCGAGCTGCGCGTCTCCGCCATTCATGGCGATGATGTGGAATGCACGGTGATCAACGGCGGAATGCTGGGAGAGAACAAGGGCATCAACCTGCCCGGCATTGCGGTCAAAGTGCCTTCGCTTACAGAGAAGGATGAGATCGACCTGCGCTTCTGCATCGAGAACGATGTCGACGCAATTGCTGTTTCCTTCGTACGTACTGCGGAAGACATTCGCCACACCCGGGAGCGCGTGCGCGCGCTGGGCGGCGAGATCTGGATCATCGCCAAGCTCGAAAAGCCACAGGCCATCGAGCACCTGGAAGGCATTCTCGAAGTGGCGGACGGCATCATGGTGGCGCGTGGCGACCTGGGCGTGGAAGTGCCGCCAGAGAAAGTGCCCGCCATCCAGAAGCATGTGATCCGCCGGGCCGGCGAATATCGCAAGCCAGTCATCACGGCGACGCAGATGCTGGAGTCGATGATCGAGAATCCGCGGCCCACACGGGCCGAGGCGTCCGATGTTGCGAACGCCGTCTACGACGGTACCGATGCAGTGATGCTCTCTGCGGAGTCTGCCGCCGGCAAGTATCCTGTCGAAGCCGTGCAGATGATGAGCCGCATCGTCATCGAAAGCGAAGCGCAGATGCAGGCAGATCCGACGCTGGGCCGGCCGCGCTCCCCGCATGTGCGGCTCTCCATCTCGGAGACCATCTGCGAGTCCATGGCGCATGCCGCAGAGGATCTGGACATCGCCGCCATCGCCGTCTTCACCGAGACTGGCACAACGGCGCGGCAGCTCTCGAAGTGGCGGCCCAAGTCGCCCATCTACGCACTCTCCAGCGTGCCCAAGGTCATCCGCCGGATGAATCTGCTGTGGGGTGTACATCCCCTCGGCTGCCCCAAGTGCTCGACGGCCGAGTCCATGGTGGAGACGGCAGAAGAGTTGCTGACCCACGGCGGCTATGCCAAGCCGCAGGACATTCTGGGCATCGTCGCCGGTACCCGCACGCTGTCTGGATCGACCAACTTCCTGCGCCTGCACGTGCTCGGCGACCACGCACCGGGACAGAGAGCAGCCGCGAAGAGCCGCGAGTTGACGACGGCGTAGGAGACGAGGGCAGACAACAACAGACGACTGCTGACAACGACATCGGATAAGCGCCAAGTCACGGTGTCATCCCGACCGGAGCGGCGGAAGCGGAGCCTCCTGAACGCAGTCCCATCCTGAGGTGGTCTGCCGAGGTCTGCTGTTGTCTCGCGCAGCGCCACCGTGCTCTCCTTAAGCCATGGGCCGCATCCGCGTACTGACTGACCAAGTTGCCAACCAAATCGCCGCGGGCGAGGTGGTGGATCGGCCTGCGTCCGTGGTCAAGGAGCTGCTGGAGAATGCGCTCGATGCCGGCGCGACGCGCATTCGCATTGAGGTCGAAGGCGGCGGACGCAAGCTGATCCGCATTGTGGACAACGGTTGCGGCATGGTGCGCGACGATGCGCTGCTGGCCTTTGAGCGGCATGCTACCTCGAAGCTGCGCACCTCCGAAGACCTGCTGTCCATCGCAACGCTCGGCTTTCGCGGCGAGGCGCTGCCTTCGATCGCCTCCATTGCGCGGCTGGAGATGGACACACGCGCCGCGGAGGAGGCTGCCGGGACGCACATCGAGATCGTAGGTGGACGCATCCATCGCGTCGAAGATGCCGGCCTGCCGCCGGGCACAACTATCGCCGTGCGCGATCTGTTCTTCAACACCCCGGCGCGGCGCAAGTTCCTGAAGTCCGAGACCACGGAGCTGGCACACGTCACCGCATTGGTGACACATTACGCGCTCGCGCATCCAGATAAACACTTCGAACTGCACTCCGCCACTCATGCGCTGCTGCAAGCTCCGCCGGTAGCGCAATCTTCAGACCGCATCTTTCAGATATTCGGAAAAGAGATGCTCGATCACCTGCTGCCGCTGGCCGCAGAGATGGATCTGGAACGCGTCGGGCTGCCCGCGCCGCCACCCTGGAAGCAGGATGAAGACTACCAGCCGCCGGTGCCGGGCCATCTGCGGCTGAGCGGATTCACCTCCAAGCCGGAGCTGGAGAAGCTCAATCGCAACTCCATCTACTCCTTCGTGAACCGGCGACTGGTGCGCGACCGGCTACTGATGCACGCGGTCTCGGAGGCCTACCGCAATATCCTGCCACCCACGTCGTTCCCGGTCGTGCTGCTCTTCCTCGAGATACCGCCAGAGGAGGTCGACGTAAACGTGCACCCTGCGAAGACCGAGGTACGCTTCCGCCAGCCCAGCTTCATTCACGACTTTGTGCGCAACACGCTGCGCAATAAGCTGATTCAAGCGCGGCCGGCGATGGGCTTTCTGCGCGCGCTCGATACGCATCCGCTGGCTTCGCCATCGCTGATCACGGCGGTCTCCGCACTGCCCGGTTCACCCGATGCGGATGAGTCTGCGCCCGCGCCTGCAGCCGATGATGCGGATGCCTTCGCGCTTGCCCCACCACCCACGCTGCCGCCCATACCGCAGCGATTGGACTTCGGCGCAGTGTTGCAGGAAGCGACTCCGGCTGCCGCGTTGGCAGCGGCGCTGATGCAAGCGAATGGCAGCATCGCCACCGTGGTGGAAGAAACTGTGGTGGAAGAACCCGATGCCGCCACCACGCTCAACGCGCTGGCTACGCTGAAGCCGCTGGGCCAACTGCGGGAGTCGTTCATCCTGGCCACCAACGAAGAGGGACTCTGGATCATCGATCAGCATGTGGCGCATGAGCGGGTGCTGTTTGAGAAAGTGCTGCGCGAGCGCGAGGTGGAGCGCGTGCAGCGGCAGCGGCTGCTGATGCCCATGCTGATCGACCTGACGCCGGCGCAGATGGTGGCGTTCGCAGAGATTGCTGCCGAGCTGGACCGCAACGGCTTTGAGGCAGAACCCTTCGGTCCTCGCACACTCGCCATCAAGGCTGCGCCGGTGGGTCTGGAAGGCCGGGAGCTGGAGCGCATGCTGATGGAGGTGCTGGAGCAGCGCGACCGCCTGGATCAGCAGGAGAATCTGGGCACTGCGCGCACGCGGATTGCTGCCTCCATTGCCTGCCACGCTGCCATCAAGGTGAACATGCCGCTGGACCCCGAGCGCATGGGCTGGCTGCTGCGCGAGCTGGGCAAGACCGAGCATCCGACCAGCTGTCCGCATGGCCGGCCCATCGCATTGCGCTATTCTTGGAAGGACATCGAGCGCGCGTTTCACCGCATTTGACGGACACCAGACTGACCTTCGGCCACGCGGACCGCGCTCCTCTCGTTCAAGTTCAAGATCGGAAACCCATGAGACAGGATCAATTGGAAAAGGCGCGGGCATCTCGCTGGCGTCAGGATGGCAATGCGTTGGTGACTCTGGACGATGCGGAGCGCTGGCTGGTGGAGACGCCGCTATGTCTCTACCTGCCGCGCCGCCTGCACCTGCCAGTGCCCGCGCCCAGTTTCGTAGAAGCAGTGGCGGGCGCAGCAGACGCGACGCCTGGGCCAGAGCGTCTGGCCGCGGCAGCAGAGATGCTTGGCCGCCTGGTCGCTTCGGGCGCCGTGGTGGCGCTCAGCCTGTTCGGGGCGGCGGCGGGGGTGGGCGGCGAGCAGCCAGACTTTCTGGCCACGCCCGAGGCGTTGCCCTTTCTTTACGCGCTGCAGCCGGATCGCAACCCCAAGCGCGCGCCCTCCACTGCGGGAACGGGCCGCGTGTCGCCGCTGGCGTCAGAGGCGTACAAGACGCTGGAACGCGATGGCGCGCAGACCACGATCGAGCTGCGCGCGCGGCTGGGACGCGAGGTCACCGAGGCAGCGGTGCTGCGTGCGCTGAGCGAGCTGTGGCATACCATGCGTGTTGTTCCAGTGCCGGCAACGGCTGGTGACCTGGACCTGGGGAAGGGTGCGCACTGGGAGCTGCTGGTAGCGCGCCATCGCCGCGAGCTCACGGTCGGCAGCACGCAGGCGCAGACCACGGCGCTGGCCATGCTGATCTCGTTCTATCTACGCTCTGCGGTAGCGGCCACTGGCGAGGATGTGGAGCTGTTTCTCTCGCCAGTGTCGTCGCGCGCACGCATTCGCGATGTGGTGCACGGCCTGACTGCGACGCGGCAGCTGGGGGAGTTCTCGCTGGCCGGCAGCGCGCAGCTCTATGTCGAAGGCTCACTGCCGGAGATCGTAGAGGAGGTCGTCATCACTGCAGAAGATGCCGGGCTGGAGCGCAATGAGCCCAGCTTTGCCGAGGCTGCAGGGATTGCTGAAGATGCCGCACCTGCTGCGATGCGAAGGGCAGGAGCGCCACGCTCTGCAAGGCCAGCGTTCGGCGATCGCGCTCGCACCGGCGTTGCTGCGCGGGGCCGCAGCGCGCCAGCGGGCGACCGTCCAGCGCGCCGCGAGGTTGGCATTCGCAAGCCTGCGGAGGGCGAGTTCCGCCGCCGCTCGGAGGCCAGCCGCGGAGCAGACGGACCAGGGTCGGATCGTCCTCGTTCCGATCGCGCCCGCACCGCAGGTCCGCGCACTGACAGACCACGCGCCGGGGCTCCCCGCAGCGATCGCCCGCGTGCCGGAGTTCCGCGTACCGGAGCGCCGCGTAGCGACCGGCCACGTTCCGAACGTCCGCCACGCACCAATCGCCTCACCTCGAGCGGCCAGCCGCGCCGGCCCGGTGGAGGGTTCCGCCGCGATGCCGCCGGTCCCTCACGTCCGCCACGCCCCTTCGCTCCCACACCGGATGCGGGTGCCCCCGGGGAAACGCGCCGCCCCAGCTTCAGCGCCGGTCCGGCGCGATCAGCCACCGCGGGTCGCAGTGGCCCGAAGACTTCAGGCCCGGGTGGCCGTCCGCCCTTCCGCAGCAGTGCTCGCCCCAGCGGCGATCGGGCATACCCCAAGCGCGAAGGCGCAGGACCGTCGGGCGGCCCCAGAAGCTTTGCACGTCCAGATACTGCCAGCCGTCCGCCGCGCAGCGATTCAGGTGCCGGTGCCGATACCGATGCCGCACCGCCATACAAGAAGCCGTATGCGCCACGCACCGAGCGGGGGCAGGGGGATCGGCCGTTCAAGAAGCCATACGCCGCGAGAGGGGAGCGCCCTGCCGGCGACCGGCCCTACAAGAAGCCATACGCGCCCAGGACTGACCGGCCCGCTGGCGATCGTCCATTCAAGAAGCCTTACGCTGCGAGGAGTGAACGCCCAGGCACTGACCGGCCCTTCAAGAAGCCGTTCGCTCCACGAACCGCCCGTCCTGCGGCCGGCCGCGATGCGGCACCGCGACGCTTCGCTCCGCGGCCCCGTCCAGAGGGTGCTGAGGGGAGCGGGCCGCCGCGCCGTGCCTACACACCGCGCCCTTCCGGACCCGGTGGCACTGATGGTGGTAAAGGCCCCGGAGCGCGCCCCAGCTTCAGCAAAGGCGCAGGCAGGTCTGGAGGCACGGGGCGGCCTGGTGGTTTCAGCAATCCTGGTCTTAGTAAACCGGGCTTCAGTAAAACGGGGGCAGCAGGCAAGCGCTTTGGCGCGCCGCGTCCGGGCGGTCCCCGTGCGGCAGCTTCGAGCACTGGAGCTCCTCGTACAGGAGCTCCCGGTGCTGGAGGGCCGCGCGCAACTGGCCCATCCGCCGGACGGCCCCGGTCCGCCGGTGCGCCCAGACGTGCTGGCGCGGGCAAACCGGGCGGCTTCAGTCCGCCGCGTCGCAAGCCAAAGGCAACCGGCCCGGGGGATGAAGGCTGATGGCGTTGTCACCCGCTGCTGGTCAGCCGGTACTGATCGTCGCGATCGATGGGCCAGCCGGCGCCGGCAAAAGCACGGTCGCGCGCGCCTTGGCGCAGCGCTTCGGTCTGCTGAATCTGGAGAGTGGCGCTATGTACCGCGCCTTTGCGCTCAAGGCTCTGACGCAGGGCATTGCCACCGCCGACGCACCTGCTCTCGAACTGCTCACCCATGCCACCCAGGTACGACTGGAGCCGGGCGACGCCAGGAACCGGGTGATGCTGGACGGCGTCGATGTGACGGCGCAGCTGCGCACGCCGCAGGTCACTGCGGCAGCGTCAGAGGTCAGCGTGCACCCGCCCATCCGCCGCTGGCTGGTGGGCTTGCAACAGGCCATGGGGGCGCAGGGAAACGTGGTGATGGAGGGCCGTGACATCGGCACTGCTGTCTTTCCCGCAGCCCCGGTGAAGATATTCCTGGACGCCTCGCCAGAGAAGCGCGGCGAACGCCGCTATGAGCAGACGCGCAGCGGGGATTTTGCTGTCCCGACGGCGACCGCCGTGATGCCCGAACGCGTCTTAGCAGAGATCCGCGCTCGCGATCGCCGCGACCGCACGCGTGCCGACTCGCCGCTGCGCCCCGCGCCAGACGCCTTCATCATCGACTCGACCGACCTGACGCTCGAGCAGGTGATTGATCGAGCTGCTGAGTTGGTGGAGAGATATCTGCAGGGATCGGTGATCAGGGATTAGGGATTAGGGAGAGAAATCTCGCGAGTCCTTTCACGCATTGGCTCGCTAGGGATGCTGTCTTCCTTCCGCTGCGGGGCTCGAGTACAGCAACTTACTCTGTCATCCTGAGCGCGGCGAAGCGTAGTCGAAGGATCTGCATTTCCCAGTCGCCGTGAGGAATGCAGGTCCTTCGCTGTGCTCAGGATGACAGGATTTCTGGCTAGGCCGGCCTGTCGCGCGCCTTCCGAGGATCTGCTGTCTTCCCTGCTCCATCAGCGAGGGAAAGCGGATCCCTCCACTGTGCTTCGCTCCGGTCGGGATGACAAGAATGCTCCTCTGATTTACTGCTCGCTGGTCTCGGGCGCGGGGGCGTCCTTCGGTATATGCAGCCGCGGCGCATGGGGGGCATGCGGTGCGGCCGGAGGTTGAGGCGGCTCGTCCGTCCGTGGCAGGCTCTGTGCTCCACCACGCTTGATCGCCACGTCGCCGTGATCAGTCACCAGTGTGACGGGAATGGCCGCTCCGCTCCCGGCGCCGGTATCGCCGGTCAGGCTCTTCTCACTGCGCTCGACCTTGCCGGTATAGGTGAGGTCGCTCACCACATCGCCGTCGCGTGTGCTCGCTTCGACACGGAAGAGGCGGTCGCCGGGCAGTCCCAGGTGGATGGCTCCGTTGCGATTGCGCAGTTCGATGGGTCCGTTCAGCCCATTGCCGCCGGTCAATTCCACGCTGATATCGCCGTTCGACGTTTCCACGTGCAGCGGGCCGCTCACATTGCTGAAAGTGACATTCTTATCCTTGGTCGCAATACGAACAGTGCCGGTCGCGTGATTCACGTTGAGGTCGCTGTGATCGAGTGACAGATCGCCATCCAGCCGGTCGATGTCCAGACTGGTTCGCGTGGAATGCAGGCTGAGCGGGGCGGCTATCTTGGCCAGGCTTACATCGCCCAGAAAGGTGCCATCGAGCGTTACCTTGCCATTGACGTCGGAGATATCCGCGTCTTCCGTCCGTCCGCTCAGGTGCAGGGTGTTGGCCAGTGCGTGCGCGGCGAAGTTGCCGCCGGAGAGCTTCGCCGTGCATGTGCCGCCGAGTTTATTCAAGGTCACATCGCCGCGGCTGGCATCGACGGCTACGGAGCCGCTGACGCCGTTCACCGCCACACTGCCGCGCCCTGCCGTGACCGAGAGACTGGTCGACTCCGGCACCTGTACGGTGAGGTCGACGCTGCCGCGATCCAGGCTGGTGGTGGTCAGGGTGGCGTCGCTTCCGTTCACGCGCAGTCCCGGCTGCAGTTTCGCGAATAGTTTGTTGGCGTCCTTGTCGTCGCGGCTGTAGACGACTTCGTGCGCGCTGACGTGGATGCGGTCGTCGGTGGACATGGCGATCGAAACGTCACCGCGCGGGTTGTCGATGGTGAGCCGTCCCTTGGCGCCAAAGGGCTCATCGAATTGCCGGTCGGCATCATGCTCGTCGCCAAACAGGTGCATGCTCCAGTCGTTATCCGGAGAGAAGTGCCAGCCGAATGGGCTGTTTGCTGCGTGCCGGCCGAGCAGGCCCAGCAGCGGCAGAAGAATCAGCAGCGCCAGCAGCCCGCCAAAGCCGAAGCGGCCGGCATACGGCTGGTCGCGCTGCAGATACCACTCACCCAACAGCAATACGCCAACGCCAATCAGTACCAGCG
Source organism: Terriglobales bacterium (assembly GCA_038231235.1). Taxonomy (GTDB): domain Bacteria; phylum Acidobacteriota; class Terriglobia; order Terriglobales; family Acidobacteriaceae; genus KBS-83. The sequence goes on from JBBRLT010000015.1 coordinate 16,306, forward strand.
GCCACCAGCGGACGTACCAGTCCCAGAAGGTGTAGCCGCTGAGCGTGCCGGTCTGAATCAAGAGGGCGACAACGCCAACCCCGACCAGCAGGATGGGTCGCACCAGGGAGGGGCGGCGCATCTGGCGGTAGTAGGCACGCTGCGCGCGCCACTGATCCTTCTGGGCTCGGCGCTGGTACTTCCACTGACGTCGCGGATCAAAGTTCCCGGGGCCTCCTGCAGGACCGGTATAGGGCGGAGGGGCGGCAGCCATTAGCGGCCTCCTTCTGTACGCTCAACATCGCTGCGAGCTATGTCGTTACGAGCTGTGTCGCTCCGCTCAATTTCGCTGGCAGCGCTGGGCACCATTGCGGTGCCGGCCGGGCTGGGAGCTGCCGCCCAGGATGCGGGGGGCTGTGGCGGGTAGCTCCCCGGAGAGTTGCCCGGATAGGTGGAAGGCGGCATCTGCGATGGATCGGGCTGCTGGAAGGCAGCGCGCTCTGCCAGGGAAAGCACTCCGGCCAGGACGAGATACAGCGGCCAGCTCTGGCTGAAGCTGAGGATGTTCCAGACATGCAGTAGTGCGGTGATGCCGAACAGCAGCAGGAAGGCGGGGCCGCGCAGGCGGCGGATCAGCAGCCAACGGTTCATTGCGCACCTCCGGTCGGGCCCGTGCCCGCGGGTGGAACGCTGTACCGGGTGCGACGCACCATGATCCATACCCCGAGCGCGATGATCAGGAGCGGCCATCCATGGGAGAGCCAGCGCTCATGCACCAGCCCGAGCGAAACGAACAGAAAGAGCACGCCCAGCCCGATGAGCAGGATTGCCCCTACCGGCAGATCGCGCCGGCCCAGAAACGGAGCCATGGGATCCATGGGCTGCATGGGCGGCACTGGCGCATAGCCCGGAGGTGGCGGGTATCCTTGCGTTTGCGGATAGCCTGGCGTCTGCGCATAGCTCTGGCCGTAGGCCGGCTGCCCGGCGGGTGGCTGTCCATAGGGTTCACCAGTCGCGGGCACGAAGCCGGCAGCCGGTGGGGGTGTGGCAGGGTTCCAGCCCGGGGTTGCATACGACGGCGGCACAGCCGGTCCGGCGGTGGGCACCCCGGGTTGTGAGCCGGGTTGTCCCCCTGGTTGCGTCCCCTGAACCGGCAAGATGCCCAGCCGCTGTGCAATATCGTTCAACCCGAAGGGATTGGGCAGCGGCAGTCCATCACGCCGCGCGAGTGCCGTCTGATAAGCGTCGAATACCTGATAGAAGACCCACGCAGCGACCAGCAGGCCCAGCACATCGGCAGCATGCGACATGCTGACCAGTACGGAGAAGATGAGCACATGCGCGATGGCCTTCGGATACTGGCCGTTGTACATGGCGCCGACGCCGGGGATAAAGCCCAGTACGGCAGCCAGCAGCGGATGCGGCGTCCCGGTGGAGATTCCCAGGCCGGGCGCGTTGCCAGTAGAGCGTAGACGTTCCGCCAGGCAGGACTCGCAATACACCGCGCCAGCCACATTGCGGACGCAGTCCTTGCAAAGAGGTTTGCCGCAAAATTGGCAGTAGGCCGTCGCCGGCACCTCGGGGTGATAGTGGCAGTTCATACCAGGCTCCTTTCTGACTGCTGACGGGTGTTGCCTGGGTACAGGAGTTGCAAAAGCCATGAACGTAGTGCCGCGTGCTGCTGGGGAGCGTGTGGCTGTGAGGTTGGTTGCAAACTAAAAATCCGCGGCCTGCGCGGGTAAAGGAGAAAATGGGCCAGCACGGAGAGGGGCGGTTCGCTGCGCCTACCCGGCACTGGTCGAGGAGAGGCGCTGTCCTTGCGCGCTGAGCCGCCACCTTTGCCGCCGGGACGAGTGATCGGCTGCGAGGGCTGTTGCTTCTGGCCGGGCTGCAAATGTTCCGGCGTCTGACCCGGTTGTGATTGTGCTGGTTGCGATTGTGCTGGTTGTGGTTGCGCTGGCTCAGGTTGGGCCGAGCCTGCTGGCGAGGGCGTGGATGCCGGCCGGTCCGTGGTCTGGCGAATCTCATTCAGCCGGGACTCCACCTCATAAACAAAGCGCAGGTTGGAGTAATAGCGCTGCACGTTCTTCGATGTTGCAAAGTACTCATGGCTCACGGTCGAGGCCAGCGCGGAGGGTTTCAGGTCGCTTAGTTTCAGCTGGTTCAGCCGCACGCCGGTCAGGTTCAGGGTCAGTGCGATGGAAAAGAAGGCCATGGCCAGCGTCATCAGGATGCGTGACTCGGCCATGTGCCGCTGCAGCAGTTGCAGGGGCACGCCCAGCCAGGGTTGATGCGGGATAGCGGCGGCTGCGCCGGCGGGCAGCAGGGGACCGGCTTCGGGCAGGCCGCTAGTGCCGGCCAGGATGCGCTCTACCAGTCCGTTGGGCGTGGGCGGCGTTTCGCGCAGAAACTGCAGCCATTCACTGCCGCGCTTTGCCTCCTCCAGCAGTTCGCCGCAGGCCAGGCATCCGTCGCTGTGCGCGGTGAAAGCGGCTGCGTCGGCGGCCGACAGGGTGCTATCCAGCGCATCTGTCAGCATCGCCTCCCAGGCTTCGCAGCTCAGGGTGGCGTGCCCTTTCTCCGGATTCTGATTGATGTCCACGTTACATCACCTGCTTCTTGTTGCGTCCCAACAGCCGGGCAAGCTCTGCTCGCCCGCGGCTGATGCGGCTTTTTACGGTTCCCTCTGGCACGCGCAACACCAGGGCAATCTCTTTGTAGTCCATGTCTTCCAGGTCGCGCAGAATCACTGCTTCGCGCAGCTCCGGCGATACCTTGGCCAGCGCTGCCTGCACCATGCGCTCCAGTTCGTGCGCCACCGTGTGGTCATGCGGAGAGCGGCGCGCATCCTGCAGCAGTTCTATGCCCGCGCGTGGCTCTTCGCTGTCGTCCCAGCCCGCATCGAGCGAGTCGGTAGACCGTTCCATGCGGCTGCGACGGAAGTGGTCCACCAGCAGGTTGCGAGTCAGCGTGGCGATCCAGGTAGTGAAGCTCCCCTTGCCGCCGTTGAAGCTGCGCAGGTTGCCATAGAGCTTGAGGAAGACCTCCTGCGTCAGATCCTCGGCGTCATGGGCGGAGCCGGTGAAGCGGTAGCACATGCCATAGACGCGGCGATGATGGCTGCGCACCAGCTCTGCCCAGGCACCGCCATCGCCGCGCAGGCAGCGATCGACCAATGCGACCCAGTCGACGTCCAGCGCGGGCACAGACGGCGCGGCCGCAGCGCGCGCCGCGGTGTTCTCCCGGCGCCACCCCGCCTTGTCGCCTGCCTTGTCTCCAGTTTCCATCGGCCTGCCGTTGGCAGGATACGGGATAGCATGCGGATTCTGAGCCAAAGATCGCAACCAAAGCCCGTTTGTGCGAGAGGCGGAAGCCCCCACCCCCACCATCCCCGGCCATGTCGCTGCCACGCTCATGTGCCCTAGTACGCAGGAAATGCTGCCTTGGTTCCATTGGACCGATGGACCGATATGTCAGGGAGGAGGGAGTGCGGGAAGGATGCAACGACATTCGGCGATATCCCACCCTTCGCTGCGCTCAGGATGGGGCACCCGGCTTTGGTGGTCTAGTCACGAAGCGCGGTCATCCTGGACGTAGCGAAGGACCTGGAGTGCTCCCCGGAGCTAATCGACGAGTCTCGTCATCCCGACCGAAGCGGTGCAGCGGAGGGATCTGCTGTACTTCACTTGCTCAGCCGAAAAGCAGATCCCTCCACTCCGCTTCGCTGCGGTCGGGGATGACGAATTACATGAATGGTCGGGATGACGGGCTACACGAAAATCCCCGGCTAGTTCCTCTCCGCCGATTGCGTCATGAAATCCGGCCCTACCGGGCTCTCATAGAGCGACAGGTCGCGCGTCACCACGGTCAGGCCGGAGGGCGTCACGTGATAGTGGCGCTTGTCCTCATTCTGGTCGTAGCCGATGACTGTGCCCTCCGGCAGATGCACGTCGCGATCGATGATGGCGCGCTTGATGCGGCAGTGCCGGCCGATGTTCACATGGGTAAAGATGATGCTGGAGTCGATCTCCGCGTAGGAGTTCACGCGCACGTCCTGCGACAGCAGGCTGTTGCGCACTACGGCGCCAGAGACGACACAGCCCTGCGAGACGATGGAGTTCACTGCCATACCAGTGCGGCCCGGCTCCCCGAAGACGAACTTGGCCGGCGGATACTGCCGCTGCCGGGTGCGCAGCGGCCAGTTGCGGTCATACAGATTGAAGATAGGCGAGACGGAGATTACATCCATGTTCGCGTCGTAATAGGCGTCGAGGGTGCCTACGTCGCGCCAATAGAGCTCCTTGCGGTTTTCATCCACGAAGTTGTAGGCCGTCATCTTGTACTTGCCCAGCAGGTCCGGCAGGATATTGTGGCCGAAGTCATGCTTCGAGCTGGGATCGTCCGCATCCCGGATCAGGGCTGGCAGCAGCACCTCGGTATTGAAGATGTAGATGCCCATGGACGCATCGACCATGTCCGGGTTCCACGGGGAGCGCAGCGTGGTCTCTTTCGGCTTCTCCAGGAAGCCGATCACCTCTCCCGACTTGCTTACATCCACCACACCGAAGCGCGACACCTCGTCCGGACGAATCGGAAGCGTGGCCAGGGTGACGTCCGCCCCCACGCGGCTGTGGTGCTCCAGCATCAGCTGGTAGTTCATCTTGTAGATGTGGTCGCCGGAGAGGATGATGACGTGCTTGGGCTGCTCGGCGCCGATGGAGTAGATGTTCTGATACACCGCGTCGGCGGTGCCCATGTACCAGTTGGCGCTGACGCGCTGCATGGGCGGCATGATCTCAATGAACTCGCCCAGCTCCTGCGCCACGCTGCCGCTCCAGCCTTCGCGGATATGGCGATTCAGCGAGAGCGCCTTGTACTGCGTCAGGATGAAGACCCGGCGCAGATCTGAATTGATGCAGTTGGAGAGCGTGATGTCGATGATGCGATAGGTGCCGGCAAATGGCACGGCGGGCTTGGCGCGGTCGCGGGTAAGGGGGAAGAGTCGCTCACCAGCTCCGCCGGCGAGTAGTACGCCTAAAGTATCTTTCATGATCCGGCAGATCTCCTCAAAGCGGATGGGAAGCGGTCAGCAAATGCAGGCAGGAACCCTGGGGCACTCATTCTTGATGCTGGGATGTGGCGAAGCGTCTCCCGGCATAGCTACCCTTCTTCCGCCGCGCGAGCAAGCTTACAGGCTCAGGCGCATTGCTGGACAGCCCCCTATCATCGAGACGTAGAGGTTTTAATGTCCTCGTATGTCGGAAGGACCGTGCTCGGTATCTCCTTCGACCGAGATACGGAGGGACTGAAGGAAATTGACATCCTGGGGCGTGAAGGGCTCGCCTTCGATCAGCAGCGGCGGAGTGGCTGCGGGATCGCTGGCGGGTTGCTGCTCGACTTCGTTCAGGCCGATGGTCGCTTCCAGCATCAACAGCACATCAAAGCCCTGGCTGCGGATGTTTTGCACCACGCCGGCAATCTGTTCAGATTCGGAGACGGATTCATGGATGGCTTCTCCCAATTGCTCGATCAGCTTGCGCACGTTCGCATTCATCGCGGCCTCCTCGCCTCCACCTCCCGGTTTTAGCCCGGGCATCTGTCTACCTTACGTCTGATGGGCGGCAGGGGCAATTCGCACCCCCTGCGAGCGCAACCAATGTTGGCGACGGGCATGAAGAATACGCACTGCGTCAAGGCTAACGGTCAGGGGCGCTGGCGCGGGCACTGTAGACGCTGTTCTTCGGCTGCGGCTGGCCCCATGCGTTGTAGCTCTTCACCAGGAACTGCGCGCCCAGCACCAGCAGCCATATCCACAGCGCGTAGCGCAGCGGCCGCCGCGGAATGGACTGGCTCAGCAGGGTTCCGGTGAGCGCTCCGCAGACGCCTCCCGCGATCAGATGGATCAGCAGCCCAGAGTTCGCATTATGCATCGACCAGTGCGCGCCGCTGCCGATCAGTGACACCAGGAAGCCGAATGCGATGTCCGTGCCGACCACCTGCCCGGGCGAGAGGGGCGTCAGCCCTAGCAGGGCAGCGCTGCCCAGGGCGCCGGCACCGGCGGAGGAGAACCCCACCTCGGCCCCCACTGGCAACATGAGCCAGGGCAGCAGATGGCTGCGATCCGTCGTCGCCGCCTCTCGATTGCGTGCCCACAGTGGATATGCGAGCTGCCAGCTTGCCGTGCCGACAAGGATGACACCCAGCAACGCATTCAGCGCAGTGATGGAGCCAGCGGTGACCAGGTGCTTCAGTCCGAGCGAGCCGATCAGGACGCCCGGCGCTCCGCCCAGCAGCATGCGTCCCAGCGTGGGCCAGGCTACCTGGCGGCGGGCAATCTGCGCCGGCACCAGCACCAGCTTGATGGCGGCTGAGAACATCAGCCCGACGCCTACGGCTGCCGCTGCTGGCACGCCAAGAAACAACACCAGTAGCGGGACAGTAATGGTGCCGGCGCCCACCCCGGTGAGCGCGATGAACAGTGCGATGAGAAAGCCTACGGCGTACTCCATCAGGGGCCTCGGTAACGGCGGTGACCGCCTACTTCGCTGGCGCTGCTTCGATGTGAATACCGCACTCTACCTTCTGTCCTGCCCAGCGGCCCGAGCGTGGATCGTTGGGATCGAGCGGAAGCGTGGTGCAAGGCTCGCAGCCGATCGACGAGTAGCCACGCGCATAAAGCGGTAGCAGCGGGATGCCGAGTTCTTCGGTCGCCTGCCATACATCGCGTGTCGACCATGCTGCCAGGGGCGCCAGCTTCAGGATTTGCTGGCCGCCCGGCAGCGTGAACATCGCAGCCTCTTCGAGCGCCGCGCGGCTCTTTGCCTGCTCCCGCCGCATCCCGGTCAACCACACCTTGTAGCCAGCGACGGCACGGAACAGCGGCTCGACCTTGCGCAGCTTGCAACACTGATCGGGCGCCGAGCGATAGAGCAGGCCATGCTCGCGCTCCTGCTCCACAACGGTCTGCTGCGGCAGCAGATTGATCAGGTTCAGCTGCCACTCCGCTGCCATGCGATCGCGATAGGCGTAGGTCTCGGCAAAGTGATAGCCGGTGTCGAGGAAGAGAATGGGTATATGAGGATCGTGCTCGAGAGCGAGTTTGGTCAGCAACATGTCCTCTGCCTGAAAGCTGTTGGTCAGGCAGACCTCGCCGTTGCTGGATAGCTCCCGCCCAAGCGCCGCCCGTACCTCTGCCAGCTTGGTCTGCAACTCCGTTGGCGTTTGCTCTGCGATCATGCGGGTCCCGCCTCTCCCCTGAAAATGGTTAAGCCGACCTGCTTCAGGAGTTCGCCGACGGAGATCTCGATCCGGTCTGCATCCTCCACGCTCACTTCCACTTGTTTTCCTTCGGCCCTGGCAAAAAGCCACTCCTGGTCTGTCTCAATAACCAGAAGCGCGAGCAGCCCGCCCTGGGCCAGCTCTGCCGCCTGCTCCGCGGTGGTGGTACGGGCGGTAATTGCGCCGCTCACGAAGAGCGAGCGCTCGATGCGATCGATGGCGGAGGAGGGCCCACGCAACTCCAGCACGCCGCCGCGATGTCCCCAGCGTGCGCTGCGCTCCTTGGCCGTCACACGTCCGGTCAGGGCAGGGCTATGCAATGCAGTGGCGCCGCGAGCCAGCGCCTCCGTCACCATGCCGGCAGCGACTGTCCGATTGGTCTCCGGGTCGATCAGGATGAAGGCGCCAGTGGAGCGATTCTCTAAATAGCGCTCGAGCGCCATCGGCCGGAGCAACTCCAGCCGCGCCACGCCGATGCCGTTCATCTGCAAGGTGTCTTTGGGTTCATCCACCAGCGTGGCTACATCGGTGCGGTGCTCGAGCTCCGGGATAAGCACCGGCACGGTCTGGCTGGTGTGCTTCATCAGGTAGCGTTGGCCGCGCAGCAACGGCCGCTCGTCCATCCACACCAGCGCTGCCCGGCAGCCAGTGGCGATGGTCACCGGGTCGTCTGCGGAGACCAGAAGGTCGCCGCGGCTGATGTCCAGTTCACGATCCAGGACCAGCGTGACGGAGAGCGGCGCGTACGCCACCTCAAGATCGCCATCATACGTCACAATGCGAGTGACAGTTGCGCTGCGGCCGGAGGGCAGCGCCGTAATCCGATCTCCGGGGCGGATGGTTCCTGAGGCAATCTGTCCGGCAAAGCCGCGGAAGCTGTGGTCTGGCCGGAGAACACGCTGGACGGGGAAACGGAAAGCAGCGCTGTACGTGGCGGTGTCGATTTCAGTGCGAGCGGGGAGCGTCTCCAGCAACTCCAGCAGGGAGGGGCCGCCATCGTGGGCCCTGTACCACGGCATGGCCTTCGAGCGATGCACCACGTTGTCTCCGGCCAGCGCACTTACCGGAATGAAGTAGGCATCCGTCCGGCCGCCAGTATGCGCGGCAATCTGCGCCAATACTGCGGTGAACTCGCGCTCAATAGCGTGGAACGTTGGCTCGTCGTAGCCCACCAGGTCCATCTTGTTGACGGCCACCACAATGTGCCGCACGCCCAGCAGCGAAGCGATGAAGGCATGGCGACGCGACTGTACCAGCACGCCCTTACGCGCATCGATCAGCACTACGGCGGCGTCTGCTGTCGAGGCGCCGGTAGCCATGTTGCGCGTGTACTGCTCGTGGCCCGGCGTGTCGGCGATGATGAACTTGCGGCGCGCGGTGGAGAAGTAGCGGTACGCAACGTCGATGGTGATGCCCTGCTCACGCTCTGCGCGCAGCCCGTCGGTCAGCAATGCGAAGTCAATCTGTCCCGGCGCGGTGGTGCCCTTGCCTTCAATCGAGCGCACCTGGTCGTCGTAGACGCTCTGCGTGTCGTAGAGCAGCCGGCCTATCAATGTCGATTTGCCATCGTCCACACTGCCCGCCGTGGAGAAGCGGAGGATGTCCTTCTCGCGCTCCTGCGCCAGAAACGAGTCGATCGAGAATGCGGGTGGCTCAAGAATCGTCCCCATGAAAGCAAATTCTCCTGTAGGTTTAGCCCGTCCAGCGGTTGCTCCTGTTGCCTTTCCTCAAAGAAAGGCCACGCCGAGATACTCTTCGTGGTTTGTAGCATCAGGAGAATTGCTTCAGAAGTAGCCCTCGCGCTTCTTGATCTCCATGGAGCCATCCTGGTCATGATCGATCACGCGATTCGCTCGCTCGGAGACGCGGAAGGACAGCAGCTCTGCAATGATCTGCGGGATGGTCTCTGCATCGGAGCGGATGGCGCCGGTGCACGGGCTGCAGCCCAGCGAGCGCAGCCGCGACCTCATCAGCTGCGGCTGCTCTCCCGGCCGGGCTACGAATGCCTGTTCCACCGGCAGCAGCGTCTCCTCGCTCATTGCATTTCGGCGCACATACATTGGCCGCTCTTTAGCGAAGTAGAGATCCACTACCGGAATCTGCTCCTCGTGGATGTACTGCCACACATCCATCTCCGTCCAGTTCGACAGCGGGAAGACGCGGATGCTCTCGCCCGGATGCACCCGCGGGTTGAAGACGTTCCACAACTCCGGCCGCTGGTTCTTGGGGTCCCACTGCCCGGCCGCATCGCGGAAGGAGTAGATGCGCTCCTTGGCGCGCGATTTCTCCTCGTCGCGGCGCGCGCCGCCGAAGGCTGCGTCGACGTTGTAGTGACGCAGGGCATCGAGCAGCGCCTGCGTCTTCAGCAATCCACAACAGCGTTTGGTGTCGAGTGCGATGGGATTCGTACCCGCAGCGATCGCCGGCTCGTTGCGCCACACCAGCAACTCGGCGCCGATGGACTTCGCCATCGCATCGCGAAAGGTCAGCATTTCCGCGAACTTGAAGCCGGTATCGACATGCAGCAATGGGAACGGAATGGGCGCCGGGTAGAAGGCCTTCTGCGCCAGCCGCAGCATCACCGAGGAGTCCTTGCCGATGGAGTACAGCATCACCGGCCGGGCAAACTCTGCCGCTACCTCGCGAAAGATGTGGATGCTCTCTGCCTCGAGCAGGCGCAAGTGGCTAAGCCGCGGCGGTGTGAGGCCACTTGCAGCGGCAGGGGTGTCAGATGACGCGGAGACGGGTCGTTCTACCAGGACCGGCATGCATACCTCAGAGAGTGCAAGGTGAATGCTGAGTATTGCCGGGAGATGGAAATGGACTTACACCCGGCTGGTCAGCTTCGGGTGTGTTGGCTGCTCTTTTAGGAAGGAGAGATCAGAGACAACAACAGTCACCCGTCGAGATCATCGACAGGCAACAACAGAGGCAGCTTTGGGTAGCGTGGGCCATCATGCTGAAACAGATGCTAGCAGCCGCGCGGAAGAAGCACAAATATGTGTGTGCGCTGTCTCGCTTGATCCTCCGCGCCACCTGCTGGCTGGCTGCTTTAGACTGCTGGCATGGAGCCGAACCGCTTTGGACGCCGCCTCGGCATCGGGGTGCGCGTCGCGTCGCGCATGGTGAAGGAGCGTGCCGGGCAGCCTTCACCGGCGAAGGCGCAATCCGCTGCAGCGCCAGCACCACGGCCGGTCACGCCGCCGCGACCTACCCGAAACCTGGTTGAGCCGGCACGCCGCGTCGGCGTTGGCACACGTCGCTTCGGCCAGGCTTTCTTCGGCCCCTTTGTCCGGGTCAGCAGAAGCTTGCTGCTGGAGGTGATCGGGCTGCTCTTCGCCCTGTTTGCGCTATTCTTCGCGCAGAATGCCTGGAGAACCCACGCCGCCGCTGCGCACGGTCCCGACCACGCACACTTCCTTACCTACTGCATCGTTGGCCTGGTCTTCCTCTACTTTTCTGTAACTTCCTTTGTGAAAGCCGGCCGGACCGGCAAGCCCAATCCCTCATGAATGATCGCAAACTTACCACAGCAGACCGCGCCGTATGGGCAGCAGAAGACCTCGCCGCCACTGGCTACATCCCAGAGAGCGACCTGGGCTTGCCCGGGCAATACCCCTTCACTCGCGGCATCCAGCCCACCATGTATCGCGGCCGACTGTGGACCATGCGCCAGTACGCCGGCATGGGCGATGCGGAAGAGTCGAACCGCCGTTACAAATTCCTGCTGGCCAACGGCACCGCTGGGCTCTCGGTCGCGTTCGATCTGCCGACGCAGATTGGCTACGACTCGGACGATCCCATGGCGCTGGGCGAGGTAGGCAAGGTGGGCGTGGCCATCGATTCGATTGAAGACATGGAGCGCCTGTTCGCCGGCATCCCGCTCGACGCGATCTCGACCTCGATGACCATCAACGCCACCGCCAGCATCCTGCTGGCGCTCTACGTGGCCGCGGCTCGCCGCTCCGGGGCAGATACCCGCAAGCTCTCCGGCACGGTGCAGAACGACATCCTGAAGGAGTACATCGCGCGCGGCACCTACATCTATCCGGTGCCGCACGCCATGCGCATCATCACCGACATGTTCGCGTGGGGGCAGCAGGAGGTGCCGGAGTGGAACACCATCTCCATCTCCGGCTACCACATGCGCGAGGCTGGTTCGACCGCCGCGCAGGAGGTCGCCTTCACCCTGGCCAATGGCATCACCTATGTTGAGGCGGCGATCAGTGCCGGGCTGGACGTCGATAGCTTTGCGCCGCGCCTCTCCTTCTTCTTCAACGCGCATAATGATTTTCTGGAAGAGGTAGCGAAGTTCCGCGCGGCGCGCCGCATGTGGGCGCGCGTGATGCGCGAGCGCTTCGCGGCGAAGAGTCCGCGATCATGGATGCTGCGCTTTCACACCCAGACTGCGGGCTCGACCCTGACCGCGCAACAGCCGGAGAACAACATCGTCCGCACTGCCCTGCAGGCCATGGCAGCAGTGCTGGGCGGCACGCAGTCGCTGCACACCAACGGCTACGATGAGGCGCTGGCCCTGCCGACAGAGGAGGCCGCGCGCATCGGCCTGCGCACCCAGCAGATCCTGGCCCAGGAGTCGGGTGTCGCGCAGACCGTCGATCCCTTTGCCGGCAGCTACTTCGTCGAGGCTTCGACCACCCGCATCGAGCAGGAGGTGCAGCATTACTTCGACAAGATCGAGAGTCTCGGCGGGATGCTGCGCGCCATCGAGCGCGGCTGGGTGCAGCAGGAGATCCAGAACGCCGCCTACGACTACCAGCGCAAGGTAGAGAGTGGAGAGGCCGTCGTGGTGGGCGTGAACAAGTTCACAAGAGAGAACGAACCCGGCGTCCCCACGCAACGCCACGACCCTGACCTGGAACGCCGCCAGGTAGAACGTCTGCGCGCATTGCGAGCCAGCCGCAGCCAGTCTCGCTGGCAACAAGGCATCGCCGCAGTGACAGAACAAGCGAAGTCCGGCGGCAACCTGATGCCTGCGATTCTGGAAGCGGTGGAAAGTAGCTGCACGGTGGGGGAGATTGCTGGCGCGCTCCGGGGTGTGTTTGGGGAATACCTGGAAACTGTTGTGATTTAGGCATGAGACTTTATGTCCACTGGACTGCTTGAATGGAAACTACTGAAGATGGCCGAACAAGCGCACCAAGAGACTGGGACGACTTTCTAGAGTCAAGGCCGGACTTCCCGACAATCATGTGGAAGTGGCTGAGATTGACCGATCACCTTGTAGCACGCACCCCGATTGACGAAGTTGACGATCTCGGATTTCTCATTCGTCTATTCATTAGTGCATCCATAGGCGATCTCAACGATGTCTTAACCCTATTCCACGCTAAGTCTCGTTCTGGTGGAGCGAAGCTTCTCCGTTCCATTTACGAACGCACGGTAACCATGAAGTATTTGGCACGGAACCCTTCCGAAGTGCCAAAGTTTATCGGATACCAAAGCATCGACTGGCAACAAGTGATCGCGGAATGCGAGACGAAACTGAGCATAAAGTTAAGCATTCCTAACCTAAAAATCGCCGCAGAAACCGCTCGGAGGGAGTATAGGGGCGACCCCTGCCCGGCCTGTGGCCTTAGAAAGCAAATTAACTGGACCCCAAAGTCGGTGAAAGAGCTCGCAAGGTCAGTCGAGCTTGAGCATATGCACGCTCACGCTTACGTCTTTCCATCCAAGAGCATGCACCCAACTTTCTATGGATTGATCGATTCCTTGAAGAGTCAAACGCCGATTTATAACGTGCTCAATTGCACTCACGAGCTAATGGTTGAGAATGTCGCCGTACATCGCCGCCATTTTGCAAGAGACGAGAGATCAGCGCCGATGATAAGGTCTGCTATTCGAGACTTCTTGACCATCTGGACCTTTTCTGAAACATCTTTTGGGGATCTTTTAACGAAGCGGAGAGAAGGTGTGTACACGCTTCCTTTTAAGGAACCGCTTCCATGATTCGGCTAAACAATCCGCGGCGAAGTTGAGTCGCCGGGTGCCCCGTCCTAGCGAAGCTAGGGCGGTTTGAAATCGAATTTAGGCTCTGAGCTGAGGCGTCTAAGCAGGCCGTTCACCCGATAACGGCTCCAGCTCAAAGCTAGCCTCGGGAAATACCACCCGCATTTCCAACCGCCCTCCCAGCGCTTGCACATACTCGCCCAGCGTGCTCAGCAGCATGTCATTCTGCCGCTCCATGCGGGAGACGGAGCCCTGCGGTATTCCCAGCTTCTCTGCCAATGCAACCTGCGTCTGCTGCCGGGCTAGCCGCAGTTTGTTGAAGCCGATGCGCTCCAACTCCGCCAATGCTTCCTTCTTCACTGCTGCGCGCTTCTCTGGCGATGCCTTGTGCTTCAGCGACTTCCATGTGTGTGCCATCAGTCCGTCCTCATGTGCTTTGCTGTCCAGCGGCGATCACTTCCGTTCCAGATCCTTCAAGTGCTCGGCGTAGAGTGCGTCGGCTCGCGGGATCGCCTTCTCATACCAGCGGCCATCTCCCGTCTTGTCGCCGCCGATCAGCAGGAGCGCCATGCGCAGCGGATCGAATGCGTAGAGGACCCGGTACGGCCGGCCCTCATGCTGTATCCGCAACTCCCGCATGTGGGAGAACTGGGAACCACTGATTCCGGAGCTATACGGAAAGCCCAACATCGGTCCTGCCTCAGCCAGCATCTCGACTACCCGCTCAATGCTGAGCTGTTCCGCCTCGGAGAGGGAGTTCTCATACCAGATCTTGAAGTCATCGGAGACCCCAATCTCATATGGCATAGAAGTAGTATAGCATGAAAGTTATATTACACCTTTCCCATCCCGCGCCTGCCTCATCGCTTCCAGATCAATCTTCCCCATCCCCAGCATCGCCCGCTGCGCCTTGGCTGGATCCTTGTCGGCGAGCAGCTCCCCCATTTCGTTGGGGATGATCTGCCATGACAAGCCGAACTTGTCGATCAGCCACCCGCACCGGCCGGGCTTGCCGCCATCGGCGGTCAGCGTGTCCCAGTACTCGTCCACCTCGGCTTGCGACTCGCAGTGCACCATGAAGGAGATGGCTTGGGTGAACTGGTACATGGGGCCGCCATTCAGCGCGATGTAGTGCTGACCGAATAGCTCGAAGGCGACGGTCATCGCCTTGCCTGCCATCTGCGGATGCGAGGCGCCGTAGCGGGTGACGCGCCCCTTCCGGGCGTCCTTGAAGACGGAGCAGTAGAAGTCCGCGGCCTCCTCCGCCTGACCGTCGAACCATAGAAATGGGCTGATCTTCTGCATGTGCTGCTCCCTTCCTTCGCTCCCCATCCTAGCGAAGCGCAGTCGGGTTTGCTCCGCGAAAAGCCAGGCCAGCTCCCTCCGTGGCAACGGCTCCCATCGCAGGCTCGCCTGGCGGATTGTCACCTTCCCTCGGGCCTGTGGCGGCCCATGCGCTCCACAGGCGATCGGGCCTATATTCCGGCCAAAGGAAACCCGACCAGCGGCACGACTGCCCTCGCCCGGGTGCTACCCTTAAGGGTTCGCGATCCCTGCCCGGAAGGATCCTGCACTCGTGTCCACCACTGCTGCTCCCGCTGCTCTTCGCAAGACTGCTTTGAACGTAACGCACCGCCGCCTCGGCGCCAAGATGGTCGACTTCGGGGGGTGGGACATGCCGGTCGAATACTCCGGCCTGATGGCTGAGCACTTGGCCGTGCGCACCGGCGTGGGCGTCTTTGACGTCAGCCATATGGGCGACATCCAGTTGCGCGGTCCCGGCTCGCTCGCGGCGGTGCAGCACATCTCCATGAACGACGCGTCGAAGTTGAAGGAGGGGCAGGCGCACTACTCGGCCATGCTCTACCCCAATGGGACGTTTGTGGATGACGTGATCGTCCACAAGCTCTCTGACAATGACTACCTGTTGGTGATCAACGCCGGCACGCGCGAGAAGGATGTGAGCTGGGTGCGGCAGAACGTAGGCCGCATGCCGTCTGTTCATGTGTCGGACTACTCAGACATGTATACGCAGCTGGCCATCCAGGGGCCGAAGGCCGTGGACGTGATGCGCAAGCTGACCGACGCCAACCTCGACGGGATCAAAAACTATTGGTTCACCTTCGGCAAGGTCTGCGGGCTGTACAACACACTGATCGCGCGCACCGGCTATACGGGTGAGGATGGGTTTGAGGTCTACGTGCCGTCTGACGTGGCCACCAGCGAGCGGGTGTGGAGCGAGGTGATGGAGGCAGGCAAAGAGTTCGGCATCCTGCCCTGCGGCCTGGGCGCGCGCAACACGCTGCGGCTGGAGTCGGCCATGGCGCTCTATGGCCATGAGATATCAGACGAGATCAACGTCTTCGAAGCAGGCCTGGACCGCTACGCGAAGTTCGACAAGGGTGACTTCATCGGCCGCGAGGCGCTGGAGGCCATACGCGCTGCTGGCGGCCCGAAGCGGAAGCTGGTGGGACTGGAGATGGTCGAGCGCGGCATTGCACGCGATGGCTATCCGGTGCTCTCGCTCGATGGCAAGGGGCTGGGAACAGTCGCCTCCGGCTCGCCGTCTCCTTTCCTGAAGAAGAACATCGCGCTCGCGCATCTGCCGATGGAGTTCACCGCGCTGGGGACTGAGGTGGCGATTGAGATTCGCAACCAACCAGTGAAGGCAGTCGTGGTGCAGACGCCGTTCTACAAGCGGCAGAAGAAGTAAAGCGAAGAGCAGAGAAGCAGACGAAGGCAGACAACGGCAGATCACTGCAGAGAATCGCCCACAGATATCGCAAGATGCAAGCCATCTGCAGTTGTCTGGTGTTGTCTGCCGTCCTCTGCAGTTCTCTTCCGTACAATAAATGAGTGAGAGGAACGACGGATGCCTGAATATTCTGCTGGCTACAAGTACACCAAGGAACATGAATGGATCGAGCTCTCTGGGACTGAGGGCAAGGTCGGGATCACGGATTACGCGCAGAACTCGCTCGGCGATATCGTCTTTGTCGACCTGCCGAAGGTGGGCGCGACGGTAGAGAAGGGCAAGGTCTTTGGCTCGGTCGAGTCGGTGAAGGCTGTCTCAGACCTCTACTCGCCTGTCTCCGGCACGGTGACCGCGATCAATGACGAGCTGGCGACCGCGCCCGAGAAGATTAACACCGAAGCGCACACTGCGTGGATTATGAAGGTGAAGATCGCCGACGCCGCGCAGGCGAGCGATCTGCTGTCGAAAGACCAGTACGAGACGTATATCAAGGAAGAGACGCACTAGATGCTCGATCTTGAGTTCGGCGGTCTCCAGCAGTTATTGGCGGAATGCGCCGAGGAGATGAGCCACGCGATTCGCTTCGTGCTCCGCTCCAAGAAGAAGGGAAAATAATGCGCTACCTGCCAAAGTCCGACGCCGAACGCCAGAGCATGCTCCGCGAGATCGGCGTCTCCTCTATCGACGACCTCTTTGCGAGCGTGCCCGCCGAATACCGCCTGACCCGCGACCTCGATGTGCCGCGGCAGATGGGCGAGTCCGAGATCGTCGACTACTTCAAGAACGCTGCCGCGCACAATGCGAATGGCTACGCCAGCTTCCTGGGCGCGGGCGCCTACCGCCACTATCGCCCGGTGATCATCGACTCACTAGTGCAGCGCGGGGAGTTTCTCACCTCCTACACGCCCTACCAGCCGGAGATCACGCAGGGCACGCTGCAGGCCATTTTCGAGTTCCAGACCATGATCTGCGAGCTGACCGGCATGGAGATTGCGAATGCCTCCATGTACGACGGCTCGACCGGCGCAGCAGAGGCGGTGATGATGGCGGTGCGCGTTACCGGCCGCTCCAATGCGCTGGTGGCGAAGACAGTGCATCCGGAATATCGCGAGGTGCTGGCCACCTATGCGCAGCATCAGTCGATCGGTCAGGAGGTCCTGGCCTACGGAGAAGATGGCCGGCTCGACCTGAAGGCACTCGACGCCGCGTTAGACGCGGGCGTGGCGTGTGTTTTGGTGCAGTCGCCCAACTTCTTCGGCGTGGTGGAAGACATTCCGGCAATCGCAGAGATCGTGCACAAGCACGGCGCACTGCTGATCGTCTCCATCGCAGAGGCTATCTCGCTCGGCGCAGTCAAGCCGCCCGTCGAAGCGGATATCGTTTCGATGGAGGCGCAATCCTTCGGCGTCGCGCTCAGCTATGGCGGTCCCTACTGCGGCGTCATCGCGGCCAAGGAGAAGTACCTGCGCCAGATGCCCGGACGCCTCGCCGGCCAGACCGTCGATAAGGATGGCACACGCGGCTTCGTGCTCACGCTCTCCACGCGCGAGCAGCACATCCGCCGCGAGAAGGCGACGTCGAACATCTGCACCAATCAGGCGCTGGTCGCACTGATGGCGACCATCTTCATGACTGTCTACGGCAAGGAAGGCATTCGTGAGCTGGCGCTGCACAACCTGGCCAAGGCACAGTATGCGTCACAGTCGCTGTCACAGAACGGAGCGAAGCTGCTGTTCGCCAGCGCGCCGCGCTTCCATGAGTTCGTGGTGGTCACCAGTGAGCCGGCAGATGCGGTGAACGAGCGGCTGCTTCAAGACAAGATCATCGGCGGCCTCTCACTCCAGCGCTTCTATCCTGAGCTGGGCAATGCCAGCCTGTGGTGTGCGACGGAGTTGAATACGCGCGAGCAGATCGACCGCGCCGCGCTCGCCACCAGCCCCACCCACCAGCGCACGCTGGTGCACGCATAAAGGAGCTACTGTGCCCGAAGTTCCCACGAAGGACCGAGTTGAGCCGAAGCCCTTCGCTGGCAATCGCCGCAAGGTCTCTGCGCACCTCACCATCAACGAGCCGCTGCTGTTTGAAAAGTCCTCGCCCGGCAAGCGCGGTTATCGACTGCCGCAGCTGGATGTCCCGGCAGTCGATGCATCCACTGTGCTTGGCAACGCGGCGCGTGAAGAGGCAGCCGCACTGCCAGAGCTGTCAGAGATAGAGATCATCCGCCACTTCACGCGCCTCTCCACCTGGAACTACGCCATCGATCTCGGCATGTATCCGCTGGGTAGTTGCACCATGAAGTACAACCCGCGCGTCAACGAATTCGTCTCGCGATTGGAAGGCATTGCTGAAGCGCATCCCTATCAGCCGGAGTCGCTCTCGCAGGGCGCGCTGCAGGTGTTGCGCACGCTGGAGAAGGCGCTGATCGAGATCACCGGCATGGACACCATCACGCTGCAGCCCGCGGCTGGCGCGCATGGTGAGTTCACCGGCATCCTGCTGACGCGCGCCTATCATCAGTCGCAAGGGAACCCGCGCAGCAAGGTGCTGATCCCGGACTCGGCGCACGGAACGAACCCAGCCACTGCGGCGGTCTGCGGCTACCAGGTAGAGAACCTCCGCTCCAATGAGCACGGCATGGTGGATGTAGAGCAGTTCGCGAAGCTGGTCGACGACCAGACGGCCGCGCTGATGCTGACCAATCCATCGACCATCGGCGTCTTCGAAAGCGAAATTCACAAGATCGCCGACATCCTGCATGCCAAGGGCGCGCTGCTCTATATGGACGGCGCCAACATGAACGCGCTGGTGGGCAAGACGCGTCCCGGCGACTTCGGCGTGGACGTGATGCACCTCAACCTGCACAAGACATTTTCCACGCCGCATGGCGGTGGCGGCCCCGGTTCGGGTCCGGTTGCGTGCAAGAAGATCCTCGAGCCGTTCCTGCCCACGCCCGTGGTGGCGCAGCATGCAGATGGCACGCTGTGGCTTAACTACGATCGTCCGGAGTCGGTGGGCCGCGTGCGCATGTTTTACGGCAACTTCGGCATGTTTGTGCGTGCTCTCGCCTATATCCTGGCCAACGGGCCGGATGGCCTGCGACAGACCACGGAAGATGCTGTGCTGAATGCGAACTACATTCGCAAGAAGCTTGAAGGCCACTACGAATTGCCCTACAAGACGCCCACGCTGCATGAAGTTGTCTTTAGCGACAAGCGGCAGCAGGCACGGGGCGTGAAGACCGGCGACATCGCCAAGCGGCTGATTGACTACGGATTCCACCCCTACACGGTTTCGTTTCCGCTGATCGTTCCCGGCGCGCTGATGATTGAGCCGACGGAGAGCGAGTCGAAGGAAGAGCTCGACCTGTTCATCGACGCCATGCAGCAGATCGCCCGCGAGGTGGAGGAGAACCCGGAGCTCGTCCTCACCGCGCCGCACGCCACCCGTGTCAAGCGCATGGATGAGACAGCCGCCGCCCGCAAGCCGGTGCTGCGCTACAAGGGAGCGCCTGCATCCTCTTCACCGTCGTCCGGCAACACCGCCTCGCTCACGCCCGACTCCGCTGTGAAGGAGTGGTAGTGGCAAATTCCGAAGGCGCCTTGGAAGGCGCGTTGTCGAATGGTGGCGCCTCTGCCATTGCAGCGCGGCGCGATGACCTGGAGAAGCATGAATTCATGCTGGGAGCAGAACGCGGGCGCCTTGCCATCTCACTCGACATGCTCACCGATGCGCTGATTCTTATCGGGCAGCACGGTGTGTATTGCGTCTCCAATCGCAACCCGTCGAAGCCCGCGCTCGATCTGCAGGTCGTGCTCGATCAGATCAACGGCGCCAAGCAACTGATTCAGTCAACGATGGCGGAGCTCGAGCACAAGCGAGATCTAGGCTGAGCGTTCGCAGCCTTCCAGGCGAGTACCCGCCGGGGCCGTAGTATCATTTTGTTGGGCGCCCGTAGCTCAGCTGGATAGAGCGGCAGCCTCCGAAGCTGTAGGTCAGAAGTTCGAATCTTCTCGGGCGCACCACACTTCTCTCCATCTCTGAATTCCACTCAACTCGACTTCTCCTGCGTCTTCGGGCTGACTTCCTTGTAGTCCGCCGGGATATCGAAATGACTGGGATCGACGGGGGCGGAAGAAAAGCCTCCTAGCGTCGTGTTCGACTCGATCAGCACATTGGCTGCTGCTGCCTGCGCCTGTTGGGTACTCGCGCTGGTATCGGCGGGGGGTGGTGTGTCCACCTTCTTCTTTCTGCCGAAGCCGCCAAGCCCTCCGGCGGCCAGTGCTCCTCCCAGGCCGCCTATCTTGTTGGCGATCACCGAGGTGGCGGTCTGCTGTGTCACATCGCCGGCGCTCGGCATCTGCGGAGTGGCGGACGGGGGCAGCGGCCCTTCGGAGGCTGCGGGCAGCGGCTTGCCATCGGCTGTTGCGCCCATGCGCATCACCTGCATCACCGGCACGCCCTTCAGCTTCTGCATCTCCTCAGCCAGATTCGCCAGTCCCTTGGCTGCGCCGGGTTGGGTCATCAGCGCAGCCATGCCGGGCGCGCCGCCGCTCCCGCTCAACACGTTGCCCATCCGCTTGGCAAGCTTCTCGTCGAACGCGCGTACCTCGGCGAAGCCAGGGATATCCGGCGCCATCCACATATCGTTGGTGATGCCGAAGGAGCCCTTCTGCTGACTGGACTTGTCCTGCGCCACCATGGCCATGGTCAGGATGGCCTCGCTGGTGTCCAGGCCGGAGACCTGCTTGGTGGTGCCGGTATTTCGCACGTGCACGTCATAGGAGAGGTCGACATTCGACGCGTCTTTTGACGGCTCCTTCGCACTCTCGGCCTTGTGCTGTTCGCTCGCCTGCTCGCGCTCTGCCTTGGCATGCGCCTGCTCCAACTGCTGCTTCATCTGCTCGAAGGTGGTGGTGGTGTATTGATGCTTCGCCGTGTCGATCTCGGTGATGGTGCCCCGGTCCAGATCGATGATCTCCATCGAGTCCGGCCGCATGCGCACCATGCGGTTGCCCTTCACCATCACGGTCGAGGTCACGGGCTGGTCTGCCTTGCGCGCCTGCGAGCTGAAGGCCCCAGCCATCTTCATCAGCCCCATCACGGAGCCGCCAGTGATCTGCGTCGTCTCCTGATACTGGAAGTCGGCGAGCAGCGTGGTTGGACAAGCCAGGCAAGCGCCGAGCGCGATGGAAAAAACGACTTTGGACATACAGGGATCTCCCTTAGGACGTGACCTTGGGGGAGGCTGTCCAGCACATTACTCCAGCGGCGCAGGAAAGGGAAGTAGGAGATTGGAACGCCGCGCGCCCCTCGTTATACCGCCAAAAAAAGAGAGCGATCATCGCCCGTCACCCAACCAGGAACCAGCGGGCATGGGCGCGGGCCAGCACTGCCGGGGTGATGGGAATCCCCGAGGCTGAGCCGACCACTGCGTTGATGCCGCAGTGCGGGCACTGTGCACTGTCTCCCAGGCTGAAGCTCACGACTTCCGTGGGCGAGTAGATGCGCTCGCAGGCCAGGCATCCACAGACCTCGCTCTGTTCGAGCTCCATGCGATTGCCCCGCGTGTGCGTGTGCAACAGACTGGCTTCGCGCTCGCGGTGCATGCGGTTGCGCATGGCAAACCAGAGCAGCCCGGCGGCCAGCAGCAGCGGCCAGGTAAGGCTGAGCGCATAGGGCAGCGAGCCCCAATGCTCCCCGTCGAACCAGAAGCATCCTAGAAACGCGATGGCCGCGGCCGCCACCATGGCATGCGCCGCGGTCCGGGTGGCGCGAAAGGCGGCTGCGGCCGGCAGCACGCAGAGCAGACCCAGGTAGAGTACCCAGCCGTGGCCGTTGCCTGGCTCGTCGAGCGATACAGCGCCTTCAGCAACGGCCAGCGCATCGGCAAAGACCAGAATGAGCTGCGCCCACAACGCGACGACCTCGATCCGGCTACGATTCGGTCCCATGGGTTGACGCTATCAGCAGCCCTCCCTCCCCCTCCACAACGATCGAAGAAGGTGACGCCGCGCTCCACAGCGGCACGGAGAAGCGTGGCCATCTCCTTGGTATCTTTGGGCGGCCCGTAGGAAAAGCTCATCCCCATGCAGCCGAACCCGATGGCGGACACTCCAACTTGCTACTTCCAAGTTTGCGCTTCTACATGAGGCGGCGGTGGTCGTGGCGGATTGCCATCTCCTTCGCGGTCCCGACCCTATTGGGGGAGCTATCGGGCTGGCCCTTGGCTTCCGCCTCTTCTCCAATGGTCAGGCTTAGATTCATGGTGCCATTTGGTTACAAAATTTCAGTTCCCAATGATCATCTTTTGATAATCTCCAGCAAGCATGTATGTACCTGTTGATGTTGCATAACGAGGAGGGGTGACGCTTGCAAACGATTCGCTTGATCAACCGCGGGGGATTTGGTGAAGTCCATGAGGTCGCGTCAGGTGAGCAAAGACTGGCTCGCAAAACGTTTGCTCCAATCAATTCAGCCGCTCAAAATAATGAAGCGCTGGAGAAGCTTCGAAAGCGCTTTGCTAGAGAGGTGCGAATTCAATCGCATATCCATCATCCGAATATAATGCCAATTTTAGGAGTATAACTTAGAAGACTCCCCACCATGGTTCTTGATGCCATTGGCAGATAAGTCCTTCGAAGAGATGATTTCGTCCGGCAGCCTAGACGCAGCAGTCTGGCAAGAGATTTTGGCTGGGGTAGAGGAATTACATCGTCTCGGGTATGTACATCGCGATTTGAAGCCAGCGAATGTGCTGTACGTAAACAATGCCTGGGTATTGGCAGACTTTGGGCTGGTCTTGCCGACCGCCAGGGACACCGAAATTCTTACGAGCACGCACTCTGCTTATGGATCGCAGTATTATGCGGCACCAGAACAAGCACATGATTTTAGAAACGTACCTGAGCAGGCGGACATATTTGCCTTAGGCTGCATGTTGCATGACGTGGTTGATCGCGGTACGACCCGTGTACCGTTCGCTCAGATTAGGTCTGTCGGCGTTTACGGACCTATTCTAGAGAAGTGCACCGAGGAGCAGCCCAGGAAGAGGTTTCCGACCGTCGCATCCTTAAGAGCCGCTTTATTCGATCTTTGGCAGACTTTAACGGATGACGACGAGTTACCCGAAGACGCTGATCTTCTTCAAGCGGTAGAGGAGATGCCTAACTCAGTCGAGCGTTGGCGAAATCTGATTCACCATTTAGAGAGTCTATCAAAGGTGGGACGTCATTTCGCATTGAAGGCGTTGAATGCAGACCTACTTGTGCAGCTGAATACACTTGATGAGGTTCTATTTGCTAGGTTAATGGCTCTCATTTGTGAGTGGGCGAGATCGACAGGGTTCGACTGGAATTACTGTGATGTGGTCGGGGATCGGCTGGTCGAGGCCTATCGAATAAGTCAGGTACGTCTGAAGACCGGGATTGTCCTCGCGGCTCTAGAGCTCGCCGTGTCTCACAATCGGTGGCATGTGATGAATCAGGTTGGATCGATGCTAGGCACGGTTGCAGATAACGGGCTAGTCGACCGTATGCTTATAGAATTAGAACTGGAAGAAGGCCTTGTGCTTCAGTTGCAGAAGATTGAAAGCGTCGTCAATTGGCAACGGGATCGCTGGCACCCCAAGATCGCGGAATTCTTGAACAGATTTCAAGGGGAGTAAATTACGTAATCATCACGGAACGTGCCAGCGACCAGCGGGAGCGAGTCTCCGCAGGCACGGGAGTGCCGCCGCCCGTACGGCAAGTACTATTGGACGCCGATGATGGCGGCTCCATAGGGGGGGATGGTCATGTGGTCGAGGCGGATCTGTTTTTCCTTATAGCCATAGTTGTTGAGCAGCATCAGGCCGACGCCGCCCTGCACGCCCTGCGCGCTTAGGTTATAGGTGACCAGTTGGGGCTGTGCGCTCATGTTGAGGGCGACCAGCACGGAGCGGCCGCGGCCTAAGTAATGGCGCAGGAAGCTGAAGACGTGGGGATCATCTGGATTGATGGTGGCGTAGCCGCCGCTGACCAATGCGGGCTCGGTGCGGCGCAGCACCAGCAGGTTCTTATAGAAGTTGAGGATGGAGTTGGGGTCCTTCGACTCCGTCTCTGCATTCATGGTGCGGGCGCTGGGCGGCACCGGCAGCCATGGCGTTGCTTTGGATCCGGTGAAGCCTGCGTTGGGAGCGGCGGGCGTCCACTGCATGGGCGTGCGTTCGCCGTCACGCCCCTTCTCCTTGGGCCAGCCGATGCGGCCGATGGGGTCCTTTACATCCTCGATGCGCTTGGGGTCAGTGGTGCGCATGCCCAGCTCTTCGCCGTAGTACATCTGCGGCGTGGCGCGCGGGGTCAGTTCGAGCACAGCCATCAGCTTGGGTATGCGGTCGCCGTCCACGCCTGCACCGTAGCGGTCCCACTGCCGCGGCTGATCGTGATTGCTGAAGAAGTATTCTGGCCAGCCGTGGGCGGGGTTGGTCTCCACATCGTCAAAGAGCTTGCGAAACTTGGGCGCGGAGAGCTCATTCAGGTCCGCGATCTGGAAGTCCATGGGTAGCTGGACCTCGTCGTTGTGCTCGCCGTACATCTTCGAGAGTTCGAGAATGTTGGGCTCGTCGGCCTCGGAGATCAGCACCGGATGGCCGGGATAACTTTCGAGCACCTGACGCATCTCGCGCAGCACTTCGTGGACCTCGGGCAGATTGTCGGTGTACTTGTGCTCGATGTTGGGGTCGCCGTAGACGTTGGTGCCGGGCAGGATGGGATCGTCGTGCAGGCCGGGATCTTCGAACAGGCGGGAGACTGCGTCCATGCGGAAGCCGGCGACCCCTTTGTCCAGCCAGAAGCGCATCACGTCGTACATGGCCTTGCGGACTGCAGGATTGCGCCAGTTCAGGTCGGGCTGCTGCACATAGAAGTAGTGGTAATAGTACTGGCCAGACTTCGGGTCGAGCGTCCAGGCCGAGTGGCCGAACCAGGACTGCCAGTTATTGGGCGGGCCGCCATCCTTGCCGGCATCGTGCCAGATGTACCAGTCGCGTTTGGGGCTGGTCTTTGACATCTTCGACTCGAGGAACCAGGGGTTCTGGTCGGAGGTGTGGTTCAGCACCATGTCCATGATGACGCGAAGGCCGCGCTGCTTGGCCTGCTTCAGCAGGTTGTCGAAATCGCCCATGGTGCCGTACTGCGGGTCGATGGCCTGGTAGTCGGCTATGTCATAGCCGAAGTCGATCTGCGGCGAAGGATACATGGGCGTGATCCAGAGAGCTTCGATGCCCAGCGACTTGAGGTAGTCCAGCCGCTGCGCGATGCCATTGATGTCGCCGACGCCGTCGTTGTTGGAGTCCTGAAAGCTGCGCGGGTAGACCTCATAGATAACTGCGTGCTTCCACCACGCATCGCCGTTGTTGTCCTGCGCTTTTACGGGTGCAGGGGATGGTGCTGGCCTGGCCTGTGCGGTCGCAGTGCCGAGTGTTGCGATGAGGAGACAAAGCAGAATCCAGGGTGGCCGCACGTAAGTCCTCCGATGCATGGGACAGCATACATCCCATCGGCACGCTGTCGCTGATGTGGTGCTTGACGGGGGCGCGGGCCGCCACCCAGAATGGCTGGCATGCATCCGATTTTGCAACAGACGCGAGATCTGCTGGCGGCGGAACTGGCCGGCCGAACTGCCGAGCAAATGGTTCGCCACCCGGGTGGAGACGCAGCGCGGTGGAGTGCGCAGCAAGTGATCGAGCATCTTTCGACCACCTGGCTGCTGACTGCGGATGCCATGGAAGACCGCCTGCGCAAGGAGCGGCCGGTGCAGACGCGCCGCACGCCGAAGCAGCGCGTTGCGCAGTTTATGGTCTGTGACCTGGGTTACTTTCCGCGTGGCCGCGAGGCGCCCTCCATCACAAAGCCCGCGGCCGAGACTGCTTCCCCTCTGGACGGGAACGATCTCGTCACACGCATTGGCACGATACTCGCGGCGATGGACTCCGCGCTTGATCGCATGGAGCCGGTGGCAGCGGGGAAGGTGGCGCTGACCCACCCCGTGCTGGGACCCCTGACCGTGGCGCAATGGCGAAAGTTTCACCGCGTACATGCGCGGCATCATGCCGGGCAGATCCGCGCCGCTATCGTGGATCGCTAGCACAACTTCTGCAAGCGGCTGGCGCGCTCATCGGAAGGTCTGGTTCTAAGCAGCCGACTCCATTCTCCGCAGAACGACCCTTGCCGAGGCCTATAAGCTTTGAAGATGGCAGGCATGCCAAATTTGTATCCAGTTCTACTTGACACTGTTTAATACATCGTTTAAAACGGTGTTTAGTTATGGCATCGAACCTGTCTGCACGCGCCCTCTCTACGCACCACCCGAGCCCCGGCCCGGTTCCGCCAGAGGAAACGCGCGAGAAGCTTCTTGCGGCGGCGCAGGCGGTATTCGTGGAGGTGGGCTTCTACGATGCCACCGTCCGCGAGATCTGCAGGCGAGCCGGAGTCAACCTGGCGCTCATCAACTACCACTTCAAAGACAAGTTGGGGCTGTATACCGAGGTGCTGAAGAACGCTACGATGACTTCGAAGTTAGTCATGCTGGATCGAGCCAATGATCCTGACGCAGACCCAGTGGATCTGCTCCTCGGGCTGATCACCGTAATGATCCGGAACATGTCCAGGACGGATCATGCATTTGACATCCTGATGCGGCAGGAACGGCTAAGACCTACACCCGCGATGGCGTTTCACATTGAAGAGACGATGCGTCCCGGATATATCGCCATGTGTACTCTGGTCGGTCGCATTCTTCAATTACCCGCCGAACACCAGCGCTGCCGTTTGGCTACCCACAGCATCATCGGACAGATCAAGCATTTCGGCGAGCCGGAGCGCCTGCTGTCCCAACTGGATCCAGCGATTCTTGCCGGCAAGGCACCAGAGGAGATCGCCGACTTTATCACCAGGTTCTCCTTGAGCTACCTGCAGGCGGATGTAGAGCGATGTCCGCTTCCGCGCGCGAGACCCGATCGAGCTGACCGCGCAAAGAAGCGGAAGCCGAAGGTGCGTTTGACGCCGTAGGACGTTCGTCCACCGGAACACGTTCTTTCACGAAGGTTACTGACTTTGGCCAACACGGCCGGAGACGAGGTCCCATGCGCTTAAGAGGCGTACTTTTTCTGTTGCTCTGCTGTCTCAACCAGCAACTAGCTATCGCAGCAAGTGGGCAGGAATCGGTCCAGTCGTTGCCCGACGCGCCAGTGCCGGCAGGCACCGCGGATAACTCCACCGCGGCGGAGGGGTCAGCCAGTGTTTCAGGCACGGTGCTGGACGTCAGTGGTGCCGCGGTCTCTGGCGCCACCGTCATTTTGATGCAGATGGGAGAGGGGCAACAGCGCACCATCAGAAGCGGGGCGGATGGAGGGTTGGCTTTCAGCAGGATCTCTCCTGGAAGCTATGTCGTTGTGGCCGCGGCACCTGCTTTTCAGCAATCCGCGTCTGCGGAGTTCATCCTGGCAGCGCGGCAGGCCTATCAGGTTCCCAGTCTTGTGCTGCCGATAGCGGAGGCAACTACAGAAGTGGTGGTGCGCCCCACTGAGGTGATTGCAGCGGAGCAGATGAAGGCCGAAGAGACGCAGCGGGTTCTTGGCATCATCCCAAATTTTTATACAAGCTACGTGTGGGATGCCGCTCCGCTCAATGCAAAACAAAAGTATTCGATGGCGATGCGCGAGACGTTCGATCCCGTTTCCTTTATCGCCGTTAGCATCACAGCGGGCGTCGAGCAGGCTTCCAATGCCTTTCCCGGATACGGGCAAGGTGCCCAAGGCTATGGCAAACGATGGGCCGCAAGGTTTGTCGATGGACGCACCAGTGATCTTTTAAGTCATGCGGTGTTCCCCGCGCTCTTTCACCAGGACCCGCGCTACTTCTACCAGGGAAGTGGAACCAAACGCTCGCGCGTTTCCCATGCGGTGAGCTCTGCATTTATCGCGCGCAGCGATAGTGGACGAACGATGCCGAATTATTCCTATCTGCTCGGTGACATATGCTCGGGAGCGCTCTCCAACGCGTACTATCCCGCGTCGAGCCGCGGTGCGAACCTGGTATTTACGAACGCCGCGATTGGTCTTGCGGGGCGCGCGGGAGCAAACATCATCCTTGAGTTCTTCTCCAAGCGCATTACGAGGAATGCGCGCGGCGATGGGAAACCGGCACCTATCAGCAGCGCGCCGTGATTGCTCTGTAGGTTCTGTCAGCCGCAGGGCTGCTTATCGATCTGCCAAGTCCATACGAAGAGATATGGAGATGCGGCGGAGAGATGCGGCCCCGATAAAGCACAACCTGGAAATGACCTGATTATGGATGAATGGGACAGCCGAGCCGAGCCTGAATCGCAATGCGAGGAGGCCAGATATCTGAGCGCGCGAATCTGCGAGTTACAGTTACTTCTCGCAGAGTTGCTGCTTAAGAATCAGCAGCTACGATTCTCTCTGGATCAAAGGTCTAGTGATAGCACGGCTAAGCCGCCTGCATAAAGTCTGCGGTCTACTTACCTGACTGCCTACTTGACCTGACTGAGCAGCAGCTTGCCGATAGTCTGCAATTGCATGTTGGATGTGCCCTCGTATATCTTGCCGATCTTGGCATCGCGATAGAGCTTCTCTACGGGATAGTCCTTCACGAAGCCGTAGCCGCCGTAGATCTCGACTGCGCGGCTGGCGGCACGCTCGGCTACCTGCGAGGCGAAGTACTTGGCCATGGCCGCATCCTTCACGAAGTCGAGTCCAGCATCTTTCAACCGGGCGGAGTTATAGACCATCAGGCGGGTCGCTTCGATCTCGGTGGCCATCTCGGCGAGTTGGAAGAGCACGCCCTGAAACTCGGCGATGGGCTTGCCGAATTGTTTGCGCTCTTTGGAGTAGCGCGCGGCGTGGTTCCATGCACCCTGCGCCAGGCCCAGCATCTGTGCGCCAATGCCGATGCGCCCTTCGTTCAGCGTCTCAATGGCGATCTTGTATCCCTTGCCAACCTGGCCGAGCACGTTCTCTGCGGGGATGCGGCAGTCGTCGAAGATCAACTCGCAGGTGGAGGAGGCGCGGATGCCGAGCTTGTCTTCCTTCTTGCCGACGGAGAAGCCAGGAGAGTGTTTCTCCACGATGAAGGCAGTGATGCCCTTGTAGCCGGCGTCGCGATCGACAGTGGCGAAGACGATGAAGATGCCAGCCTCTTTGGCATTGGTGATCCACAGCTTCTGTCCGTTCAGGACGTAGTGATCGCCCTTGCGTTCGGCGCGGGTTTCGAGCGCGAAGGCATCGCTGCCGGAGCTGGCTTCGCTCAGCGCATAGGCGCCCACGGTATCCGTCGCCAGCTTCGGCAGGTAGTGCTTCTTCTGTGCTTCATTGCCCCAGCGTAGCAGCGCGTTGATGCAGAGTGTGTTCTGCACATCGACCAGCACGCCGACCGAGGGGTCGATGGCAGAGATCTCTTCCACAGCCAGGATCGCCTCAAAGAAGGTGCCACCAGAGCCGCCGTACTCCACCGGTATCTCAATGCCCATCAGCCCCAGGTTGAAGAGCTGCGGCAGCAGGGAGGAGTGAAAGTGCTGCTCATCATCCATGCTGCGCACCAGCGGCGCGATGATTTCGCCGGCGAATTGGCGGACGGTATCGCGAAAGAGTTGTTCATCTTCAGAGAGCCGGCTGAGCGGTGCGGCGACGGGCGATTCCAGAGCAGTAGACGACATGGTACGGGCACCTCATGCACTACAGATGGCCCGGTAGGGTTGGCGCTGCCGGGCCGGTGGGAACCGCAAAGTGTAGCAGGACGCCTGCGGTGCATGCAGCCCGGCGCAGGAGGGCCGCGCAGGCCGACGTTGGTTCCGGCGACGTTGCGCAGATGAACCACCGAAAGGTGGAGAGCAACACCATCCTTCCTGCCGACGACACTTGGGCGCTGTGCAAGTACGCTTCGTCTCAACTTGCTTCCAGACGTTGTCCCAGCGGTAGGAGATGCAGTGGGAGCTCCCCGCCCATGCTGCACAGCGGCGGACTCTGTCTGTGCGCTTCGTACGGAGAACCTTCATGTTCCAGCAAACTGCGCTCTTCGCTTCCGGCACCGCGCACCCGCTCCGTCTTGCCTTGCGCCGCCTTATGGCATTGTCGCGTGCGGCCAGCCTGCTGTTGTGTCTTGCGGTTGCGTCGCCCTGGCTGCACGCGCAGACGATCAATGTGAAGTAGCCGTTTCGTTACTTCAGGAGAGCGGCGCATTCGGCATGCTTGAGCAAAAAACTTTTCAAGCCATCTACTTTGAAGTGAGTCGTCACGGCATTCGACGCGAACTTCTGATATTGAGAGTAGAAGTCATTAGCCTTGAACAAGTGCTTCACTAGCCTAACCGGAACCTCGCTGAACAGAGCGTGATTGTCCGTGGATTCCGACCAGCGTTCCCGTCGAGGCCCCGCGTCGTCAAATCGGACCTTAACGGTGTTTTCGTTGTAAAGGCCAAGTTCAGGTTCCGGTTGCTCTCCGGCCAACGTAACCAATATTTCAGGCGGCTTCTTGCTGTGACAATTCACGATGAGCTTGGAGCCGTCAAGGTCTGATTGCGACACGAAAAAGACAGTCACGTTGTGTTCCATCAGGTCGCTATCTGAGATGCCTTCACTCCACCCGCTGGCAAGCGCGGGCCGGAGAGATTGTGGGGGAGAGTTTGAGCTTTGGTATGACGATCCAAGGTTTTTGGGGGCGAGTAGGACGCCGACAATTACAACGAACACTAAGAGAAGCAGGCCGCCAAGCAGTGTGTAGCCTAGAACTTTCTTCACGATTGACCCTTCTGTTATCACGCTCAGACTGCCATTATCATTTATCTACTTTGAGGTGACCGAAGTTTTGTGCGCGCGAGCGCCGGGTATGCTGATATTGCGGGGGTGCTTTTAATCTGCGCCCAGGACACTACATGACGCTTAGCATCCGCTGTATCGCTCTCCTTTCGATCCTTGCGCCGCTCGCTCACGCCGTTGGTCCCGGACATGGCGGAAGCCACAGTCACAAGTCCTCCTCTGCCCCGAAGCCCGCTCATGTGCGCAGTTACGCGAAGAAGGACGGGACTGTGGTCGCGGAGCATGAGCGAGCGGCACCCGGTACGGCAGGGGTACTCGGTTTAAAGGAGTTCAAAAGTAGGGAGCCAATGGCCTTGCCTCGTCTGGATTCTCCTTCAACAGCCACGTGCTGTTTCCTTCCGACACGGTTACGTCGCCCAAGGATTCCAGACGGACAAAACAGTCAGATTGGCTCGTGATGGAAAGATCAAACGGAGTTCCGAAGCGAAGGGTGCGTTCAAGCGAGAGCATCCTTGTCCTGCCAATGGAAACTCTCACGGCGGCTGCAAGGGCTATGTTATCGATCACGTTAGGCCGCTAGAATGCGGGGGTGCTGATGCTCCGTTCAATATGCAGTGGCAGACGGTGGCAGAGGGAAAAGCCAAGGATCGAACTGAGAGCGCATGTCGTCTTTAAGTCCCGGCGCTTCCCGTCTTCTAACAGACCTCAAATGTAGGCTTCGCTGCGACGAATGCACACAGGACTTAACAAGCATGTTCCCAAGAGTATCTTTGCGGGGGTTGTGGATAGGCAAAGAAAAGGCAAAGGGCACGTAGCTAGGTCAGACGTACGTAGCTAGGTAAATGTGCGTATTTCGGTTGACCGGTGCGCACGGGGCGCACAAGATGCACGTTGCACGTCCCGCCCAAGCCACCTATTTTCTTTGGTTTACGTCTGCAATCAACAACTTAGAAAGTAAGCTGGTGCCGAAGAGAGGACTCGAACCTCCACACCCTTGCGAGTACATGGACCTGAACCATGCGCGTCTGCCAATTCCGCCACTTCGGCACGGGTAAGGTCCAGCAGGGTGCTGGACGGCAGCAGTCGCTAGTCTCGCAAAGGGGGTGGGGAATGTCAAACCACGATCAGACCGGGGCGAACGAGGGTCACCTTCTGCCCCACCGCGCCGTCGCTCCGCTCGCGTGCCTGCCCGGATCGCTCTAAACTGACTGGAATAACCGGCAGTCGAAATCGCACGAAGGAAACGAGGCAGCCATTCGATGACGGAAGCAGAGCAGGGGGCGCCCCTGACGCAGGAGGACGCGAAGCAGTTCCGCAAGATTGCGCATGACATCAACAATGCGCTGGAGCTGATGGTGCAGGCCAGCTACCTGGTGAATACAACAGAACTCAGCGACCAGGCAAAGGAATGGATGAAGCTGCTGGATCAGGGGGTTCGTCAGGCGACCGACCTCAACCGGCAGATGCGCGACTACGTGTTGTCGCGGAGCTAGCGCGGCTTTCTCGCGGTTCAATGCCTGGGCAGAAGTGGATGTGGCCTTTCCTGAGTAGGAAAGGCCACTGGAACTGCCGACATTGTCGAGCTGTTACGAAGTCAGCTTTGCGTCGAGGGTGATCTCTGTATTTCCCGCGAAGAGGCGAGAGATGGGACAACCAGTCTTTGCCTCCTGCGCTGCCTTGTCGAAAGCAGCCTGATCGGCGCCTGGCACCCTGGCTGTGGTGGTCAGCTTGATGCGCGTGATGGTCGGCTTGTCGTCCTTCTTCTCGAAGGTGACGGCGGCCGAGGTTTCAATCGACTCCGGCTTCAGGTTGGCGCTGGAAAGCTGCGCGCTGAGTGCCATGGTGAAGCAGCCTGCGTGCGCGGCTGCAATCAATTCCTCCGGGTTGGTGCCGATACCGTTCTCAAACCGTGTACTGAAGGAGTACTGCGCGTCCTTGAGCACGCCACTATCGGTTGAGATCTTTCCCTTGCCGTCCTTCAATCCGCCCTGCCATAGCGCTGTTGCCTTCCGGTCCATGCCTGCTCCTGTCTAAAGTGCTTCTGTGCTGTGACAACTCTTCATTCTATGAGATGTATGAGGATTCCACGTGATGGCTGGCGGGAGCTGCGATAATCTCGCCCTCATGCCGACCATTCATCCATCGCCTGATCAGGGGACCGCGCCTGCTTACGCATGCCATCGCGACAGCTCTGCTGCATGCTGGCGACAGCCAGCACTTGTGTACGGTGTGCCCCAACTGCGCGGCAACGCTGCATAGCACTCGCTGCAAGCTGGTGTGTGGGCAGTGTGGCTATTACATGAGCTGCGCCGACTTCTACTGTAAATGCAGCAAATCGCGTAAACCCGCCCGGCGTATCCTTCAAACAAGACACTGGCGGACAACAGCCGACGACAGGAACCCTATGGCGAACAAGCGAACATTCTGGACGGGCGCGTTGTGGGGCGCGGCATTCGCCTGCATTGCGAACCAAGTGGTCCGGCGCGGACTGGGGGGCAGGCGCCGCCTGGGTTTGGTGAAGCGAAGCAGCAATGCGGACATCCTGAAATTGCCGGCCAGAGAGCTGCCGCTGCAAGGCGAACAAGGTGATCCGGCTGATCGGGTGCCGCAGCGTGGCGCCGCGCGCCCGGTGTTTGAGCGGCGCGGCGGGACCGCGGGGAAGAGGCGGGCAGTAGAGGCGGGCGAGGTGCCCGGCGGCAGTATCGAACGTCCGGATCATGGCGACGTGTCACCGCCACTGCGCTCTGCGTCGCCACCAGCGGTCGATCGGTGACTCCGTATCAGATGCAAACGGTGCGGCTGACCTTTGCAACTCCGGCAGGTACCGCAACGGCGGCGAGCCACTGAGCTGCGCGGCCGCAAGCGCCGGCAACGCTGCTACTGAACCGGTACACTCACCCTGTTGCCCGCTGACTATCACGACAACGGGCCGGGAGAGCGATGAAGGCACTGGCAAAGAGCCGACGCGAGCGCGGGCTGTGGTTGGAGGAAGTTCCTGAGCCGGAGTACGGCATCAACGATGTGCTGATCCGCGTGCGCTACACCGGAATTTGCGGCACGGATGTACATATCTACGACTGGGACGAATGGGCGCAGCGCACCATCCCGGTCCCTATGGTGATCGGCCATGAGTTTGTCGGGAAGATCGTCGCGGTGGGCGCGAATGTCAACGACTTCCTTCCCGGCGATATCGTCAGCGGCGAGGGCCACGTGACCTGCGGGCGCTGCCGCAACTGCCTGGCAGGGCGGCGTCATCTGTGCGCGTACACGTCAGGTGTTGGCGTCAATCGTCCGGGCGCGTTTGCGGAGCTGATCGCGCTGCCCATGAGCAATATCTGGCGGCATGAGCCGCATGTGAACCAGGAAGTCGCAGCGATCTTCGATCCTTTTGGCAATGCGGTTCACACGGCGCTGTCCTTTCCGGTGCTGGGCGAGGATGTGCTGATCACCGGCGCCGGGCCTATCGGCCTCATGTGCATTCCGGTGGTGAAGCGCGCGGGCGCACGGCATGTGGTGATCACGGATCTGAATCCGTACCGGCTCGAGCTGGCGCGCACGATGGGCGCGACGCTGGCAGTGAATCCGACGGAGACCACGCTGCGCGATGTGCAGTCGCAACTCGGCATGACGGAAGGCTTTGACGTGGGGCTGGAGATGTCCGGCAACGGCGGGGCCTTTCGCGACATGATCGACAACATGTCACACGGCGGCAAGATCGCGGTGCTCGGCATTCCGGCCAAGGAGGTCGCGCTGGACTGGTCGAAGGTGATCTTCAACATGATCACGATCAAGGGTATCTACGGACGCGAGATGTATGAGACCTGGTACAAGATGTCGGTCTTGATTCACTCCGGCCTGGACATCTCGCCTGTCATCACGCATCGCTATAAGTATGCTGACTTCGAAGCGGGATTCACAGCCATGCGCTCTGGACAGACCGGCAAGGTGGTGCTGGACTGGACGGATCTCGGAGGCTAGTGGGGAGGTTAGGCAGTGTCCATCGATCCGGTGGCAGCGAGCAGTGAGGAGCCAGCACAGGCACGAAGCTCGATCTGGTACGGCGGCCATGGCCTCCGCGCCGGTTGGAGCGCACTGCTGTTTCTGGCCATCTTCCTGGTGCTGACGTCGCTTGCAGCGATAGCACTCCGGATTCTGCTGCACCGGCTGCTTCCGCGGGGCGGTGAGCCCGTATCGCCGCTCGCCATGCTACTGGGGGAATCGGTGCAGGCCGCTCTGGTGCTGCTGGCGACGTGGATCATGGCGCGTATCGAGGGGCGCAGGCTTGCGAGTTACGGATACGCGGGGCGGGCGCGGCTCTCGCGTTTTCTGTGGGGATGCGGTTGGGGCTTCCTCGCCATCTCCGCGCTGGTGGGGAGCTTGTGGAAGGCGCATCTGCTCGCCTTTGACGCTGGACATCTGCTGGGTCTGTCTGCGGTGGAGTTTGGGCTGAGCTGGCTGGCGGTCTTTGTGTGCGTGGGGATATTTGAGGAATCGCTTCTGCGCGGCTATCTGCAGTACACGCTGACGCGCGGTCTTGGATTCTGGTGGGGGGCACTGCTGCTCTCGGCGCTCTTTGGTGCGAGCCACATCGGCAATCACGGCGAGTCGCCCGTCGGCATCTTCTCTGCCGCTGCAGTGGGCATAGTCTTCTGTATCAGTCTCTGGTACACAGGCTCTCTATGGTGGGCGATTGGTTTCCATGCAGTGTGGGACTGGGGGCAGACTTTTTTCTACGGGACACCGGACAGCGGTCTAGTAGCGCGCAGCCACCTGCTGAGCGAGCATCCAGTGGGCCCGCTGCTATGGAGCGGCGGCCCCACCGGGCCCGAGGGAAGTCTCTATATCGTGCCGCTACTCGCTATCGCGGCGATCTGCATGTGGGCTTGGTGGCGTCGCACCGGCGTTGTCACCCCCTACCGCGACGACGTCTAGGCTTTCGCACTGCTCTTGCTCGCTGCACTGCGTCCGGCCGGGGTTGGTGACTTGCTCTTCGCTTGCGCTGCGCGTTTGCCTCCACGCGCAATCTGCTTCTTCCGCGCCGTCTCGCGGCTTACCTGCTTGCCGCCATTGCGCGCGGCTGGCTTCTTGCGGCAGCTGCCTTCTTCATGTTCTGACTTGCCCGGCACCGGCTCGTAGCCCGGCCAGCAGCGGGAGGTCTTGGTGTAGGCGCGCTTGGTTTTGCTCTTTGCCGCGGGCTTGTGCGTAGAAGTCTTCGTGGGTGCCATAACGAGTGAGAAGTACCCACCGAACCGGGCGTTGCGCACGCGCGAGCAACTCTGCTTGATTTCGTGGAAAAGCTGCAAACGGTCCGCAGCAATGGAATGCAGGTCCTTCGCTCCGCTC
>JBBRLT010000016.1:0-49643 GCA_038231235.1 Terriglobales bacterium
AAGACGCCGCCCGGGAGCTTGTCAAACTGCTCCTTTTCAACGGCTTCCAGGTAGCGTTTGGTGATCTTGGTCGCGGTGGCGATCATCTCGACCGTCACGCCCTTTGCTTCTCTGGCCTTCTTCAGGTTCTCTCCAAAGCTGCCCATTTGTTCACACCTTGGCGTCTGTGAATTGGATCGCGGCCGGGGCTGTGTTGACTCATGTTCCCGGGTCCCGGGTCCTTGCCGGATCATCTGTATGCAAAGACGTGTTTTGATTGATCTCGTGACCAAAGTCTGCGATCACCGTACGCCTTTTCCCGAAGCAGGGGACCACCACTTTCCGGTTATGGGACGCATCCCCCAACCGACTGCCCTCCATTAACCGACTTGTTACACTCGAATCCATGAACAAGCTGGTCGTTGGCAACCTGCTCCACCGGCCCATCCGTGCCGCTATCAGCGTGCTGGCGGTGGCGATAGAAGTCATCATGATTCTGTCGATTACGGGCGTTTTTCTGGGTCAGATTGCGGGTAACCGGGCCAGCACCAGTGGTGTAGGGGCGGACATGGTGGTGCAGCCGCCGAACTCGAGCTTCCTCACTTCAATTGGCGGGGCGCCGGTCTCGGCCCGGGTAGCGGATGTGCTGCGCAGGCTGCCGCATGTAATGGTCGTGGCGCCCATGATCTCGCAGTTGAGCACCATCGGCGCGGTCGAGAGCATCTGGGGGATTGACTACGAGAGCTACAACGCCCTCCGCCCCTTCAAGTTCCTGGCTGGCACGTCCTTTCAACAGCCGTATGACGTGATCATCGACGACTTCGCGGCGCGGCGGGACAAGGGCTACCACGTCGGGGACACGATTCAGGTGTTCAACCATGCATTCCGTATCTGCGGCATCGTCGAGCATGGCAAGGGCGGCCGCAAGTTTGTCCCCATCCGCACCCTGGGCGCGCTGAATGGGGCGGAGAACAATGCGTCCTTCTTCTATCTGAAGACGGACACTCCGGCGAATGAAGACCTGATCCGCCAGGAGATCAAGGCGACCCCCGGGCTGGGCGAATATCAGGTACGGACGCTGGAAGAGATGCTGTCGCAGATGACGCCCGACCGGCTGCCCGGCTTCAATATTGCGCTGCGCGTGGTGATCTCCATTGCCTTCATCGTGGGCTTCATCGTCATCTTCCAGTCGATGTACACGGCGGTGATGGAGCGCACACGGGAGATCGGCATCCTGAAGTCGCTGGGGGCGTCGAAGTTCTACATCGTGAATGTAGTGCTGCGCGAAACGACTCTGTTCACCACGGTTGGGATACTACTGGGACTGGTGCTCACCTTCGCCATCAAGGCGGGGCTGAGCCAGCGCTTTCCGACGCTGCCCTTCCCGGTGGAGGGAGCCTGGATGTTGCGAACGACACTATTGGCCTTTGTGGGGGCCCTGCTGGGGGCGCTGTATCCTGCCTGCAAAGCAGCACAGAAGGACCCGATCGATGCGCTGGCCTACGAGTAGGGTTGCGCGGGCAAGGTAGTAGAACAGGCGGCGAAGACCCCGTTTGGGCCATCCCATGGTTGGAATGGAGCGCGGGCCCGGCGATTCTCCCTGACTTTGACTCCGGCTCGCCCCTGCGAGCAGAAAGGCGGATATCCCACGACGCTTGGGATTCGCATTCTTGGCTACCCCAACCCTGAACCCGGTGCGTACGGCACGGCCTGGCACACGCCTGCTCCAGGCCGGAGTTCTGCTCTGGATCCTTTCGCTCGCCGTGGTCCTGAGCCTGCACCTGGTGCACCTGCGCGCGGATTTTCCCAACCACTCCCAATGGAATGACTGGGCCAAATACACCGATGAAGGCTGGTACGCGAATGCCGCCATCCGGCATCAGCTCACCGGCTCCTGGTACCTGCAGGGCGACTTCAACCCGGCGGTGGTGTTGCCGGTGTGGCCAGTGCTCGCGGGCATGCTGTTCAGCGTCACCGGGGTAAGCCTGATCGCGCTCAGGGCGCTGACTTTTGCTGTTCTTGCGCTCGACCTTGGGCTCATGTACCTGCTGCTTCGCAGTGCTATCCCAGAGAATCCGCAGACGCACATGCAGGAGCGCCGCTGGATCGCGCTCCTGGGAGTGACGCTCGGGGCCACCAGCGCCTTCCTCTGCGCGTTTACCCGAATCGCCATCCTGGAACCAGTGCTGATCTTCTGGTTTCTGCTGGCACTGTGGATCGCTTCCAAGATCGCCACGGCCGGGCAGTTGCGCCAGCGCACTCTACTCTCAGTCGCCCTGGGTGTGGCCCTGTGCCTGCTGCTTCTTACCAAAACCACCGGCGTCTGCCTGTTTCCGGCGATGGCCTGGATGCTTTGGCCGCAGCCGGGCATGGCGCGCAGATGGCGACGGTTTGCGCTGCCCGCCGCGATGGCAGCCGCAACCGCGCTGGTGCTGGGAGGGCTTTACTACACAATGCTGGTGCGGCCGCACTACGTCGCAGACTTCCGTTATTTCTTCATTGCCAATACCTGGCCGCAGCCGAAGACGATTGCCGGGTGGCTGTGGAACGTCTGGTACACGCTGCATGGTGTGCTGTGGACGGGACGCGTACTTCCCGCGGTAGCCGGAGGAGTGTGCTTGCTGGCGCTGGGGCCGCTGCGCGCGCTGCGCCGCAACCGGCTGTTCGGGGCAGCGTTGCTCTCCATTGCGGGGGTCCTATTCTTCATCTGGTGGCACAACAACACGCAGCCGCGCTACTACACGGTGATGATGCCGGGCTTGATCTTTATTGCCACGCTGGGCTGCGCGGCGCTGCTGAGGGAGATACGGTGGCGGGCCGCAGGCCTGGCGGCAGTGGGATCGCTCGGGGTGGCGTGCCTGAGCGGTGCATGGCAGATCGAGCAGACGGTGACACATACGGAATATACGTATCTGAGCGCGGCACAATCCTTGGCACACTACATCGCAGAGCATCCACATGGGAATCCGATGGTGCTGTCTGTCAGCAGCGATCAGTTGCGACTGATGGCGGGCATACCGGCGATCTGCGACGACTTTGGAACGGAGCCGCTGGCAGACCGCATTGCGCGCTACCAGCCCGGCTGGTTCGCGTCCTGGAACGATGTGGACGGCGGCACGCTCGAAGACATTCACACCCGCTACCGCCTGGTGCGCGAGGCCAGCTTTGCAGCACTCGACGACGAGGATCGCGACCAGCTCATCCTCTACCGCATGCTGCCGCTACCCGGGCCCGATGTCGGGGTGGATGTGGACAATACTCCGTAGCGAGTCAGCCAGTCAGCCAGTCAGCGAGTCAGCGAGTCAGCGACTGCGAGATGCGGCACTGCTTCCTTCGGTGGCATCCCACCCTACGCTTTGCGTAGGATGGGCACCCTTGCGGCGGCGTTGCCACACAGCTTTGTCATCCTGAGCGGAGCGCAGCGGAGTCGAAGGATCTGCTGTGCAGCGCTGCCGGATCAGGAACTGCAGGTACTTCGCAGCGTTCACGATGACAGAGGGTTGTTGCGCGACGCTCAGCGTGCCGACTTGCCTACTTCAGCATTGTCGCGACGGCGGTGTGGCCTCGTTCAGTTGCGTAGTCGGCCGGGGTCTTGTTGCGGTCGCAGCGCACGGTGCGGTCGGCTCCTGCGTCGAGCAGCATCTGCACCAGATCGGTGCGGCCCGCGGCGGATGCTTCATGGAGCGGCCGGTAGCCGGCAGTCTGGATCGCGTTCACATCTGCGCCGCGTTCGATCAGCAGCCGGATAACTTTTGGATCCTTCGAGAGGGCGAGCACAGCATGGAGTGCCTGGTTGCGCATGGGCGTCTGCGCCACCTGTTGCGCGTCGGCTCCAGCATCGAGCAGCAGCCGGACGGTGGCGGCATCGGCGAACGCCGCGGCGAGGTGCAGCAGGGGCCAGCCATCGGCCGAGCGGGTGTTTGCTCGCTGCTTCGCGAGAGCAGGGTCTACGCCCAGCAACTGAGCGAGCCGCGCGCTATCGCCGAGCGCAGCTGCTTCAGGCAGATCCAGGTCCAGGCCGGAGCGGAGAAAATCGCGCACCAGGGTCTGTCCGCTGTAGATGGACCAAAGCAAAGCCGAGACGCCCTGGGCGTCCCGGCTCTCTGCAATCTGCGGCTCTTCTTCTACCCAGGCGGCGATCTCTGTCGTGGCGCCGCGCTTCACCAGATCGAGAAAACTCTTGCTCACTTCGCTACTCTAGAGCACTTTCCCGGATGCTCAACAGTGCGGGGTCAAGCTTGGCGTGGCCTTTGCTCGAAGATAGGCACTTGCGATCGCGGCCGCCTATAGGGAAGCTGCTCCAGCCGCGGCCACTGCAGGCGCATTGGAGGGGGGGCCCTTGGGGGATTCCTTGGGTGCAACCTGAGTCGGGATGGGCGCCGATGGCGCACCGGTCGGTTTGGTGCGGTCCGAATAGATGCGGAAGGTGACCTGCAAATTGATCACCTCCGCGACCGGTTTGCCATTCAGCGTGCCGGGCCGGAACTGCGAGTGCTGGACGGCTTCGACGGCCTTCTCATCCAGACCGAAACCGATAGGACGGACGATGTTGACCTCGCCCGGCTGGCCATTGGCTCCCACCACTGTCTGCAGGAAGATGATCCCGGCGATATTGTTCTTCTGCGCGTATTCGTTGGAGGCGGGATCGATCATGGTGAGCAGATGGGGCGGTTTCACATCACCGCCGGGCCGCATGGCGGAGGCGTCCACCTTGGCAGCGCGCGAGAGGCGGCCTGCTTTATCCGCGAAGTAGTTCTGCCAATAGGGTGGCAGAGTGGTAATGACCGAGTCGTTCAGACCGGGCGCGAAGATGAGGTTGATCGTCTTTGAGAGTTCGAGAAAGCTCACCCGCGGGTCATGATCGGGAGAGACGGCCGGGGCTGTTGCGGCAGCAGATGCCGGCAAAGCGGCGGTGCCAACGGCTGCGGGTGCTGGCGCCGCAGCAGTTTCCGTGTCAGTGTCGGAAGCAGCTGGAACTGTTGGCAGCGGGGAAGTGGCATCCTTGGCCACGGCGGGAGTTCCTGCTCTGGTGGCGGCAGCCTTGGCAGCGACCTCCTTCTCCAGGTCCTTCTTCTTTTTCTTCTTCTCCGGCTCGATGACGCGCCGCTCGATATCGATCTCGATCGACTTCTTGGGATCGACCTTGATCAGCTCGAATGGCTTGGTGTCGTCCTCGTAAGGCAGTGCGCCGAAGAAGTGCAGGCCGATGCGATGCGCCTTCAGCTCCATGGAGTGCTTGGTGAACTTCACCTGGTCGATCTCGACCGCGCTCAGCGCGAAGGAGCCCTTCTGCAGCGGACGGCTGGGATTCCCGGCAGTGTCGAACTCCAGATGCTCGTCCTGGTAGAAGCCGCGCAGGTAGAAGGTTTTACCCTCCAGTTGCTTGGCCAGGAGTTCCGGGGTGTCCGATCCGGCGATGGCGGGTGGACCCTGCGGAGCGACGGGGACGGCCACGATGGTTTGCGGCAAGGATGCGGATGGGCTCGGCTGCGGAGTCTGCGCGGTGGCAAGGGGCGCGGCGATGAGGCATGCTGCGACAAGAGGGAGCAACGGTCGTGCAGGGTTCCGATGACGCATGGGCAGGCCTTCCTATGGATCAGGGCAGAGCAGTAGGGACACGTACACTCGACCTGCCGGACGGTGCGGTGCGCACCATGCAGGATCGGGCGGTCTTCCCATTCATTGAAGGGCACCTCGCCCGCCGGGGACAATGCGACCAAAGCGCGGGATGGCTGCCACCTCCGGGGGAGCCTGCAGGTCCTCAATTGACGCACCGTGCTGGCTGAGCTATCCTGAAAGCCTTGCGCAGTCCTGCGTCTGCGCGCCTGCCGGATGTATCTTCCGTGCCGGGCGTTCCGCGGGCCGATGGTGTGGAAGGTTTCGCTCTCCCTGCGCACTCAACGCGATCCAGCTGGTTGACCGCGGAATCAGGAAATGCCGGTGGGCTCTGTGTGGATTTGCGCAGGGGGCCACGGGCGCTGGTAATTTGCTTGTCTGCTTTCACAGCGGCAGCCGCAGTAATAGTTTTTGGAAGGGCAGAGGATACAGGAAGATGTCGACTTACATGCCTAGCGCGCACGAGATCGCCCGCAAGTGGTTTGTGGTGGATGCCACCGGCAAGACGCTGGGACGGCTGGCCACTGAAACGGCGAACGTGCTCAGCGGCAAGAACAATCCCAGGTATACGCCATTCATGGATATGGGCGACCACGTGGTCGTCATCAACGCGGCCAAGGTCCGGCTGACCGGGCTGAAGACGCAGCAGAAGATCTACCGCCGCTACACCGGCTTTCCCGGGGGCCTGCGCGAAGAGTCGTTTGTGCGCCTGATCGCCCGCCGTCCGGAGAAGGTGGTGGAAGAGGCGGTGCGCGGCATGCTGCCGAAGACCAAGCTGGGGCGGCAGATGGCGACCAAGCTGAAGGTCTACCGCAGCGACGATCATCCCCACCAGGCGCAACAGCCGGTGGCACTTGAGATTGCCGGGGCCGCGCGCTAAGCCACCCCGCAGATTCCAGAGCTCAGTACGAGCTCAACACAGCTTCAGGAAGAGATCAGGACAACGATGGCAGATCTGGTTCAGTACTACGGGACGGGGCGGCGGAAGTCGAGCGTGGCTCGTGTTTTTCTACGTCCCGGCAGCGGCAAGTTCACCATCAACCGCAAGGGCTACGAGGAGTACTTCGTCACCGAGCAGCAGCGTGTCTCTGCCAAGCGGCCATTGGTGCTGGTCGAGATGCTGTCGAACTTCGACGTGTTGGCGAACGTATCCGGCGGCGGCGTCAGCGCCCAGGCCGATGCGGTGAAAATGGGCATTTCGCGCGCCCTGCTCGAGTTCAATGCCGAGCTGCGCAAGACGCTGAAGACCGAAGGCCTGCTCTCCCGCGATGCGCGCATCAAGGAGCGCAAGAAGTACGGGCAGAAGGGTGCCCGTAAGCGGTTCCAGTTCTCCAAGCGCTAGACAAGCGCTTGAGGGAGATGATCGGGTCCCCGGCGAGCTTGCTCGCTGGAGTGATTATGCAGTTCTAGTTCTCTAAGCGCTAATTCGCTTGGTTGCGCTGCTGAAAGTTCTGGCCCAGGCCGCCTCTCTCGCTCGCCCGGGCCACGCAAGTGTAGTCATCTCCCGCGTTCCGCCCAACGTGACGGATTGCGGGATCAATCTGCGCCAGGGCTCAACCACTGGCGGGATGCACATCACAAGGAGGTCGTTTGGCCACTATCACCATGAAGGAGCTGCTCGAAGCGGGAGTCCACTTCGGGCATCAGACCAAGCACTGGAACCCCAAGATGAAGGAGTACATCTTTGGCGAGCGCAACGGCATTTACATCATCGACCTGCAGAAGACCCTGAAGATGTTCAAAGAGGCGTCGAAGTTTGTGACCGACCTTACCGCATCCGGGAAGGTCATCCTTTTCGTCGGCACCAAGCGGCAGGCCCAGGACGCGATCGCGGAAGAAGCGAACCGCTGCGGCATGTTCTATATCAACCAGCGCTGGCTGGGTGGCTTGCTGACTAACTGGATCACCGTGCAGAAGTCGGTACGCCGCCTTCAGGAACTGGACGATATGGCCACGGACGGCCGCTATGACCTGCTCACCAAGAAGGAAGTGATTCGCCTGGAGCGTGAGCGCAAGCACCTGCAGGCCAACCTGGCCGGTATTAAGGCGATGAAGCGGCTGCCGGACGCGCTCTTCGTAGTCGACTCAAACAACGAAGCGATCGCGGTGAAGGAAGCCCGCAAGCTGGGCATCCCGGTTGTCGCCGTAGTGGATACGAATTGCGACCCGACCGTGGTCGACTATGTGATCCCGGGCAACGATGACGCACTGCGCGCCATTCGCCTGTTCACCTCGAAGATATCGGACTCGGTGGCCGAGGGCGTGCAGATGGCGACCGACAAGCAGTTCACCGACGCCACTGCCGGCGCCACAGCACTGCCGGTCAACAAGGCGTTGGTTCTTGAGCCTGCCGGTCTGGCCCCCGAAGAGCTAGAGGCGGGTGCGGACGCGCCTGCTGCTGAGCCGGAAGAGACGGAAGTGGTCGATCTCGAAGTAGCACTGGGCGGCGGGATTCGCAAGGCGCCTGCGG
Organism: Terriglobales bacterium; assembly: GCA_038231235.1. Taxonomy (GTDB): domain Bacteria; phylum Acidobacteriota; class Terriglobia; order Terriglobales; family Acidobacteriaceae; genus KBS-83. Next base: position 8,066 of record JBBRLT010000016.1, read on the forward strand.
CCGTGGGTGTCGAAGCCGAGGCGGTTGCCGAAGCTGGTCACTGAGTCTTCCCGGACAGTGAGAGCGTCCGTCGTACCAACCTGAGAGCGTGGCCGTGATTGTTCACCGTGCCACGCTTTCCACTGTATGGAGAACTTGGCTGAATGGCATTTAGTTCGCGCCATGTAGGTGTCGCTGCGGAAGCAATAGTCGCTTGCCAGTTTGCTCGTTGCGGATTTGATGTTTCTGTTCAGTACGGAGCCAACCAGCCGGAATATGATCTCATCGTCGCTCGGGGCGAAGAGATGCTCAAGGTGTCAGTAAAAGGAAGTAAAGATGGTTCTTGGGGCCTAACGCAGAGTTATTTGGCAAAGCTCAAAAACGCCAACTATCATGGAGCCATAGACGAATGGCTTCAGAAGCATGGGATGAGGACGGCTCTTTGCTTTGTGCAGTTCAAGAGTGCACCCCTCAGTGATTTGCCGCGGTTGTATTTGGCCACCCCCATCGAGGTAGCTCAGCAACTTCGCGCCGCTCGAGGGGGATTAGGGGACACCATCCTCCGCGAACGGCATCAATGGGGTGAGAGGGCTATCGCTGCTGGAAGAGTTGAAGAAATTCCGGGAGGTTGGAGATTGTCGGAAGAGCGGATATCGGAAATGTTTCAGATTGCATGAAGTCGGGCTTAGAAAAGAGGATGGAGTGATGTCTGTGGTGAGCGACAAGATCGATGCGAAGCAGGTAAAGGAACTGCGCGAAAAGTCTGGCGCGCCGATGGGCGACTGCCTGAAGGCGCTGCAGGAGGCGAAGGGCGACATGGAGAATGCCTTCGTAATCCTGCGCAAGCGCGGCATGGCGTCGGCGCAGAAGAAGGCGTCACGCTCCACCAACGAAGGCGCAGTGGGCAACTACATCCACGCCGGCGGCAAGATCGGCGTGCTGGTGGAGGTCAACTGCGAGAGCGACTTTGTGGCTCGTACGGAGGACTTCCAGGAGCTGCTGAAGGACATAGCCATGCACATCGCAGCCACTGACCCGCGCTATGTGCGGCGCGAGGATGTAACCGCCGCTGACATGGATCGCGAGAAGGAGATCTACCGCGACCAGGCCGCGCAGACCGGCAAGCCGGCACAAGTAGTGGAGAAGATCGTCGAAGGCAAGATGAGCAAGTTCTACGAAGAGGTCTGCCTGCTGGACCAACCCTTTATCAAGGAGCAGTCCATGACCATCGCGCAGCTGATTGCGCAGAAGGTGGGCAAGCTGGGAGAGAACATCACGGTGCGGCGCTTTGCGCGCTTCAAGGTGGGCGATCCCAACTGGACCGTAGCGACCACCAAGGCTGCTGGAGACGACGGCACGCAGAGCTAGTCGGTTTCCCGCAAGGGAAGTTAGGAGGCCCGTCTTGCCCGGATTCATGGGACAGGCGGGCCTTTCTATTTTCTGCGTGCAGCCGCGTCAAGATGCGAACAGCGTGGTTACGACGCCGCCACAGATGCGGCAGCAAGTCTTGCGCTTCGACTGTGCGCATCGTCCCACGCCAGCCGGTAGTAGATGCAGATGTGCAGCAAGATGAGCGAGGGTACCAAGAAGCTGGGGATGAGAATCCAGGGCAGCGTGGTCATGATCGCGGCGCTCGGGGTGACGTGGAATAGTTGCAGGGGGCCGGGCGAGGAGCTGGCTCCAAGGAAGAGAGCAATCACCAGGTCGGCCAGTCCTAGGGTATTCCAGAGCAGCAGCCAGGCGTGGGAAGGCCCCGTCTGTTGCGATTGCTGGGCCCGCCAGAGGACGAAGGCAGTGGGCAGCGCCAGAACTGCGACAACGATGTCCCCCCAGCCCGCAGTTGGTGCGAAGGGAGCGGGGAGTCGCTGGGCAGCGCGCAGCAGCAGAAAACTGACCCCGAGCAAACGGATACCATGCACGCCGACCAGGACGAACAATGGCGCATGTTGCAAGCGCTGCCGGCCGCCTGCGGTGCCAAGAATCAACAAGCTAAGCAGGGCGACTGGGATGACCACGCCGAGTCCAAGTCCGATGACGCCGATGCCTTCACCTGGCGTGAAGACGTGGTTTACGCCGATGATCAATACGCTCAGAAACCAGCCAGCCAAGGCGGCGGCAATGACAGTGCGTTGCCTCAGCGTCGAGCCGAGTACCGAGACGAGGAGGAAGACGATGACGGCGGCGCTGGCGGTAAGTTCCGCCATGGAGAAAAGGTCAAAAGTATTCATTGCGTGTATCTACACCTTTCTGGGCGAATGGAGAGATGACTGACACCGTGAAGGCAGAACTGGCCCCGATTCGATTGAACTACTCCTGCACACTGGGAAGCCGCAGGTCTTTCAGCACGCTGCGCACAGATGCCTCCGCCGCCAGCCATCGCGGCATGGTCTTGTGAACCATGGCCTCTCCGCGCGCGGTGATAGCGACCTTCCGCACGCGGCCGTCGAGCGCGTCAGCGGAGGCGATCCATGCCTTGCCGGACAATAGGGTAAGGTTTCGCGTGAGTGTGGTCCGCTCCAGGCCGAGCAGATCGGCTAGCCGGGTCATGGCAAGGGGGCCGGTCTGGGCGAGATGCGAGAGGATGGTGAACTGGGTAGCGCGCAAGCCTGAGCCGCGAAAGTGCCGCTCATAGTGCGCCGTCACAGCGCGACTGGCGCGGCGCAGCGCGGAGCATGTGCAGGAGCGGGTCTGTACGAGTTGGGATAGTGGACGCCGCATACCGTGTATATACACCCTTTGGATGCCGGGAGTGCCCGCGGCGATTCGTTTGAAAAAATGTGGAATTTTACCGGACGGGCCTTTCTGCGTGTGGCGAATGAATTCGCTTGCACTTGATCCTGGATTCGTGGGATAACTACGCAATGCGTAGTACGCGTGACGTAGCAATCGAGGATGATGGCGCCGTGGGGCACTACTCAGATCCGCCCTTGCTGGTGCTGGCCAGTCTGGCAAATGGCCCGAAGCATGGCCACGCCATGATTGAGGACATCGCGACGCTGTGTGGGACCCGTCTGGGGCCAGGAACGCTGTATGGGGCGCTCGCCCGCCTGGAGCAGCAGGGTTGGATCGCGCCGCTGCCGGCCGAGGAGCGCCGTCAGCCCTACCGCATCACTGCTGCGGGATTGCGGGTGCTGCAAGCCAGGCTGAGTACACTGCAGCGCTTCGCCACGGCAGGGCTCGAGAGGCTGGAGGCACGATGACGCCGAGAGCAGCGCGCGTGTTGATTCGTTTGTACCCGCGCGCCTGGCGGGAGCGCTATGGCGCGGAGTTCGCTGCACTGCTCGAGGACTCTCCTGGCGGTATCCGAACAGCGGCGAATGTGTTGCTGTCCGCAGTTGTCGAGCGCGTCTTTTCCACGCACGGAGGCACTATGCATCCACAACTCAAGGCGTGGGTGGACCGGGCGCCGTGGGCAATCTTTGCTGTGGCACCACTGGGCCTGCTCACGGGAGCTTACTTTGTCTGCTATTTCATCCTCTCGTCAGGCTGGAGGATATTCCTGCCCGGCGCCAGCACACCCTTTGTTCCTGTTCACGGATTTGCGACCGTCTACTTTGGCTTTGGCAGATTGCTCTACTTCTCCGCGCCGGTTCTGATCGGCTGGGGCATCGCGTTGATGGCCGGGCGTCAACAGATCAAGGTTGTTTGGCCCGCTATCGGTGTGGTTCTGATGGCGTTGATCGGCGCGATGGTCCAAGTGCATGCAAGCCGCGCAGACAACCGCGCGGTGGGAGATGTCAGCATTGATATCGGCGTGGGAGCCTCTCTCAACACCTTTTCGTACCAGCTGTTGCATGCCACGATCATTCTCACGTTCGCCGCGCTGCCGTATCTCATTTTGAGATACCAAAGGGGCCGCTCGATTTCCGCCTGACCCGCGGAGCGCTCTTCGCTTTCTGCGCGGATTGCCAGGCCTGCTCCAGGGCATGTTCAACCATCTCCGATTTGGCCTTCGCCAGCCGCACCAGCGCGCATCCCCCTCGTCCCCAGGCACCCGCGGCCGGAGTGAAGATTCCCGGCATGGCATCGACCAGCCGCTTTGCTTCCTCCGGTGGCAGCTTCACCATGCCCCACGCCGCGTCCGGCGAGCCGAGTGTGGCGAAGATGCGGTTGGCTATGCGGAAGTCAGGATGATTCATGTGCGCGCTTTCGATGACTTCGGGAAGCGCCAGGGCGGGCACGACGAAAGCCATCGGCCGTCATACCGTGCCCTGTGCCTGGTTGGTCGCTGCTTCCATCTCGGCGGGAGTCATGGACTTCACCTGGGCGCCGATCCACCATTTGTACCCGAAGGGGTCTTCGATGCCAGCCATGCGGTCGCCATAGGGCTGGTCGGCCGGCTCGCGCAGGCTCTTCGCGCCGGCAGCGAGCGCGCGTGCGTACATGGCGTCAGTGTCCTCGGTGTAGAACATCAGGCTGATGGGCGAGCCGCCGTAGTGCTTGATCCCGAAAGACTCCGACGTGTCTGACTCATCCGCCATCATGATGCGGCTGTCGCCGATCTGTATCTCCGCGTGGTGGACGCGGCCCTCGGGGCTCTTCATACACATCACCTCGCGTGCGCCAAAGGCCTTGGTGTAGAACTCCATCGCCTGTGTGCATGCGTTGAACATCATGTACGGCTGCACGCTATGGTAGCCGTCGGGAATGGGATTGACCCGGGTCATAAGTCCTCCTCCACAGCAGGTTTCCACCGGGGGCGTGTCCGGCCCCAGCGCGGCTCACTTCCGGCGGTGCAAGGATACGCCTGCGGCGTCTTCCGGGTGGGGTCGCTATGCGATACTCAACAGGAAATGTACAAGCGCATCCTACTTAAGCTTTCGGGCGAGGCCCTGGCCGCAGGACGCGGCTTCGGTGTCGATGTCGATACCGTGCACCAGATCAGCTCGGAGATCGCCGACGTCCGCAACCTGGGCATCGAGGTGGCTGTGGTGGTGGGCGGCGGGAACTTCTTCCGCGGCGTCGCCGAGCAGGCCCGCAACATGGACCGCGTGTCTGCCGATCACATGGGGATGCTGGGCACGGTCATCAACTCGCTGGCCTTTCAGGATGCGCTGGAGAAGTGCGGCGTGCACAGTCGCGTCATGTCCGCCATTGAGATGAACCAGGTTGCCGAGCCCTACATCCGCCGCCGCGCCATCCGCCACCTGGAGAAGGGCCGCGTGGTGATCTTTGCTGCGGGCACGGGCAATCCCTACTTCTCTACGGATACGGCTGCCTCCCTGCGCGCCATGGAGATCAAGGCCGATGTGCTGATGAAGGCCACCAAGGTAGATGGCATCTACAGCGCCGACCCGGTGCTGACGGTGGACGCGGTGAAGTACGAAGAGATCACCTACATGGAGATCCTGCGGCTGGGGCTGAAGGTGATGGACATGACGGCGGTGAGCCTGTGCAAGGACAACGACATGCCCATGATCATCTTCAACATGAACAAGCCGGGAAACATCCTGCGAGTGGCTGCTGGAGAGCGGGTCGGCTCACTGGTGACCTGCTAGCCAGAACTAATAGCGTCCGGCACCAAGTGAGATCACCTCGGTCGTGAGTCCTGGGTAATCGATCTCGGCTTTCTATCAGAATGATAACCATCATGAAGTTGCTAGGAGGGAAGGTCGGCATAGCTGACGGAAGAATCTGATTGACACTTCGAAATGCCCCCTGTATCCATCTTTTACCGCCACTGCTGAAAGATTCCAGCAGTGAAGGAACTGGAGAAGACCATGGAGACGGATCCTGATCTAGATGATCCAACAGGAGGCATCTCTCTGACGCCAGACTTCTCCGTCCGGCATAAGGAAAATATGGCCAGATTTGCCGCCAGAAGCTTGCCGTCCGATCTAAGCTTTCTACTGGTGTGGGCTTATTTTGCCATAACATGTAACAACGAACAAAAATATGACTCTCTAACGGCCACAGTTGAAGCCGATTTCGCCACCATTTCCGAGATGAAGGGATGGTTCGATCAAAAGCTTCGCGAGCTTCGCATAAGCGAGAACGACCTCAACGAGCATATTGGACCGAGCGTAAACTACATTCTTAACTCCAGCCTTGATCTTACATACCGCCAAGCATTGAGACAATACCTCGATCAGGCGAAGTTTGGTCACTTAGACTTGACGACCGATGCGGAGCTCAAGGCGTCCGATGCGGCGATGAGGAGCCGGATTTATTCATGGCTAAGAAAGCGCCAAATACCCTTTACGGCGAAGTCTCCGATAGTACTGCCGGCCACCACCGCCCGTGGAATCCTTGATAAATTCAAAACCCTGCCTGATTTGTTTGTCGTTCCTGATATTCCCGCGCACAAGCTCAGTAATGCAATGGAATCGATCCAGTTGCCGGATCTAGATAGTCCGTTAGGGCTGGTGGACTGCACAATTTGGGGTTCTGCCAAGGATTGTGTTGTGATTGGATCAAGAGGGATCTACTTCACAAATCTTGATAGGGATGGGTTCCTTCCCTATTCGGATTTCCCGGATCGCACCTTCTACCCAGCAGGAGAAAATTAGATTTCCCTTGGCCGTTCGTTGAAACTCTCTCTCGCGGGTTCCAATCTCAAGCCCATACAGCTAGTGTCCCTGCTTGATGAAGTAAAACAGGCTGCGATCAAGATTGAACAGAAGGCGGCTCGGAATGAAGGGATAGCCTCTCTGGCTGGAATGCACGAGTTGAAGAAACTCCTTTTAGAAGAGGTCGTGGCACCGCTGCGCGAACCGGAGAAATTTAGGCGATATGGCGTGACCATTCCGAACGGAATTTTAATGTACGGTCCACCTGGCTGCGGCAAGACCTTTATCGCGCAACGACTTGCTGATGAGTTAGGCTACAGCTTCTATGAGATAAGCCCAGGTGACGTGGCATCCAGCTACGTCCATGGATCGACGAGCATGATTCGGCAGCTATTTGAGGAAGCCATGAGGTCGAGGCCAGCTTTAATGTTTGTGGATGAGTTCGAGGGACTTGTGCCTGCCCGTTCAGGGCTCGGCGGTGAACAGCGATTCAAGGCGGAGGAAGTGAATGAGTGGCTCGTTCAGATTGGGTCTTGCGCACAGAAAAGGATTCTGTTTGTTGCTGCGACAAACGAGCCTTGGTTAATTGACTTGGCGGTCAGGAGGTCAGGTCGTCTTGATAAGAAGATCTATGTCGGGCCGCCGGACGAAGCAGCGATCGACGAAATGCTTCGATTTCACTTAAGAGGTCGTTACGTTGATGCACAAATCAGCACCAAGCGCTTCGCAGCAGACATTTCTGCGTTGGGGTACTCCGCCAGTGATCTGAAGCTCATAGTGGACGAGGCATCGAAGATGGCGATGGGACTTGATCAACCTATCGATGCAACTCATCTCGAAAGGGCAGCCACAGAGCGGGTTCCCCCCTCCATCAGCGACGAACTGCAACTGGCCTATTCGGAATTCGCGAGGTGAACTCCCGTTCCGTTGAGAAAAGTTGTGTGGCTCTGGTGCTCTTGGCTGTCTAGCAATCCATCGTTTCTGCGGAAACGATCTAGGCTGCCAAGTGCATGGAGATCAAAGTCGGACTGCTGAAAGCTAAATTTAGAGCCTGTACCTGAGGTAGATTTAGCCGAACGCCTGTTCCTGCCTCCGTCTATGTGGATGGATGGGCCTTTTACTTCCGGCCTAGCCCCTCTAACGCGCTGTCTGAACTATCATCATGCCAACCGCACAGCGCATGCATTGTGCGGATACCCTCAAGCTGCGCTGGCGCGTAGCATGGGTACTGTTCCCGTTACCGAGTGGAATCTGGATGGAGACTGCCGCAACATCCCTCGTTGAGACGCCGGCAACAGTGACCCCGGCCACGCCAGTGACGCAGCCGCTCGCGGTACGCAAGTCGCGGCTGAACGCCCTCACCGGCATGCGCGCGCTGGCGGCGTTGAACCTGGTCTTCTTCCATTTCTCCGATCCAAAGATCTTTGGGCCGCTGGCTCCGGTGGTGGACACCGGCTACGCCTCGGTCAGCTTCTTCCTGCTGCTCTCTGGATTCGTGCTGGCCTATAACTATCGCGAGCGCGCCGACCGCGGGCTGCTGCACGCGAAGACTTTCTGGCTGGCCCGTTTTTCGCGCATTTATCCGGTCTTTCTCTTCTCCCTGCTGGTGTCGGGCCTGGTGCTGCGACAGGAGTGGGTGAACCGCACCCATGGACAGTTTGCGCTGGGAGTGGGGCTGACGCTACTACTGGCGCAGGGCTGGTCGCCGTCGCTGTGCACCTTCTGGAATACGCCGGCCTGGACCTTGACCACCGACGTCTTCTTCTATGCGCTGTTTCCCTGGGTGATCCGGCTGCGGCGTCCGGCAACACGAAGCCGCGCGCTGTGGACCATGCTGGGCTGGTGGTCAGTGAGCGTGATTCTGCCCACGCTTTATTGGTGGTTCAACCCGGACGGCGATCCGCATCCGAACCGCTACTCGGAGGGATGGTGGCTGCGCGCCATCAAATTCGGACCGGTACAGCATGTGCCGTCGTTTCTCTTTGGCATGGCGCTGGCCAGCTTCAACGACTATCTTCCGGAGCGCAGCCATATACGCACCGCGCTCGGCGTGTTTGCATTCGCGGCACTCTACGTCATCATGTCTTTTGGCAGCCACATGCCATATGTCTTTATGCACGACGGCATGCTGATGCCGCTCTACGGGATGGTGGTGCTGGGCCTGGCCGGGCGCAATCTGCTGTCCGGCATCTTCGCTGTGCAGCCGCTGAAGGTCATCGGAGAGGCAAGCTACTGTCTCTACATCCTGCACTTCAACCTGTGGATGCTGCTGCACGACGACGGACACCTGCTGGCGCGCGTGGGACTGCTTCGCTTCGACCCCTGGCTCTCCTACGTGGTGCTGGTGGTCTGCGCAATTGCCACGATGTATCTGGTGGAGCGGCCGGGGCAGCGATGGGTCAAGCGGCGGCTGGGTCTGGGGCCCACGCCGCAGCTCCCGCCGACCATTCCGTAAAGGCGCATGCACTAGTGAGCCGGCCGCAAAAGAGAAGGCCCGATCCCATTTGCAATCAGGGAACAGGCCTTCCAATTCGACAGAAATTCGAGAAGCTCAGAATTTGGCGGTCACCTGTGTCCTGTGATCGCCGTGGCGCACTGCAGCGACAGCAGTAGCCCGGCCCGGCCCGTTGAAGGGGGAGTTCTGTACCTGGCTGGTGCCGCCGGTGTTGGGATCGAGGGCGAGGCCGGAGACCGAGTTGTCGATGAAGTTGGCGGTGTAGATGTAGCGCGCGATGGAAGGTTCGACGACGATGGCAGCGGGGCCCGGGTTGACCTGGCCGGAGCTTGCGGCGCCAAGCAGACTGGGCACACCCGTGGTCGCGTTCAGTGCATAGCCGCTGACGCGCCCCTCCGTGTAGTTCGATACATAGATGTAAGCGCCGCGCGGATCGACAGTGATGGCGCTGGGCTGCTGGCCCGTCGGCGTCTCGGGCGAGGCGACAAGCGGTGCCAGGGCGCCGCCGGACTGGACCGAGTAGGAGATGAGCTGGTTGGTCTGAAAGTCGGTCACGTAGACGAAGCGGTTCGTGGGGTCGCTGGCGATGGCATCCGGAGCGACGCCTGCGCTGAAGGGTGAGCCGGACCCCGGCGTCAGTGCATTATTTGAAGCGACGGCGAAACCGTTGACCTGGCCTCTGGCACCCGCGCCGCCGAAACAGGATCCGGTGGCGGGATAGTTGACAGTCGAGTTCCCCGTAGCTCCGCGATTGCTGGAAGCGACGGTATCGATCAGGGTGGTCAGCTGTCCGGAAGGATCGTTCACCACGAAGACGGAGCCGTTGGCATCCGCTGCATTCGCAGAGGGAGTGGGGCTCTTTCCTACGACCGTCACGGCGACCGGATTATTGCAGGTGGGATAGGCCGCCGGAGTGCCCAAGGTGCCAGTTCCCTTGGCGATGGGGAACTGAATCAGCGCGCCAATGCCGGGCGTGGTGGGGCTGAAGGCACCGCCATTTGCATCCAGGCCATAGGCGTCTACCACGTACAGCGCGGAGCCATCGGGGCTGATGGCCATTCCGGTGGGATCGGTGCCGAACGTCGTGTTGTAGGTGTTCTGCGCGAACAGCTTGCCATCCGAACCGACGATGAACTCGACCACGGTATTGTCATCGTGATTGATCACGTAGACGTTATGGCCGTCCGGTGAGGCGAGCATGGCCACCGGGTTGCGTCCGCCAGAGAGGAAGGGCGAGCCCTCCAGCTGACGCAAGGCACCCGACTCCCCGTCCGAGGAGAACGCGAAGATGCTGCCTGGGTTGTTGTTGGCCGAGGCGACGTAGACGAAGTCGATGGTGTTGCTCTGCCCGCAGGCAGTGATGCCCAGCACGAGGGCGGCGGAGACAGCAGATGCCAGGGCGACCTGGCCAAGTTGAGGGAACTTCATTCGGTTTCTTTGTCCTTCATTCAAGCAGAAGCAGAGTGACTGTGACGTGTCCGGATTTCGCTACGCAGGCTTCTTCCGAGTGAAAGCCTGTCACCAATTGCGGCCTTACCTTTGAGCGGCCTGCCGCGCTTCCGCGCTGCCCTGCGCCTGGCGTCGTTCCATTTGGTATGCGGAGGCCTGGGCTTATTGTAACGATCGCCCAGCCCCACGCGTGCATTTGCTAAAAGGTGGTACCACTGACAGCGCACCAGGTAGGCGAACCCGGCGCCGCAGGAAATGCCCGCTGCAGCGGTGCCAAGGGACCAGCAGCCTGGTTGATCCGGTAGCCGCTGATGGTGCTGTCGTTGAAGTTTGCGGTATACACGTACTGGCTCGACGGATCTTCCAAGATGCAGCTCGGGGACGCGCCCACCGGGATGCGCTGGCCGCCGGTGGTCACGTCCGTCAACTGCCCATTAACTCCGACGAAGTACGCAGTAATCACACTGGCCGGACTGCCATTCACATCACTGAGCCCGGAGTTGGCGACATAAAGAAAATTATGCGTGTTCTCCTTGATGATGCGTGAAGGGAAGACTGGCGAGGTGCCTTGAGCGTTATTCGCCCGGGGAGAGATTGCATTACCCAGCCCGCCATTGGTGCCGACAGAGTAAGGCAGGATCTGTCCGATCGACCCGGGCGCGCCGGCGTCCAGGGCGTAGAGGGTTGAGCCGGTGACGTAGACATAGGTCAACTGCGTGGCGCCGGTAGGTGTGGGCGTGCTCTGGGTCAATGTGAGCTGGCCATTGCCAGGATTCTGGTTGTAGATGAAGATGGCCTGCACCGGGTCTGCGGCCGTTGCACCCGTGGCCGGCCCCTGCTCTGCTACGAAGATGTTGTTACCACTGACCGCCAACCAAGTAGGATTCGTGCCCACCGGAAAATAGGTCAGGGCCAGACCGTTGACGTCCCTCTGCTGGTTGTTCTGCACCAGCGACAGGCGGCTGGTGCTGCCATCGACGGAAAAGGCAGTGATGGCGCCGACGGTCTGCGGCCCGGAGGAGTTGTCCGGAGCGAAGCCATCCAGCGCATACAGGAAGGTGCCATTCAGCGCGATGGTCTTTGTATCGATGCCCTGGGTCGAGAATGTTTGCTGGTGGGTCAGCACGCCCTGGCCGCCGATGGAGAACAGGTCGATCTGCGACGGTTGCGCCGCTCCACCGTTGGGGCATTGCGTGGCCTGCCCGCGATTGCCGCAGCCAGCATTCAGCACGTACATGTAGTTGCCGCCTGGACTGACGAGCGCCTGGATGGGGTTGCTGCCGGCACTTCCGGATCTGCTGGACAACCGCAACTGCCCTGAGGCGTTGTTGATCTTGTAGGTATAGATCTGTCCGTTTTGAGTACCAGCCACAGAAGCGGAGCCAGTGACGAAGAAATAGCCGACGGTAAACGTGCGGGAGCAGGAAGTCATGCCGAGGATGGATCCGGCAGAGGCGGCAAGGGCCAGTGCAGCCCGGCCGAGTGTCTTCAACTTCATTCGATTCCTTCATCCCGAGGCAGACGAGCCAATGCGTCGAGGGCTGACTGAACAGCGTGAACTAATATTTCGGGTGGAGACCCGTCTGAATTGTAAAAGGTAAGTGCACCTTCGGGCTACTGCCGTCCGCCAAAACGGCCCGAGCGGAGACGCCAACCGGCTCCGCCCTGCCCCTGCTGATGCTGCTTTACCAGACGCGGCAGCTCTGCTCCGGATACATCGGCGCGCCCTTTTTGCAGTTGAAGGCCTTGCCGAATTCGTCGAAGTTCTGCACCGTCCCATTCACCCGGAACTTGCCGGGAGAGTGAGGATCGACCTTCACGGCCAGGCGGGAATACTGCTCCCGGCGATCCTCACACCACACCTGCCCAAACGCGATGAAGAAGCGCTGCGCCGGGGTGTAGTCGTCGACCTTGGGCCCATCCAGCTTCTTGCTCTCGGCGGCGAGGGTGTTCTGCAGTGCCAGGAAGGCGATGCGAATACCGCCGTTGTCGGCGGTGTTCTCGCCCAGGGTCAGCTTGCCATTCAACTTTGCGCCAGGCACCGGCTCAAAATTGTCATACTCCTTTACTTCGCAGCCGGTGCGCTCGTTGAAGGCTTTGCGATCGTCCGCCGTCTGCCACTCGCGCAAGTTTCCCTTGCCGTCATACTTCGAGCCCTGATCATCGAAGCCGTGGGTCATCTCATGGCCGATGACCACGCCGATGCCGCCAAAGTTTACTGCTGGATCGGCAGAGAGGGAGAAGAAGGGCGGCTGCAGAATGCCAGCGGGGAAGTTGATGTCATTCATGCTGGGGCTGTAGTAGGCGTTCACAGTAGGCGGCGTCATCCCCCACTCGGTCTCATCTACCGGCTTGCCCAGCTTGTTCAGGTCGCGCTGCAGCTCAAACTCATCGCTGCGGTCGACATCGCCCAACAGGTCATCGCGGTTGACGGTGAGCTTGGAGTAGTCGCGCCAATTCTGCGGATAGCCGATCTTGTTGCGGAACAGGGCCAGCTTGGCCTCCGCCTCTTTCTTGGTGGCGTCGCCCATCCAAGGCAGTTGCTGAATGTCCTCGCCCAGCGCCTTGTCGAGCGCGGCTACCAGCTGGGTCATGTTCTGCTTGGCCTGGGGCGGGAAGTTCTGCTTTACCCAGTCCTGGCCTACTGCTTCGCCGAGCGATGCGTCAGTCAGCCGAGTGCAGCGCTTCCAGCGGGGTTGCAACTCCTTGGCGCCCTGCAGCGTGGCACTGTAGAACTCGTAGTTCTCCTGGACGAATTTATCGCTCAGCCATGGCGCGGCATCATGAATGGTGTGCCAGCGCAGGTAGCTTTTCCAGGCGTCCAGGCTTTGGCTGTCAATCTGCTTGTTGAGCGCCTCAAAGAAGCCCGGCTCCGCCACGTTCAGCGATTGGAAGGAGCCCACGCCGATCTTGCCGAAGTAGGTAGACCAATCGAAGCCCGGCGCGAGTTGCTGCAGCTCTGCAACCGTCTTGATGTGATAGCGGTTGGCCGGCTCGCGCAGCTCCGTGCGGCTGAGTGATCCCTCAGCCAGCGCGGTCTCGATCGCCATCACGCTCTTGGCCCCAGCCTCGGCCTGCGCTGGCGTGTCGCCAGCCAAAGCGAACATCTTCTTCATGTGCTCGGTGTACTGCTCGCGAATCTTGGTTTCGCGCTCGCCCTTTTCCAGATAGTAGGAGCGATCCGGCAGCCCCAGCCCGCCCTGCGCCACGGCGGCTATCTGCTTGCTGCTGTCCTTTTCGTCCTGCTCGGTCTCGAAGCGGAACATCGCGCTGGCGCCATCCTGACGCTCAAGGGCAGTGAGCACAGCGGCGAGCTGCTTCTTGTCTCCCAGCGCCGCGATGCGGTCCAGGGCTGGCTTCAGCGGGGCGGCGCCTTTCTGGTTGACGGCATCCACATTCATGCATGCGGCGTAGAAGTCGCCATACTTGGCTTCGAGCGCTGTTCGCTTGGGACTTGGCTTGGCCGCGGCCTCCAGATCCTTGTAGAGCAGCCACTGATTACGCTCAGCCAGCCCGTTGAAGTTGCCCCAGCGGACCTGGTCTGCGGGTATGGGGTTGTTCTTCACCCAGTTGCCGCAGGAGTACTGGAAGAAATCGGTGCAGGGATCGGCCGTCTTGTCGATGGAGGTCAGGTCAAAGCTGCGTGGCGCCTTGGGCTCGGCAACGGATGAGGAGGGCGTGTCGGCCAGCGCGTCGAGCTCCCGCAGGCTGGTGGAGGTGAGATTGCTTTGGGCACAGGCGATACCTGTGCCCATCAGGACAATGGCTGCAAACCGGAATGAGTGCATGGCGCTCCTTGAAGGGAAAGGTAAGTCCAGACCAACCCGCCGCCCGAACTTGCTGGACCGCAGGCGCGGACGGCAGAACAAGCCATGGGCCAGCCGTCCTTCGTTGAACAGACGAAGTTAACATAGCCGCAGCGACAGATGGCGCGCCCACAAGGCGGCGTCACACGGGCCGTTCGCGCGTAACCGCAGCCGCGACGGGAAGCGCGCACAGCAGAATGATGGCGGCCAGCAGAAAGGGCGCGCCGGGCAGGTGGGGCCGGGCTCCAGTCCGGATGGCTGCGGCGAAGACGAAGGTGAACAGGCCAGGGCCGATCAACGCGGTAAGTCCGCGGATGCATTGCACCGCCCCCTGCAACTGGCCCTGCTCCTGCGGCGTGACGTGCACGCTCATCAATCCCTGCGCAGTGGGTCCGGCCAGCCCCCACATGTTCATCAGCGGGATGCCCAGCAGGAAGAGTGTTCCGGTAGGTGCAAGGCCAAAGATGGCGAAGCCTACCCAGCCGACGGCCAGCCCCAGCAGCAGCGTGCTGCGCTGGCCCAGGATGCGCACCAGTGGCTTTACCAGTACCGCGCCGACAATCACCGAGCCGACGCCGACCAGCGCCAGAGAGGCGCCAACCCTGCTGGGGCTCCAGTGATAGCGATAGTCGGTGTAAAGCACCCAGGTGTTCACCAGGGACTGCTGGGTGAGATAGCTGAGCAACAGCACTGCGCCCATGCCGAGCAGCTCGCGATGGCGGCGCAACAGGGTGAGCGCGCCCATGGGGTTGGCGCGCCTCCAGGAGAAGGTGCCGCGTTGATTTGCGGCGAGCGACTCCGGCAGCACGAACAGGCCGTACATGGCGTTCAGCAGGCTCATGCCGCCGGCCACCCAGAAGGGCAGCCGCGGGTTGACGTTACCCAGTGCGCCGCCCAGCGCCGGCCCCAGCACGAAGCCAAGCCCGAAGGCAGCACTGACCATGCCGAAGGCCTCCGCGCGCTTCTCCGGATCGGTGACATCGGCGATGTACGCCATGGCGGTGGGGATACTGGCGGAGGTGATGCCGGAGATGACCCGGCCCACGAAGAGCCATGCCAGATTCGGCGCCAGCGCCATCACGACATAGTCCAGGCCCAGGCCGAAGTTTGACAGTAGGATGATGGGGCGGCGGCCAAAGCGGTCGGACAGCGAACCCAGGAGGGGGGAGCAGCCGAACTGCATCACGGCCCATACCGTGCCGAAGATGCCGAACATCTGCGCGCCGCTGGACTCGTTGCCGCCCATGAAGCCGGTCACCAGGCGCGGCAGCACGGGAGCAATCATGCCCATGGCCAGCATGTCGAGCGCGATGGTGACAAAGATGAAGGCACTGGCGGCACGCCTGCCCTGGTTCGCTGGGGGAGCGAAGGCTGGGGGCGCGTCCACATCCGCCGGCGTGGCAGGCTCGCTCACTCCGCGCTCACTCAAACCGGGCTGGCTCAAATCCGGCTGGCTCAAATCTGGCACGCACAATCTCCCGCTACCGAGAATAGAGCGATATTCCCGATGCTGTGCGGCAGGAAGGGACTCTCGGCATAGGCTTTCATTGAAGAAAGCCCACAGGAGCGGTTGCCGATTAATACACAGGAGGATTGTTTCGACGGGGCGTCGACCGCCCGGTCTGCCTGAATTACGTTCACTGGTCTATGCAAGGCAGAACTTGGACGCTGCAGCTGACGGCCGGTGATCAGAACACCTTGACGTGGAAGGTCAGATACTTCTTTGGGTTCTCACGAATCTGCGTGACGAGATTGCGGGTCTCCCCCAGCATCGCGTCGGCATTGTTGTAGAGCGAAGGGTTCACGACCAGCTGGCCGAGTGTGCCCTGTCCGCTGTCGATGCGGGCGATGATCGAGTCCAGCTTGGTGACAGTGTCCTGCACCTTGGCCTGGAACTGCGGGTCCTTCACCAGTAAGCCGAGTGTGCCCTTGCCCTGATTGATCTCCGCAACCAGGGCGTTGGCCTGGGTTACGGTCTGATTCAGGTTGTTGTAGAGCGCGTCATCCTTCAGCAGCTTGCCGATGGTTCCCTGGCCGCTGTCAATCTGCGCAGCGACGTGGTTCAAGCGCGTGGTGGTCTCGTTCAGGTTGTTGTAGAGGGTGTCGTCGGTAAGCAGCTTGCCCACGGTGCCGCGGCCTTTGCTCAGGTCCGATGTGATTTTCGAAAGCTGCTGGACCACCTGGTTGGCCTGGTTATAGAGTCCAGGATTGTTGATGAGCTGGCCGACAGAGCCTTTGCCGGAGTTGATGGAATCGATGAGGCTGTCCAGCTTGGCCAGGATGGTGTCGACCTGCTCGATGGTGCCCTGGCTGGACTTGATGACGTCCGAAAGGTTCGGGCTCTCTGTCGTGCCCAACTCGTCGTTGTCCTTCACGGCGGGCCCAACCGCACGCTTCGAGCTGACATCGACTACTGTATCGCCCAGCACGCCGACGGTATCGAGGCTGGCCTTCGAATCCTCCCGCACATCCTGGTTGTACTTCTTGCTGACCTTCATGGTCACTTCCACCGGAGTCAGTTTGCGTTCACGGAAGATGCGGATGCTCTTCACATTGCCGATGGTGACGCCTTCCAGGTTCACGGGCGCGCCCACCTTGAGACCGGCAGAGTTTTCAAAGTAGGAGCGGAGAACGATCTTTCCAGCGAAGAAACCGCCCGTGCTGCCGGACATGAGAAAGATCAGCGCAGTAAGCGCAATCAGCGCGACGATGACCAGGACTCCCACCTTCAGTTGCGACCACTGCACTTCCTGTTGACTGGGCACGTAACCTCACTGGAGCATTTTCGCTCTTCGTGTTTCCAGATAAGAGTCTCTCGGCGTGGCCTTCATTAAGCAAAGGCCACATAGGCTTCCGCAGGACGGTGTGGACTTGGAGCGCAAATTCTCTGGCAAGCCGCCGCTGTTCTGCTTGTCCTACGAAATGAGAGTACCAAATAGGGCGACGAATCCCCGCTGCCGATTGTCTTGCGTACTGCGACTGGCAACTTCAGCTTTGCTTGCCTTCCAGGACGACAAAGGCCATGGCGTGCGTAGCGGTATGGGTGAGCGACAACGCAGCGTTGCTGACACCCAAGGCCCGGGCCTGCTCCGCGGCGCGACCGGAGAAGCTCAGCAGCGGCTGGCCGCTGAATTTGCGCCGCACCTCAATCTCCCGCCATGTGACACCGAAGCCCATGCCAGTGCCGAGCGCCTTGGCGCCAGCCTCCTTGGCGGCAAAGCGCGCGGCGAAGCTCTCTGCCGCAGTGTGCCGCTTGCGCTGGCAGTAGGCGATCTCCGCCGGCGTGTAGACACGCTCCAGAAAGCGGCTGCCGAAGCGCTCGATGGATCGCCGTATGCGTTCAACTTCGATCAGGTCAACACCGGTACCAACAATCATCAGCCAGCCTCCACCAGTCCGTAGCGGCGCTGCCACGCCTGCTTCAATCGCCGCGCTACCATGGCGCGTTCGGCTTCATTGGCCTCGGCGCCGCTGCTGGCTACGAAGGCTGCCGCTTCGTGCTTGGCTAACTCCAGCAGCTCCCGGTCGCGTACCAGATTTGCCACACGGAAGTCCGGCAGGCCTGCCTGTCGCGTGCCGAAGAACTCGCCCGGGCCGCGCAGGGTCAGGTCCAACTCGGCCAGCTCGAATCCGTCCTGGGTGCGTACCATCGCGTCCAGCCGCTGCTCCGCCTCCGGGGTCACGCGGCCGCCGGTCATCAGGATGCAGTAACTGCGTGCGTTGCCGCGGCCCACCCGCCCGCGCAACTGATGCAGCTGCGCCAGCCCGAAGCGCTCTGCGTGTTCAATCACCATCACGGTGGCGTTTGGCACGTCGACGCCGACTTCGACCACCGTGGTCGAGATCAGCACGTCGAGCTCCCCGCGCTGAAAGCGGCGCATCACAATCTCCTTATCGTCTGCGCTCATCCGCCCGTGGAGCAGTCCCAGTCGCAGGCCATGGAGCGCGCCGTCCCGCAGCGCCTCATACATCTGTGTCGCGGCTTTGAGGGTTGGCTTCTCGAACAAGGATGCTGTCTTCTCTGCGGTCTTCCTGCCACGCTTTGCCGGCTTCGCGGCAGGCTCCTCTGCTGGCTCCTCCATGACGGGGAAGTCGAGCTCCGGCTGATCGGCGCTGGGCCCTTCGATGACTGGATAGACGATGTAGGCCTGGTGCCCCGCAGCCACGTGCTTGCGCACGAATTGCCATACTTCATCGGCCTTTTCGTCGGAGCCGCGACGGGTCACGATGGGTGTGCGGCCGGGCGGGAGCTCATCGAGCACGCTCAGATCCAGATCGCCGTAAAGGGAGAGCGCGAGCGTCCGTGGAATCGGTGTCGCAGTCATCACCAGCACGTCGGGCTCGCCCTGCCCCGGCTTCTTCATCAGGCGGAAGCGCTGCAGCACGCCGAAGCGATGCTGTTCGTCGACGACCACCAGGCCGAGCTTGTCGAACTCCACCTTCTCTTCGATCAAGGCGTGGGTGCCGATGATCAAGTCGGCCTCGCCACGGGCAATGCGGCCGCGTGCTGCACGCTTGTGCGTCGCGTCCAGCGAGCCGGTCAGCAACGTGATGCGGTAGTTGCGGGTGGCGCGCCCCAGTAGCTTGCGCGCGCCCAGGTAGTGCTGCGTAGCCAGGATCTCTGTCGGCGCCATCAGGGCTGCCTGGTAGCCGTTTTCGATGGCGACGAGCATGGCCTGAAACGCGACGATGGTCTTGCCGGAGCCGACATCGCCCTGCAGCAGGCGGCGCATGGGGCTGGGCTGCTTCATGTCCTCGACAATCTCGCCCAAGGCCCGCTTCTGTGCGGCGGTAGGGTGGAAGGGCAGCACTTCCCGCAGCGCAGCGCGTACCTGCTGATTGGGAGCGAAGGCAATGCCGGCGCGCTCCTTGGCCTTGCGGCGCTTGATCTCAAGGCCAAGCTCGAGATAGAACAGCTCCTCAAAGATGAGCCGGCGATGCGCGGCGGTGCGCGCTTCCTGCAGTTGCGTAAGCGGGGTGGTGGCATCGGGGAAATGTACCAATTGAAGTGACGTATTGCGAGAGGGCAGCTTCAGCCGCTCGAGCACGGCCGCTGGCAGCGTCTCCGGGATGCGTCCGCGCAGGTCTGCGAGCAGCTGGAAGAGCAGACGGCGAACCCAGCGCGGTCCCAGCCTTGCGCCGCCCAGGCTCTCGTAGATAGGCGTGATGCGGCCCATCTCCAGGCTCTTGAGCTCGCTCTCTGCGCCGCCGTCTCCCGCGCCGGGCAGAATCTCAAACTGCGGCTGGATCATCTTGAAGCCGCGGGATGAACGTGATGCTTCGACACGCCCGAAGACCGCTACGGTTTGCCCCGCGTGAAAGCGATCCTTCAAATAAGTGCCGCGGAACCAGATGCACTTCAGCGTGCCGATGCCCTGGCCTAGCGTCATTTCGAAGATGGGCATGGACCGTGTGCGCAGCAGCGCGGAGCCGCGTACTTCGCCAATCACGCTGCCCATCTCTCCCGCGGTCAGTTCATGCAGGGCGCGGGGGTTGGCGCGGTCCTCGTAGCGGAACGGCAGATGGTAGAGCAGGTCCTCCGCAGTGGTGTAGCCCTTGGCTGCCAGCGCCTCCGCGATACTCGGTCCGATCCCCTTGATGAACTGGACGGGCGTATCGATGGCGAGCACGCTCCTGATGCTATCAGCGCGCGCGGCGATGGCAGCACAGGCTGCTACACTGCAGGCACTTCGCCGCCCCCGGCTTGCACATGGCCGCCCGCCCGCATGCATGAGATCACTGAACCGACGCTGATGTGGCACAGGCGCGTGATGCTGCGGGTGGTGCCGCCACTTATGGCGACCCTGCTGCGGCTGCTGAACGCTACCTTGCGATATGAAGTGGTGTGCGAAGAGGGCGGGTATGTGGACGAGCCCGGCAAGCCCGGCATCTGGTGCTTCTGGCATCGCTGCCTGCTAACGGCGGCATGCCGCTTTCAATCGCGGCCGCGTACAGTGCTGCTGATCAGCGCGAGCTTTGATGGCGAGCTGATCGCGCGTACCATCCATCGCCTTGGCTACAAGACAGTCCGGGGATCGAGTTCGCGTTCCGGGGCTATGGGCCTGCGTGCGCTCACGCGCGCCATTCAAAGCGGCGACGCAGCGGTGATTCCGGGCGATGGGCCGCGTGGGCCGCGCTACGTTCTGAAACCTGGTGTGGCGAAGCTTGCGCATCTGACCGGGCTGCCGGTGTGGTGCTTCTACCTGCACCCGCAGCGCGCGTGGGTGGTGCGCTCCTGGGATGCGCTGCTGGTGCCGCAGCCCTTCTCCCGCGTGGTCCTCGTGTGGGGCAGGGCAGTTGCGGCTCCTGATTCCAACGAAGGGGAGGAGCCGGCGCGGCTCACCGTGGAAGCAACGCTCGAACGGCTGCGCCAGCGTGCGGAAGCGCACTTCGCGAACCCGGCAAACGCTGAGCACTAGAATCGACTGGTGCTTGTTTCGGAGTTCGATTTCGCGCTGCCTGAAGAGTTGATTGCGCAGCAGCCGCCAGCCGAGCGCGGCGCTTCGCGCATGCTGCTGCTGGATCGCGCGACAGGCAGTTGCACGGACGCCATGTTCGCAGCATTTCCGGAACAACTGCGCGAGGGCGATGTGCTGGTGCTGAACGACTCGCGGGTGGTGCCGGCTCGTCTGTACGGGACGCGCATGCGGCGCGCCGAGGAGGATGCGGCAGCGGGGCGCCGGGTTGAAGTATTGCTGACGGGCCAGCTGGGTAGCTGGCAGTGGACGGCGCTGGTGAAGCCTGGCCGCAAGCTGCTGGTGGGGGATGCGATCGAATTCTCGGATATTGCAAGCCATCTCAGCCTGCAGGCAGAGATTGTCAGCGCGGGAGAGCGTGGTGAGCGCACACTGCGCTTTGCGCCCGTCGATGATTTCGCGGCGCGCCTGGACGCGCTCGGTCACATGCCGCTGCCTCCGTATATCCATCGCGAGGATGACGCGCAGGATCGCGAGCGCTACCAGACGGTCTACGCCGCGCATCGCGGATCGTCGGCTGCGCCGACTGCGGGGCTGCACTTCACGCCGCAGATTCTTGCAGAGATACGCGGACGCGGGGTTGAGGTGGTGTCCGTCACGCTGCACGTTGGCCTGGGAACATTTCAGCCAGTCCGCGCATTGCGAACAGAAGACATCCATCTGCATAGCGAGCGCTATGAGCTTCCCGAGGCGACGGCACACGCCGTCAACGCTGCCGTGCGTACGGGGCGCCGCGTGGTCGCTGCCGGCACCACGACTGTCCGCACCCTGGAGCACTGTGCGGCGGTCAGCGAGGACGGCATACTCACACCCCATGCGGGCAGCACCAGCATCTTTGTTTCGCCGGGCCATCGCTTTCGTGTGGTGAGCGCGCTGCTCACCAACTTTCATCTGCCCCAGTCGACGTTGCTGATGCTGGTCTCTGCTTTTGCAGGTCGAGAGACTACGCTGGCTGCTTACCGTCACGCGGTTGCCCAACGCTATCGCTTCTTCTCCTATGGCGATTGCATGTTCATCTCATAAGCAGGAGCGCCGAAACAGGAACCCATGCCGAACCCTGAAGAGAAGCCGCCCGTCTTTCTGTTGGATGCCATGTCCTTTATCTTCCGCGCGTACCACGCGATGCAGCGGCAGCGCCCCATGTCCACGCGCAGCGGCGTGCCCACAGCGGCCACGTACGTATTCGTAAACATGATCAACAAGCTGCGCCGCGACTTCGACCCGCGCTATTTCGCTGCGATCTTCGACACCAGTGCGCCAGTCTTCCGCGATGAGCGCGCCCGCACCATGACCTCCGTACGAAAATTCAACATCAAGACGCAGCAGTTCGATGAAGTGGCGTATGAGGGTTACAAGGCCAACCGCACAGAGATGCCGCCAGACCTGTCGCAACAGGTGCCGTACATCCGGCGTTCGCTCGAGGCATTCCATATCCCGATCATCCAGTACGAGGGATTTGAGGCGGATGATGTCATCGGCACGCTGTCGCACAAGGCGGAGGCAGCGGGGCATCGTGTCTTCATCGTTTCGAATGACAAGGACATGCTGCAGCTGGTGACCGATCGAGTGTCGGTGTTGAATCCAGCAAAGGACAACCTGATCCTCGATCCGGCAGCAGTAGAGCAGACCCTGGGTGTGCCGCCGGCGCGGGTCATCGATGTGATGGCGCTGCGCGGCGACTCCATCGACAACATTCCTGGTGCGCCCGGCATTGGGGATAAAGGATCAGTTGAGTTGATCCAGCAGTTCGGCTCGGTAGAGGGCGTCCTGGATCATGCAGACGAGGTGAAGCGCAAGAGCTACCGCGAGTCGCTGCAGAACAATCGCGACACCATCCTGTTGAGCAAAGAGCTGGTGACCATCCACTGCAGCGTGCCTGTGGACCTGGAACTGGATCGCATGGAGACGCAGGAGCCAGACCTGGAGGCTGCGCGCACGCTGTTCAACGAGCTGGAGTTCACATCCATGCTGAAGGAGCTGGCGCCGGCGGTCGATGCGGCACAGGCGGAGTTGATCGTGTCACCCACGGCGGAGCAGTTGGAAGCATTCTTCACCGCTGCGCGCCTGGGCTTTGCCATCGCCATGGACGTAACCCTGCTCGAAACAGTGGCGGAGCAGGTGAGCGAAAGCGAAACGGAAGCAGTGGAGGAGGATGCGCCGCTGCTGCGCAACCTGTCGCTGCTGGACATGATGGCCGACGCAGAGCGGCAGGAGGCTGAGACCGCACGGGAGCACTTCGTTGCCGTGTCAGCCGAAGACGGAATCGCGCTGCGCATTGCGTTGCAATCGCCAGAGGGCGCGCGGCTGAAGCTGTTGCTGGAAGACGCGGCGGTGCCGAAGTCAGTGCATGACCTGAAGGCGAGTCTGCGCGTGCTGCAAAAGCACTCCATCCAGATTGCAGGCGTGCATGACGATCTGATGCTTTATTCCTACCTCATCAATCCGACGCACACGACGCATCGGCTGGCGGATGTAGCGGCGCGCTTCAGCAGCCGTCCGCTGGCGCAGGTGGATGAGCGGTTGCTCCCGGAGCAGGCAGTGGCGATACGTGCGCTCGCGGCAGGACTGCGGCGCGATGTTGAAGCCATCGACGCGCTGAAGGTCTACGAAACCATCGATCTGCCGCTGGTGCCTGTGTTGCTGGCGATGGAGCACGCCGGGGTTCGCGTGGACGTGAGCGTGCTCAGTGCATTGGCGAAGGACCTGGAAGCAGAGATGTCGCGGGTAAGCGAACAGATCTTCGAGGGGGCGGGTCTGCGCTTCAACATCAATTCGCCGAAGCAGCTGGGCGGTGTGCTCTTCAACAAGATGCATCTGCCGAAGCCCATCAAGTACGGCAAGGGCAAGGTGGTTTCGACGGCGCAGGACGTGCTGGAGGAACTGGCGCTGCATCACCCTGTGCCCGCGCAGGTGCTGGCGTACCGGCAGCTGGCGAAGCTGAAGTCCAACTACGTCGACTCACTGCCGCTGCTGGCCGACTCGGATGGCCGCGTGCACACGACCTTCAACCAGGTGGGCACGGCCACGGGCAGACTTTCTTCGACGAATCCCAACCTGCAGAACATTCCCATCCGCACGGAGAAGGGAAGAGAGATCCGCGCGGCCTTTATCGCTGCGCCGGGGCGTGTGCTCTTATCCGCCGACTACTCGCAGATTGAGCTGCGACTGATGGCGCACTTCTCCGACGACCCGCTGCTGGTGGAGGCCTATCGCACCGGGCAGGACATTCACACGTTGACGGCGTCGGAAGTCTTCGGCGTGCCGGCGGCCGCGATGAGCAAGGAGACGCGCAACCGGGCCAAGGCAGTGAACTTCGGCATCGTCTACGGCATTTCGCCATTCGGGCTGGCGGCTAACCTGAACATCCCGCAGGCGGAGGCGAAGCTCTACATCGAGACCTACTTCGCGCGTTACGGCGGGGTGCGGCAGTTCATCGATCGCGTGCTGGAGGAGACACGTTCGACCCAGCAGGTGCGAACCATGTTCGGTCGCGTGCGGCCGATCCCCGACATCCAGAGCCGCAACGGCAACCTGCGCGGATTTGCAGAACGTACCGCCGTGAATACGCCGCTGCAGGGCACTGCGGCAGACATGATCAAGATCGCAATGATTCGCATTCACGACCGGCTGCGCGAGCAGAAGCTGGAAGCACAGATGACGCTGCAGGTGCATGATGAGTTGCTGTTCGACGTTCCAGGGTCAGAGGTGCAGGCGGTCAGCGCGCTGGTGAAGCATGAGATGGAGAACGTCGTAGAGCTGAAAGTCCCCATCGTCGCCGATGTTGGCGTGGGCCGCAATTGGCGTGATCTCCACTGAGGTCTTCTAGACGCCGAGCTCCGCGCGAATGGCCTGCGCGATGCGCTGGGCATGATGCTCCATCTCGGCGCGCGATTCTGCCTCGATCATGACGCGCGCCAGCGCTTCAGTGCCGCTGTAGCGCACGACGACTCGACCGCGGCCAGCAAGCGCGTCCTCAGCTTCGGTAACACAGCGCGCGACCGCTGGCAGCCCTTCCAATGGCTGCTTCTCGCGCACCTTTACATTGACGATCACCTGAGGAAAGACCTTCAGGTCTGCGGTGAGTTCATCGAGCGGCTTGCCGGAGCGCTGCAGGATGTCCAGCACCAGCAGCGCGGTCAGCAATCCATCGCCGGTCGTGCTGTGGGCGGGGAAGAGGATGTGACCGGACTGCTCGCCCCCCAGACTGGCGCGGTGCTGCTGCATCATCTGCAGCACGTACTTATCGCCTACGGGCGCGCGCAGCATGCGGATGCCATCCCTGCCTAAGGCCGCTTCCAGGCCCATGTTGGACATGGTGGTGGCCACAACCGTGTTGTCCTTCAGCGCGTCGCGAGCTTGCAGGTCACGCGCGGCCAGCAGCAGCACGGAGTCTCCATTGACGACGTTGCCCCGCGCGTCGGCGAACATCGCGCGGTCCGCGTCGCCATCCAGGGTGATGCCGATGTCGGCATGCCGCTGCGCAGTCTCACGCGCGACGATCTCTGGATGCAGCGCGCCGCAGTGTTCGTTGATGTTGCGGCCGTCCGGGTGTGAATGCGTCAGGTGTATGGTGCCACCGAGGGTAGCGAACAATTCTGGCGCGATGGCCGATGCGGCGCCATTGGCGCAGTCCACCACCACTGTCTTTCCGTGGAGGGAGAGCCCAGGCACTGCCTGCCGCAGGAAGCCCTCGTACTGGTGGCGGTAGTGTGTCATCACTGGAGGCATCTTGCTGTCGGCCGAAGGAGCGAACGCGGGATCGGCGAGGTGGCGAAAGATCTCCTCTTCAATGGCCAGCTCCTGCTCGTCAGGGAGTTTGTAGCCGTCGCCGGCGAAGATCTTGATGCCGTTGTCCTGCCAGGGATTGTGCGATGCAGAGATAACGATGCCGGCGGAAAAGCCGTGGCGCCGCGCCAGGTAAGCAATACCCGGTGTGGTGATGACACCGGCGTTCTCGACTGTCGCGCCACCCTGGCGCAGACCGCCAGCGATGACGGCGCTGATCCATCCGCTGGATTCGCGGGTATCCATGCCCACCAGTAGGCGAGGTGCCGGGCCATGTTTCGCTAGTGTGTGCGAAAGGGCCACGCCCACTGAATGGATGGTGCGCGCATCCAGCGGCGCTTCGCCGGCAACTGCCCGGATACCGTCGGTTCCAAAGAGCTTTCTCATTTTGCTTTCTCTGTGCTGGTAACTGTACTGGTGACAGATCCACGCGCGAGCCTGGTTCCGAGCCGGTCTCCGGATCGAAGAGGGGCGCTGTCGCGCACCAGCTCGCCCTGGGAGTTATAGCTAAGGCTGTAGCCGCGTTCAAGCACGGCGAGCGGCGACAAGGCAGACAGCTGGCCATCCAGGCTGGCGCGGGCTACTCGCCCGAACTGGATCTGGGTAACTATTGCTCGGGCGGCGCGGAGGTCGTGGTACTCAAGCGTCTGGCGTGCCCGCTGGCCGCGGTGGGAGGGCGCCTGCAGCATCAGCCTTCCTGTCATCCTGTCGCTGTCGCGGCGACTTCGCTCCAGCCGCGCCAGCATGGCGCGCCGCAGGAGCTCCGTTGTTGCGGTGCATCGTTCGCGCCGGCCACCAAGTGCCTGCAGGCTACTGCGCTGCATAAGCCGGCTGTGCAGCCGCTGCAGAGCGGCCGAGCGCGCATGCAGGCTGTATTGCCAGGCAGCACCCAGGCGAAACTGGCATTCGTCCACGCGTTGCTGGGCGCTTTCCAGGCGTCCGCGCAGACGGGCAAAGGTCGCCTCTGGTGAGACAGCAGCAAAGCGCCGCTCCGCGACCGCCATGCAATAGCGGCAGGCGCGCACCAATCGCTGCTGCAGCGCATCGATCCGTTCCGCGACGCCGTAGTGCATGGCGGTGAGCAGTTCGGCCGCTGCTGATGGGGTGGGAGCGCGGAGGTCTGCGACAAAGTCTGCGATGGTGAAGTCGGTCTCATGTCCGACCGCCGAGACGATTGGCAAGGCAGACGCGGCGATGGCGCGTGCCAGCACTTCTGTGTTGAATGGCGCCAGATCTTCGGCAGAGCCGCCACCCCGCGCGATGACGATGGCATCCACCGTCATCGCCCGGTTGAAGTGGAGAATGCCGGCGGCCAGCTCTGCCGCAGCCTGCTCCCCCTGAACGCTTGCGGGATACAGCAGCACGTCGAGCCCGGCGTGGCGGCGCGCCGCAATATTCAGAAAGTCGCGGATGACGGCGCCGGTGGGCGAGGTAATGATGCCGATGCAGCGCGGAAAGGCGGGGAGCGCCTGCTTGCGCTCGGCATCGAACAGGCCTTCCTGCTGCAGCTTCTGCTTTAACTGCTCGAAGGCGAATTGCAGCGAGCCGGTGCCCACCGGCTCGAGTGTTTCCGCCACCAGCTGCAACTGACCGCGCTCTTCGTAGATAGTGATGCGCCCGCGCGCCAGCACATGCAGGCCTGCTTCTGGACGGAAGCGCAGCAGCGACGCCTGCCGGCGAAACAACACGACCGGCAGCTGGCTCTGATCATCCTTCAAGGTGAAGTAGATGTGGCCGGAGCCTGCGCTGCGCAGGTTGGAGATTTCGCCCTCTACCCAGCAGTCGGCGAAGGTGTGCTCGATCTGACCGCGAACTTCGGTGACCAGTGCGCCAACGCTCCAGATGCGGCGAGGTTCAGGGGCCCGCTCCGGCTGGAACAGCAACCCGAGTTGATCGCCGGGTTCGTTGCGCGGTGAAAGTGGAGGCACCAAACGATGAGTCTACACCGCTGCAGCATCACGAGAGAGGCTGGAGGGATTCAGGCGCGCCGCTTGCCCGCGTCCTTTGACTTAGCCTCGATCATCTGGTGCAGCTGGTCGATGTCCTGTTGCAGCCGGTCCATGTCATAGGAACGAATCGGTGCCAGAGACTCCAGCAACACCTCCGTGCGGCGGGCCAGTTCCGTGCCCTCCGGCAGCCCGAAGGTGCCGAGGATGCCGGCCAGCTTGTGGGCCGCATCGGCGCCGGATTTTCTCGCGACCGCATCGACAGGGTCGGCTCGCAGGCTGCGCAGGGTGGCGCGCAGCACGTCGAGCCGCTCTGCGATGGTCTCGCGACTGCGTGACCACAGGGTACTCAGCAACTCGTGAAGCCGAGCTGAGATTTCGTCAGGCGTGCCTTGGGGGGAGGGGACGTCTGCCATGGGAACTCCTATTGCACCTTGTTCCAGCCCAGTGTTGCGCACACCTGAGCCGAGAGGGTAAGCGGATCGAAGGGTTTGAAGAGTATGCCTGCCACGCCCAGTTCGGCGAAGCGGCGCTGATCGGATCCCTGCACCTTGGCAGTGAGAAGGATGACCGGGATGGCAGCGGTGGCGGGATTCTTCTGCAACTGGAGAAAGGTCGTGGGGCCGTCCATCGCTGGCATCATCACGTCCAGCAGGATCGCGTCAGGACGCTCCACCGCGGCGCGTTCCATGCCCTGCAAGCCTGAATTGGCGAGGAACACCTCCCAGCCGGCTACTGTCTCCAGGCTTAGTCCAGCGACTTCGCGGATATCTTCTTCGTCATCGATGATGAGTATGCGACGTGTCATGGGGAACCGGAATCATGAACGGCCGCAGGTCTTTGCCTGACGTAGCCGGTGTAGCCCCATTCTGCGAGGGCGTGCGAAGCATGGCAAGTACCAAGTCCTCTACCTCTTGCGGCTGTACTGTCGCCTTGGTGAGGAATTGTGTCGGACCCAGGCGAAGCTGTTCGCGCTCCGCGTCGTTTAGGTCACGTGCCGAATACACAAGCAAAGGCAAGGAGTGCAGCTCGGGATGGTAGCGCAGCCGCTCGACCAGACTCTGGCCATCGCCATCCGGCAGCGAGAGATCCAGGATCATCAAGCTGGGCGTGAACGAGGCGCACAGCTCCATGGCGGCGTGCCGGCTGGCAGCATGCAATACGTGCACCCCGGCGCGCTCAAACGTCGCGCTGATGACGCGAGCCAGATCCAGATCGTCTTCCACCAGCAGAATCTCGCTCCATGTCTTCTGCCGGTTCAGTACCAGCGAAAGCTCTTCCAGCAGCTCCGTCTCCTGCGCGGGCACCTGCAGCCATCCGTCCGCGCCGAGTCCCAGCGTGGACGACTTGCCCATGGCGTGCATGCTGAGCATGATCACTGGCGTCTCTGAGGTAGCGGGCTCGTCCTTGAGGATGCGCAGCACCTCCCAGCCGGACATATCGGGCAAGGTCAGGTCCAGCAGCAGGGCTTTGGGTTGGTTGCGTTCGAGATGCGCGATGGTCTCCCGGCCGCTGGAGGCCTCCACCACGTTGTAGCCATGAAAGCGAAGACTGGCGGCGAGGCTGGTGCGGGTATCGTTGTCGCTGGCGCTGACCACAATCGTCTCCCGCTCCTGCGCCGGAGCGTCGAGGATCGTAGCGTGTTGATGTGGATTTGCCGGAAGGAAGATGTGAAAGGTAGACCCTCGGCCCGGATTGCGCTCCGCCCAGATACGTCCGCCGTGCTGGCCGACGATGGTGCGGCAGATGGCCAGTCCCAGGCCCGTGCCGCCCTTCTGCCGCGAGTCGGAGGCGTCCACCTGCTGGAAGCGGTCGAAGATGCTTTCCAGCTTCTCCTCCGGGATGCCGCGGCCCTCGTCCGACACGCTGATCGCGGCGCCTTCCGCACTGCTGCCGATCGTTACCTTGATGGTGGAATCTGCCGGGGAGAACTTGATGGCATTGCTCAGCAGGTTGGTCAGCACCTGCTGCAGACGGTCGGGGTCGGCGATGAAGTCGACGGGCTCGGCCTCCAGCACCAGCTTCACGGATGCGCCGTCAGCCAAAGGGGTTAGCGTCTCGATCGCCTGTTGCGACAGGTCAGAGAGCGAGAAGGCGCGGAAGCTGAGTGGGGCACGGCCGGACTGCAGGCGCTCCAGATCGAGAATGTCGTTGATCAGCCGTACCAGCCGGTCGGAGTTGTTGACGGCGATGCGCAGCAGGTTGGCCGCCTTGTCATTCACCTCGCCCAGCATGCCAGTGGAGAGCAGACCGAGCGAGCCGCGGATGGAGGTGAGCGGCGTGCGCAACTCATGGCTGACCGTAGAGATGAACTCGTCCTTCATACGATCGAGCGCCTGGCGCTGGCTCACATCGCGGAAGTTCAGCACGCTGCCGGTCACGCTGCCGTGCACCTGCATGGGCGTCAGCGTGAACTCAACGGGGAAGGAGGAGCCGTCCGGCCGATAGAAGATGTCCTGGCCCTGCGCTCCATCCTTGGCGAAGAGGCCGCGGCGAATGTAGCAGTGTGAGGCACATGCGGTTGGGCTGCCGTAGATATCCTCGTGCACGATGGCGTGGACGAAGCGACCAATGAGAGCCCCGGGCTGGTTGCCCAGCATCACCGCGGCTGCCGGATTGGCGAAGGTGACGCGGCCATGCTGGTCGGTTCCCAGGATGCCATCGGCAACCGTATTGAGGATGGATTCCTTCTGGCGGTTGAGCTCAGTGACGCGCTTCTCCTGCACCGAGCGGCCGAGAAACTGGCCCACCGACGCGCAGACCGTCTCCACCGTTGCCATCATCTCCACATCGGTGGGGATGCGCTTGCGGCTGAAGAATTCGATCACGGCGATCACCTGATTGCCAACGCGAACGGGCACCGCCCAGCAGGTGGTCAGGCCATCGGCCTTTGCGCCTTCGCGCCCCTCAAAGCGCGCATCGCCGTGGATGTCTTCCACCCAGATGGAGGCGCCCTGCATCCACACCTGGCCAGGCAGTCCGTCGCCCGGGGTGAACTCCATGAAGGCGCTTTTGCTGAGCGTGGAGGGGAAGACGCAATCTGCAGCCATCCACATACTTCCGTAGCGCATCACCTGATGGCCGGCATCGGCACGCCACAACTCAACCAGGTCGAAGCCGAGATGACTGCCCAATGCAGAGAGGATGCGGGGTAGAGAATCTTCCGTGGAGGCCTCCTGAATCACCTGCCCCACGCCGAGCTGCATGGCGAGCCGGCGCTCCCGTTGATTGCGCAGTGTGACGTCGCGAAAGATGCACCGCACGGTGCGCGGCAGGCCGGCTTCCCGCAGCGCTGAGAGACTGGCTTCCATCTCGCGCATGCGACCATTGGCGTCATCCATCCGCAGATGGATCTGGTCAATGTGCTCGCCGGCCGCTGCGCGCTCAAACAGAGTGGCGGCCTGTGACTGAATCGCAAAGGGGAAGGCGGAGGCAAAACCGTCCAGCGCATGCACCGTATCCGCGTCCCGTCCGAAGTAGCGCTGCCACGCGGAGTTGACGTAGAGATACTTGCCCTCGGCCGAGAGGATCGCAATCATTTCAGTCAGGTTTTCGAAGTAATCCTTATAACGAACGTGAGGAGCACTCCCCACGTGCCTCACTTCAACGGCTCCGGCCACGGTGCGCTCATCCATCGCGACGCTGTGCAGGCGGCGCTCATGCCGCAGCTTCAACAGGCACACGACGGCGAAGAAGGTCTGAATCGCCCCCCACACCAGGAAAACTACCAGCGGCTTCGCCGGGCTCCAGATCAGGCTAGTTCCGGAGTACATCATCACGACGACTGTATATGCAGTGGACAGCAGTGTCAGCGCGAACATGGCGAACCAGACCGGCCGGCCGGTAAGCCAATGCGTAAAGACGCGTTCATGCTGACTCAAATCAGAATGCAAAGGTCGATCCATGATTCGGTGAGGTTCGGAGAGAAGGGGCCCCATGAGTCAGCTGAATGGCGAGCATTTCCTGTTCCACTCTCCGCAAATGTAGCCAGTTCTGGGTACGGATGGAGCCCAAAGCTGTTATTGAGTCGGTGACGTTCCGTGAGTATAGAGGGTAACTCTTACTAAAGAGCAACAAAATTCCCATCAGTAATCCATAAATACTTATTACTGCATCAGGAATTGTGCATGTTTGTTAGGGGGTCGATCGCCGATTCCTGGATTGGAAATAGAGATGACCCTCCAGAAGTGAAGGGCCATCAGCGCTGCGGTGGTGGGAGAATCGGGTTTTCAAGCAGGTCAGGCATTGACTGGTTCAAGCAGACGGGACCAGCGCCGTTCCGGCCGCGAAGCGTGCGCCTGTTTGTGCCAGGCGTATCCCGTAACCAGCGGCAGGGCCAGGGTGGCCTCGCTAAAGACCATCTGCTCATAGGTGGTATCCACCTTGCCCCAAGAGCTGGCTTCCTTGAGCGTGCTGGAAGATAGCGCGCCATCGCGAACGTCTGCCACCGTGATCTGGATGGCGTACTTGTGCATGGGCGCCTCGGTTCCCAGGATGTCCGCGGCCACGACGATGTCCTGCGCAAAGTTCTTGGGCACGCCGCCGCCGATCATCAACAGGCCAGTGGTGGGGTTGGCGATCTTCAACTGCGTCAGTTCGTAAAAGTCCTTGGCGGAGTCGAGCGAGACCTTTGGCTTGTCGCCACGCTTGTGCTGGTGCGCCACCAGGCCGAAGCCGGCGGAGCAGTCGCTGAAGGCGGGGCAAAAGATCGGCATGTCCTTCTCATAGGCAGAAAGCACGATGCTGTCCACGCCGCCCTGCTGGGGAGTCTTACCGTTCTTCACCAGCCAGGCGCCCATCTCGCGGATGAACTCGCGTGAGCTGTGCGGGCGCGGCGGCAGCGAGTCGGCGATCTTTTCCGTCGTCTCATCGCAGGCGCGCAACTCTTCTTCATCGATCAGCGTGTCGTAGATACGATCGATCATCAGCTCGCGCAGCGTCGCATCTTCGGTGCCGGCCTTCATCAGGTCGTCGGCGATCCAGTGGCGGAAGCCAAGCGCTTCGAAGAAGTCCTGATCGACGATGTTGGCGCCGGTCGAGACCACGGCGTCCACCATATTGTTGCGGATCAGATCGACGAAGATCTGCTTCAGCCCGGCGCTGACGAGCGAGCCGGCCAGGCACAGGATGACGCCGCACTCCTGGTCGCGCAGCATGCGCTCATAGATGGAAGCGGCGCGGGCCAGATCGCGCGAGCTGTAGGCCATGTGCTGCATGGCGTCTACCAGCGGCACTACATTGTGCTGCTTGATGTCGATGTGTTGGATGGGCTGTTTCAGCAGTTCTTTCTTGGTAGCCATAACCCATAGGATATCAACCCGCAGACGGAAGGCCCGGCCGGACTTCTATGAAAATTCGGGTTCACGCGCGAGTATTTCGGACGATGGCTCCTGCACTCAGACTTGTGCGGCCAACGTAGGAATCAACGCGCTGAGAAGACGTCCGAGCCGTTGCTGTGCCTGCGCGCCGATCTCCGTGACCTGGGTGTGATCGATGGGCTGGTCGAGCATGCCAGCAGCCATGTTTGTCACGCAGGAGAGTCCCAGCACGTCCATTCCCAGGTGGCGTGCGGCGATGACCTCCTGCACGGTGGACATGCCGACCAGGTCAGCGCCCCATGCGCGGAAGGCGCGAATCTCTGCGGGTGTTTCGAAGCTGGGGCCGGGCACGCTCAGATAGACGCCCTCCGGCAGGGTCAGGCCTTCGGAGGTTGCTGCTCGATGCGCCAGGGCGCGCAGGCGATGCGCATAGGCGTCAGACATATCGAAGAATCGCTGGCCCAGACGCTCATCATTCGGTCCAGCCAGTGGATTTACGCCGGTGAGGTTAATGTGGTCGGTCATCAGCACCAGGTCGCCGGGTGACAAATCGGCGCGGATGGCTCCGGCGGCATTGGTCACCAGCAAAGTGCGGATGCCGAGGCGCGCGAGCACCCGCACCGGGAAGACGACCTGCTGCGGCGTGTAGCCCTCATAGCCATGCACGCGCCCCTGCATCACGGCCAGCGGCACACCGGCAAAGATTCCCAGGACCAGCCGGCCGCGGTGGCCTTCGACCGTCGGGACAGGGAAGTGCGTTATCTCGGAGTAGGGGATGGCGATGGCATCGGTAAGCCGCTCCGCAAAGCCGCCCAGCCCCGAGCCGAGAATGAGCGCGATGGTGGGCGCGAGTGCCGCGCGCTCGCGGATGGTAGCGACGGCCTGCTCCGCTTGTTCGTACGCGGTCTCTGGCATAGCTGCGGCGATTCTATCGCTGGCCGGAACTATTCCCGGCGCAGCGCCTGCACCGGATCGAGCAGCGCCGCTCGGCGCGCGGGCAGCACGATGGCGGCGAGCGACGGCACCACTAGCAACAGGGTCGCGGCAGCAAGTACGGGAGGCGCGGCAGCGCTTGCCTGATAGAACTGCGCGCGCAACAGATAACCAGCGAGCCCGGCAGCAAACAGCCCGGCGGTTGCGCCGGCAAGCACCCAGCGTGACTCCTGAATGAGCAACAGCCGCACGATGGCCTGGCGCGAGGAGCCGAGCGCGATGCGGATGCCGATCTCTTTCTCGCGCAGCGAGACTTCATAGGCCAGCAGGCCGTAGGTGCCGAGGACGGCGAGGAAGAGCGCGATGCCGCCGAAGGCCGCGGCAAGCTGCATGCCGCAGCGTCGCAGCGCGGTTTCCTGGGTCATGCGGTCCTCCATCGGCTGCAGGCGATACAGGGCGAGGTCCGGGTGTTGGATGCGGAGGACGCGCCGGACAGTATCGGCCATCAGCTCAGGCTTGGCGGTGGTCCGCAGCACGAGCGTCATCGCGGTCTGGGGGTTGTCACTCTCCGGCAGATAGAGATTCGGCACGGGAGCCGAGGTGAGGTCGAAGTTGTGCACGTCGCCAACGACGCCTACCACCGTAGCCCACCCCTGAATTTCTCCGCTGTTGATACGTTTGCCGAGCGGATCCTGACCGGGCCACTCCTGAGCGACAAGCGCACGGTTCACGATGACGACGTGCGAGCGGCCGTCATCGGCACGATTGAAGTCACGGCCGCGGTAGAGTCTTTGACCAATGGTCGAAAAGTAGCCAGGCGTGACGTGGAAACTGTCGGGAGAGCGGACGTTGTATTGATGGCATTGCTCAGGATGTGCGTCGCTGCAGAACTCATAGCGGTTGATCCAGCCGCCCAGCGGCGGGTGGTTGACCGCTGCCACGGATTCGATGCCCGGCAGCGTTCTCAGCGCTGCAACTGCTTGGTCGAAGTAGGATGCGGTGCGCGCTGCGTCGTAAGTGGGCGTCACGCTGCTGCCGTGTACATCGACTCCCGCCAGCAGCAGATGCTGAGGATCGAATCCAAGCGGCTGATGGATCAGGGTGTAGACACTGGCCGTCATCCAGCCGGCGCAGGCCACCATCACCAGCGCGAACATGACCTGAGCCGCGACGAGAATGCGCCCGGAGCGGCTAAGGCTGGAGGCGGACGAGGCACCGCGCCCGCTCAGCGAAAGGTCCGCAAGCAGGGAGGGTCGCAGCGATCGGAATGCTGGTAGCAGCGTAAGCAGTATGGTAACTGCTGCGGAGACGAATACCGCGAACATTAGTACGCGTGATTGCAGAGCGGCATGGCCCAGCCGTGGCAACTGCAGAACGGCAATCTGTTTCACGCCATGCAGCACTGCACTGGCAAGTCCCAACCCAGCAAGGGAACCAAGCACGGCTAACAGGCCGCTCTCAATCAGCAATTGACCGAGCAACTGGCGCAATGACGCACCTAACGTGGCGCGCGTAGCCAACTCGTGGCGGCGGCGAGTATTGCGTGCCAGCAGAAGGTTTGCCAAATTGGCGCAGCCGATCAGCAACAGCAGGCCACATCCAGCCAGCGTTGCAAGCAGCGCCGAGCGGGTATTGCTGCCTGCGACAAAGTCTTTCAACGGAACGATGGCAGGGAGAAAGGATGCGGGGTAATACCTCGGAAAGGCTCTGGTCAATGGCCGTTGAATGGCAATGAGATCGGCCTCCGCCTGGCGCAACGTCACGCCGGGACGCAGCCGGCCAATGGCAAGGTAGTCGAACAAACCACGATCCGAGGGATGCCGGAATGGGTCGCAGCCGAGGGGCAACAGGATCTCGGGATGGTTGAGGGCGTCAGGCCCTTCGAACTGCTGCGCCATGAGCAGCACCCCAACGATTTGAAAGGTATGGCGATCGATCTCGAGAGTGCGCCCGCCCAGTGCGATGCCGCCGCCGAGCTTGTTCCAGTAGGCACCGCTGACGATGACCTGCGAGGCACAGTCGCGCTCATTGCCGGTCTGCGCGAAGTCGCCACCCAGCGCGAAGCTCGTACCAAGGGTGGCGAGGAAGTTCTGTGTCACCTCCACGACTTGACCCGTCTCGCTGCCGCGCGCACTGCGCACCGTCGGGACTGCTCCTCGATAGGCGGCGATGGACAGAAAACTGCGGCTGCGCGCTTGCCAATCCTCGATTGTCGGTATGGAGACGCCGTTCCAGGGCGTGCTGGACAGGGCGATCAATCGATCCGCTTGAGGGAATGGCAGCGGCTCCAACAGAACCGCATCCAGCACACTGAAGATGGTGGTAGTTGCGCCGATTCCCAGCGCCAATGTGAGCACGGCAATGACGGTGAAGCCCGGGGCATTACGAAACTGACGAAGAGCAAATCGTATCGAGCGGAACACGCTTCATCCTCTCCCCTTCATCCAGCAATTGCTGAGCCATTTTCTGTCGGCTCCAGGTGATGCTAAGTCCTTTCACAAGTTGGCCGCCCAGAGGCCGTCTGTGGGAGCAGTGTTCAGATTCGTTGACTGCTGTCCGGAAATGAACGCAGCAGGGAGTTCGCAGGACGCCTGGCTCTACACTGCCCCAGAGCACCTTCGGAGTGAAGAACCTCGGACTGAAGAACCAGGAGGCGGAATGCGGGCGATGGGATGGTTGGTGGCTTGGGCGGTTCTGGCAGGAGCGGCGATGCTGCAGGCGCAGCCGTCAGCAGCGGGCAAGGTGGTGCGTTATGACTTGAAACTGAATGAGCTGAAGTACACCTATGGCGTGGCGACGCCCGTCATGCGGCTGCGCAGTGGCGATGTGCTGGAGACCACCACTGCGGATGCGGATGGTCACACGCTCGAAGAGGCGGGGCTGAAACCGATGGGGCCGAACCCTCTCACCGGGCCTTTCTATATTGAAGGTGCCGAGCCGGGTGACACGCTCGCTATCCACTTCGAGCAGGTAGAGGTGAACGCGCCGGTTGGCTATGGCACGGCCGGGCCGGGGTTCGGCGCGATCAATGCGAGCAAGTACACGCCCATGCTGGGCGGCGGTATTCCCAAGCGCGAATGGCGCTATGCCATCGACAAGGCGGCGAATATAGCGACCTTCCATGCCAGCGATTCTGCGTTTGAGACGAAGATTCCGCTGCATCCTTTCCTGGGCTGCGTGGGCGTGGCGCCAGCAGATGGCGAGGTGCGCAGCTCGATTGTGCCGGGCGAGTTTGGCGGCAACATGGATGCGCCCGAGGCCAGCGTGGGCAACACGCTGCTGCTGCCGGTCAACGTGGCGGGGGCCATGCTCTCGTTCGGCGATGGGCATGCCGCCATGGGCGATGGCGAGGTGGATGGCACCGCAATCGAGATCGCGATGAAGGTGCGGCTGCGCGTTGAGGTGCGCAAGCACCAGAAGATCGAGTGGCCACGCTTCGAGAATGCGGATTCGATCATGGCGGTGGGCATTTACCGTCCGCTCGATGACGCACTGCGCATCGCCTTCACGGAGCTTGTGGGCTGGATGCACAACGACTACGGGCTGAGCGAGCTGGATGCCTACGAATTGCTGAGCAAGACAGCACAGATCCACCTGGACGAGATGGTGGATCCGAACTATGTCGTGGTGGCGAAGATAGACCGCAGGTTTCTGCCCAAGAAGACAACTACAGACAACAACAGATAACGGCAGACAAAGGCAACATTCGATCGCACCGAATTCTCCACTGCAGTTGTCTGGTCTCGTGGCAGGTATCTGCCGCTGTCTTACGCGGTCGCGAGGCCCAGCTTCGCCGCGATCACGTCTGTGTACTTCAATCCCGCGCCAGTGTTGAACAGGACGCAGCGGTCGGAGGGCTTCAGAAATCCGCTGGCCAGCAGATGGTCATACGCGGCGGTGGCGGCTGCGCCCTCTGGCGAGAGCAGGATCCCTTCCTGACGCGACCAGTCGAGCAGCGATTGGAAGATCACCTCATCCGGCAAGGCGAGGCATATGCCACCACTGCTGCGACAGATATCCAGGATGATTGAGTCGCCGTAGGGCTTGGGGACGCGCAGGCCGGAGGCAAAGGTGGATGCGTTCTGCCACATCTCGGAGACGTCCTTTCCTTCATCGAAGGCTCGCGCCACCGGCGCGCAGCCGCTGGCCTGCACGGCAATCATCCGGGGTCTCTTTATGTGGTGCCGCTTGCCGGACCGCACCCAGCCGAGCTGCTCCATCTCTTCAAAGGCCTTCCACATGCCAATCAGTCCGACGCCACCACCCGTGGGATAGAAGACGGCATCGGGATACTCCCAGCCCAGTTGCTCCACCAGCTCATAGCCCATGGTCTTCTTGCCCTCCACGCGAAAGGGCTCCTTGAGCGTGGAGATGTCGAACCAGCCCTCGGCCAGCCTGCGCTCCGCAACCATGCGCGCGCAGTCGGAGATGAGGCCATCGACCAGCGTGACGTGCGCACCGTAGGCGATGCCCTCCATGTAATTCGCAATGGGCACATCCCTGGGCATAAAGATGTGCGCCTCGATGCCGGCAGCAGCAGCGTAGGCAGCCAGCGCTCCCGCGGCATTGCCGGCGGAGGGCACAGCGAGCTTCTTGAGACCATAGTGACGCGCCATGGTGACGGCCAGCGCGAGGCCGCGCGCCTTGAAGGTGCCCGTGGGGTTGTCGCCTTCTTCCTTGACGTAAACGCCGGCGTAGCGTCGGCTGGCCAGCATGGGCGTCCAGCCCTCGCCCAGCGTGACGCGCTCGACCGAAGGCAGTACGGCGCTGTAGCGCCACATTCCAGCAGAGGGCGCGGTGGCGGCGTCTGCGGCAATGCTGTCCCGTACTTTTGTGCCCTGAGCGGCCGACAAGTCGTAGCGAACATAGAGCGCGCCCGCGCACTGTGGGCATAGAGTCTGCGGCGTATCGGCAGTAACGGTTGCGTGGCAGCGTGAGCACTCAAGGTGCGAGATCGCAGGCATGCTCCTAGCGTAGAGCAAGTTTGCTGTGCGTTGGGCGCTGTCCGGCGTGACATCCTTCACGCGAGCCTGCATGAGCTTAGGGCTGCGCAATGGCTGTAGGATGTGGGTTCCGATGACGATGCGATGGTCAAACATTCAAGCACTGGCTCTGGCGGGCGTGCTGCTGTTCGCGGCGGGAAGTGTGCTGGCGATCCATCATCCAGCGGGGTGGCTGATCGCGCTGCGGGTTGCGGGCATTGTGCTGCTGGCAGTATGGGCGCGGCGCTCGCTGACGCGCTGGATCTTCGTCGCCATGCTGGCCGGTGTGGAACTGGGCGTAGATGCACCGCACGTGGCGGTCGCAAGCAAGGTCTTCAGCGATGTCTTCCTGCGGCTGATCCGCATGATCGTGGCCCCGCTGATTCTGGGCACGCTGGTGACCGGCATCGCCGGGCACGGCAGCCTGCGCCAGGTGGGGCGCATCGGGGTAAAGGCGCTGGTCTACTTCGAGGTAGTGACCACGCTGGCGCTGCTGATTGGCGTCGCCGCCATCAACCTGACGCATGCCGGCGCCGGCATGCACAACGCCGCGGCGCCCATTACCGCGGGTGGCAATGTGGCCATGAGCAACGCTGCGAATGCAGCGCCGGGCGGGTGGCAACACTTCCTGCTAAACGTCTTCCCGGAAAACATCGCCAAGTCCATCGCCGACGACCAGATCCTGCAGGTGGCAGTCTTCGCGGTGTTGCTGGGCGTCGCGCTGACCATGCTGAGTGAGGAGCGGCGCCGTCCGCTGCTGGCACTGGCGGAGTCAGTCACAGCGGCGATGTTCGCCATTACCAACATCGTGATGTATGTTGCTCCACTCGGCGTGGGAGCAGCGCTGGCCTTCACGGTGGGGCAGCGCGGGCTCGCCGTGCTGCTGCCACTGGGCAAGCTGCTGGGCACGCTCTATGGTGCGCTGGCAGCCTTCCTGCTGCTGGTGCTGCTGCCCGCCGCGCTGTTGTTTCGCGTGCCCGTGCTGCGCTTCATCCAGGCAGTGGCAGAGCCGGCCACCATCGGGTTTGCTACCAGCACATCGGAAGCCGCGCTGCCACGCGCGATGGAGGATATGGAGCAGTTCGGCGTGCCGCGGCGCATTGTCTCCTTCGTCATTCCGGCGGGCTACAGTTTCAACCTGGCCGGCTCAGCGGTATATCTGGCGCTGGCTTCCATCTTCGTGGCGCAGGCGGCAGACCTGCGGCTGGGCTGGGGGGCGCAGCTGGCGATGGTCTTCACCCTGATGTTGACCAGCAAGGGGGTGGCTGGTGTGCCGCGTGCCACGCTGGTAGTTCTGCTGGCTACTGCGTCCACCTTCCACCTGCCGACTGAGCCCATCTTCCTCATCCTGGGGATCGATGCGTTTGCGGACATGGGACGCACGGCAGTGAATGTGATCGGCAATTGCCTCGCCGCCGCCGTGGTGGCCAGTAGTGAAGGGGAGCTGGCGATCGCCCCCGTGCCGCCGCCGGAGCAGGCGGCCCGTCCGGTGTGAGCCGTGGTAGGAACCTGGAACGGGCCTTTCAATCTTTATTGCAGCTGTAAACCGAGGCGCTTATACTCCCGGCCATTGGGCCAAGGAAGCCGCGTCGTTGCTGAAGCGGACTGCGCCAGCGTTACCCCGATGTTCCCTCAACCGCAGCCCGTACGCGCATCACGCCGCTCACCCCACTCCATTCTGAGAGGTGGCATATGCAGGCAGTTTCCGAACCGCGCGCGATCGACCAGACCAGGCTCGATCAATTTATCAACCAGGCCGTCGGCGATATGGGCGCCGCACTGCATGGCGTAGTAGTACTGATGGGCGACAAGCTGGGCCTCTACCGCGCCATGCGCGATGGCACTCCGGTGACAGCGCAGACGCTGGGCGAGCGGACAGGTGTTCGCGAGCGCTATGTGCGGGAGTGGCTGAACGCGAATGCTGCCAGCCATTACGTGGAATACGATCCAACTTCAGATACGTATTCCATGACGCCGGAGCAGGCCTTTGCGCTGGCCGAAGAGGACACTGCCCTCGACCTGCCTGGCTTTTACTATTTCATCGCGTCGTGCATGAAGGACGAGGGCAAACTGACGGACGCCTTCCGGGAAGGCCGCGGCTTCGGCTGGCATGAGCATGACAAGGACCTGTTCGTGGGCACAGAGCGGTTCTTCCGTCCGACCTACCTCGCGTATCTGACGTCGAGCTGGATTCCTTCGCTTAGCGGGGTCGAGGCGCGGCTGAAAGCAGGAATCCGTGTGGCAGACCTGGGTTGCGGTCATGGCGCATCCACGCTGCTGATGGCGAAGACCTATCCTGCGTCCCAGTTCACTGGCTTCGACTATCACGATGCATCGATCGAGCATGCAACGCAGGAGGCAAAGCGGCGAGGCGCGGGCGCGAATGTGCACTTTGCCCAGGCCGCGGCAGACGCATTTCCTGGCGGGCCCTACGACCTGATCACCTGCTTTGATAGCCTGCACGATATGGGCGACCCGGTGGGTGTCGCGCGCTATGTGAAGCAGGCGCTTGCGCCGGGAGGAACCTGGATGATCGTTGAGCCGCGCGCGGGTGACACGATTGCCGAAAATCTCAACCCGGTGGGGAGGATCTTCTATTCGGCCTCGACGGTATGCTGCGTGCCGGCATCGCTGTCGCAGAAGGTTGGGCTGGGACTAGGCGCGCAGGCGGGCCAGGCACGGCTGACGGATGTGCTCAACCAAGCGGGCTTCCCGCAGGTACGGCGGGCGACCGAGACGCCCTTCAATATGGTGCTGGAGGCGCGGGCCTGAAGCTGCTCCGGGTCACCGCGATGAGGTGGGCACGCAGGGTGCAGGAACAGCAGATCCCTCCGCTGCGCGGCTGCGCATGAGTTCACAAACGAAGTGCAACACCAGCTTAAGGTGGTGTTGCCATGGAACAGGGTTACCGGCATCTCTCGTTGGAAGAGCGGACTACGA
>JBBRLT010000017.1:0-49142 GCA_038231235.1 Terriglobales bacterium
AAGCTCTACGACTACATCAAACTGCTGCCGGAAGGCGACATCTCGATCAAGCTGCAGGACAACCACTGGGTGCAGATCCGCTCCGGCCGCTCCAACACCAAGATGGTCGGCATGGCCCGCGCGAACTTCCCCCAGGTGCCGGAGTTCCCGCAAGTTTCGGTTATCTCGCTGCCCCTGGCCTCGCTGCGCAGCATGATCTCAAAGACCATCTTCGCCATCTCGAACGAAGAGTCGCGCTACACGCTCAACGGCGCGCTGCTCATCCTCAAGCCGGAGTCGTTGGCCATGGTCGCCACGGACGGCCACCGCCTCGCGCACGTCGAGAAGCAGGGCGAGTCACTCGGCGCCATCCCGGGCGGCGAGAAGAAGACGCTGATCCCGCGCAAGGCACTGTCCGAGCTGCAGTCTTTGCTTTCGAACACGGACGCGGAGCAGGTGGAGTTCGCCGATGATGAGAACCAGCTCTTCTTCCGCATCGGTAAGCGCGTGCTCACCTCGCGCAAGCTCACCGGCCAGTTCCCTAACTACGAAGCCGTGCTGCCCCGCGACAACAACAAGTTCATCATCGTTTGCTCAGAGGAGCTCTCCGGCTCCATCCAGCGTGTCGCCCAGTTCGCCGACGAGCGCTCCGGCGCCATCAAGATCCGCCTGGAGCAGAACGAGCTGCGCATCTCCAGCTCCTCCACCGAGTCCGGCGAATCGGAAGACACCATCGAGTCGCCCTACCAATTCGACCCCATCGTCGTCGGCTTCAACTCCGGCTACATGCTCGACTTCCTCAAAGCCATCGGCAACACCGGCGAGGTAAGGCTCGAGTTCAAGGACGCCCAGTCCGCCGGCCAGATGCGCCCCGAAGACCCCTCAGACGAGTACAAATACCGCTACATCATCATGCCCATGCGCATCTGAGAATCTTCCCATGGAAGCGAAGGCGCCTTCGCTTCCAAACAAAAAGCCACCATAACGGTAGCTATTTCTATGGAAGAGACCTGAGGGAATGCGCGTCGCGCTTCATTTACAAAATTGCCGGTACGACCCTCTCCGCCACATCGGCTACGGCCGAAAAACCGCGTGAATCATTTTGGCAGCTTCTGAAGATGCGCTCAGCCTTACGTTCCCATCGCCACGACGAAATACTCCGCCCGCTCCTCTCCTGGGTTGCGCACGCCATGCAGTTCGCCTGAGTGCACGAAGGCCGCTGCTCCGGGACCAATGACCGTTGTCTTGCCCGCGATCGTCACGGCGAGCTTGCCCTGGCGCATCAGAAACAATTCCTCATGAGTGTGGCTATGGGGAGGATGCGGGGAGCTTCCCGATGCCAGCGTGGTCTCATGCACCTCTAGGGGATCGTTCCCGAAGGTGATGCCATCCAGGATCGCGCGCGAGGCGTTCGCGCCGTTCTGCTTTACGGAGAGCTGATCGTAAGTGGTCGCGAAGGATGCGAGGTGATTGGCGGGCTGGTCCGCCGCAAGGGAGGCTGTTGCGGCAAGGACGGGCAAGGTGAGGAACAAAGACCGGCGCGTGGAGTCCATGGCCGCGATGCTACGCCGAGTTCCCCGTGTCCGAAACAAGGGTTAGCTCCCTTTTGCTACGAGCGGCTGTTTAGCATACGCAAATACGCCGCTTCGTTCACGCTTGGCGACAACTGTAACCATCCGGGTCCGACGCCGTCCCACATGTGGCAAAGTGATCCGCCGGAGCATCCGTGTGGCTCCGCTGCCCGTACCAAGTTTGAGGTGTTCCTCCCATGCGCTTTATCCGCCTGAAATGGCTCCAGAGCATCGGCTCGTTCATTCTCGGTGCCTCACTCACTGGCTGCACCGTGCAGGCGGCCTCGCATCCGCTTATCCCCGCCATTCGTGCCGACGCCGCCCTGGCCAAGTCCAGTAGCCGGCAGACAGCGGTCTTCGCCGGGGGCTGCTTCTGGGGCACCCAGGCAGTCTTTGAGCGGGTCAAGGGCGTCCTTGAAACCACCACCGGCTACTCCGGCGGCGCGGCTGGCACCGCCACCTACGATCAGGTCACCACCGAGACCACTGGCCACGCCGAGTCCGTCCAGGTCAT
Organism: Terriglobales bacterium; assembly: GCA_038231235.1. Taxonomy (GTDB): domain Bacteria; phylum Acidobacteriota; class Terriglobia; order Terriglobales; family Acidobacteriaceae; genus KBS-83. The sequence goes on from JBBRLT010000017.1 coordinate 2,065, forward strand.
CTACGATCCCTCGAGGATCACCTATGGCCAGCTGCTGCGCATCTTCTTCTCCGTCGCGCACGACCCCACGCAGCTCAACCGCCAGGGTCCGGACCAGGGGACGTCCTACCGTTCGGCCATCTTCTACTCGACTGACGAGCAGCGCCAGATGGCCACCACCTACATCAAGCAACTCGATGATGCCAAGGTCTTCCCCCATCCCATCGTCACCCAGGTGATGCCGCTCAAAGGCTTCTACAAGGCCGAGGACTACCACCAGGACTACGCGCTGAACAACCCCGCCAACCCCTACATCCTGATCTGCGACCGCCCCAAGATCGAAGCGCTCCAGCAACAGTTCCCGGAGATGTTCGTAGACTACAAGGGGAAGAAGTAGCTTTCCTGGTAGCTGGCGACGCGGGTCAACAGAGCAGCGGAGGCAGTCTGGTGCGCATGCTGTCCTGCAATGCCACACATCCCCCTCGCGGCTGCGCTCATCTCTCTCCGCAGCACGAGGGATGAGGAGCAAGCACATGGCAAGCAAGCAGAAAGACTTCCTGGCCCAGGTCGCAAAAGTCGCAAAACAGGATAAGAGCCGGGTCAACCTGACGGGCGGCCTGATCGCCGGAGCGATTGCCGGCCTGGTGGCCACCTGGGTGCTCGATAATTATCAGCAGGGGGCGCTCGCCGCCACACGTCGCGCAGAGACCGCCAGCGCAGCGGGCAGTAGTTTCAGCAGTCAGCAGGAAGAGCGCATCCGCAGTCACCATCTCGTTCATAAAGAGGCCGCCCAGCACCTTGCCGAGGTCACACTGGGGAAACACCTCAGTCGCAAGCAGCAGCAGACCGCCGGCTTCTATATCCACTACGCCGTTGGCGCGCTCATCGGTGGACTCTATGGAGTCACGGCGGAGTGGCTGCCCGTGGTCCGCTCTGGCTACGGAACGGGATTCTCGAGCATCCTCTTCCTGGGCGGACCAGCGCCGCTGCTGTCCTGGCTCACTCCGGGGACCACCCAGCGCAGAGTATCCCCGGCCATTAAGGTGAGCGGACTCTCCTCCCATCTTGTCTACGGCGCCGTACTGGAGACAGTCCGCCGCGTCGTGCGCTGGATGGTCTAGCGGGAACCTGAGAGGGTGCCCGTGTCTCGCGTCTGAGACGCGGGTTCTCTGCTCCACTCGACGCATCAGGAGAGAAAATGGGGACCGCCGTTGCGGCGGAGGCACCTGGCTCAGCCAGATATGCTTTCCTGTAGCCGGGAGTTCCATGGCGGTTCCCGAAACCTCGGCGGCGTTTACCACTCAGTGTCGGCGAAGTATCGGCAGACGTATCTGGACGAGTAAGCCTTCCGGTACAATCACCGTGACTCTAGCGAGCCGATGTTCGTTTCGCTTTTGGGGCAGGTTTCCAAACGGGCGAACTAATGGCGCGATTGAGTAGTGCAGGGTAGTCATCCCGTGAAAACGGGTTCTTTGTTGAAGCATCAACCGCTTGCTCTGGCGGTTTAGAAGGCGATCTCTTCATCGTGTGTCCTTGGCGCGGCAACGCTAGGTGCAGACGTTCACACCCGAAGTGTATCACTTGGAGGTGACGGATGGCTGCGAAACGTCGCAAAGCGCGTGAGTACAAATTCGAGATAGACGCCTTCACGCCTGAAACGATCCCGCTCGCGCGTCTCTCTCAATACCTCGGCGATTTGGCGCGGATGATGGGACAGGAGTCCAATGTCCATTTCGTGCGCGTTGAAAAGGGGAGTACGGTTCCTGTCATCCGGGTCGATTGGGAGGCAGAGCCAAAGGTAAGAGAGCGTCTGAGGGCGGTGAAGTTCAACGAAGGACCGGCGGAAGCAAGACGGGCTTATCGAGAAATCAGTAAACGGCTGGTGGAAGACAACGCAAACGGCGTCTTGATTGATCCGAGCGCGAGCAAGGTCCTCCGTTTCCCAGGAAGGGATGCCGCAAACCAAACTGAATTTGGCCCGATTACTCAGGATGGAGTCGTGCAGGGTGTACCGATCAAAATTGGGGGTGAAAACGACCCTGTTCCTGTTCATCTAGAAGATGGCAGTGAGAAGAGCATCGTCTTGGCGCCTAGGTCTCTCGCTAAGGACATGGCTCCCTACTTGTTTACTTCTCTGGTGCGCGTGCATGGAATGCTGCGTACGTTTCGTAACAAAATGGGAGAGTGGGAACTACTTTCGTTCCATGCTCGCTCGTTTGAGTTGGTTCCCGAAGGCGACATACGCAGCAATATCGCCGAGCTGCAATCGATTCCGGCGAAATGGAAAAGCAGGAAAGACCCGCTAGCAGACCTTATGGCAATAAGGAGCGGGGGCAGGCCACAGTGAATGGTGTCTATTGACGCGACGTTCTTGGCCCTGATGCTTCACCCGCAGGCTAAGCCCTGTATCGATCCCGCGACAAAGCGGCCCGTCACTCATCTAGCGGAGCGCATTGCAAAGCTGCTTGACGACTTAGACGCATCGCACGAACGCATCATCCTGCCCACTCCTGCCCTGAGTGAATTCCTTGTTCTCGCTAAAGATGATGGAGCCGCATACCTAAGTGACCTGCATCAGATGCGAGGGATTTTGATTAGGCCATTTGACGAGATGGCTGCCATTGAACTCGCCAATATGGAAGTGAAGGCTAGAAAAAAAGGCAACAAGCGAAGGCCCGCCGCAGACGATGCGCCCTGGCAAAAGGTGAAAGTTGATCGCCAGATAGTTGCAGTAGCAAAGGTTAATGGCGCACAAATCATCTATTCGGATGATGGCGATGTGATCAATATCGCAGAAGAACTTGGCATAAAGTCCGTTCGCTGCTGTGACTTGCCAATACCACCTAGCAACACGCCTCTACTCGATACAATGTCTGCACCGCCTATTCAGCTAGCCTGACCCTCTCCAACTTGTTTTGAGGGGATAATTACTTTTAGCTGTCCAGAGCCAGCTTAAGGTCAAAGCCTGCTGCGAGTTACAGCCACCGAAATCCCTGCAACGGCTCCATAGGGGGGGGAGGGGGTGGGATCACCGCGACATTTTCCGTCACATGCGGTTCATATATTTGTCCCGCCGATCATTGAGCTGGCGGACAGATTGCCGGAGCTTCTGCGAAGTCCCGTAGCAGGCAAAGCAACAACGGGAATCGGCGGCCTCTGGCAGGGTGAACGAGTATGCGTATGGCCACAGCAGTCCGCTCCTTAGTCCTTGCAGCCGCGGTCGCCACAGTTCCCGCAGCGTCTTATGCAGGCATCTTTGTCTCGATCGGGTTTGGCGCGCCGCCGCCGCTGCCAATCTATGTGCAGCCGGAGCTGCCCGCGGCCGGCTACATCTGGACCCCTGGCTACTGGGCCTATGACGAAGACGGCGGCTACTACTGGGTACCGGGCGCCTGGGTGCTGGCGCCCTATCCCGGCGCACTCTGGACCCCCGGCTACTGGGCATATGAAAACGAAGGCTATGGATGGAGCCCCGGCTACTGGGGGCTGCACATCGGTTTCTATGGCGGCGTGAACTATGGCTGCGGCTACTTTGGACAGGGCTTCGAGGGCGGCTACTGGGACCGCGACCGATATTTCTACAACCGCTCGGTCACTAACATTACCAACGTGAATGTGACGAACATCTACAACAAGACGGTCATCAACAACTACAACAACCAAACCAGTTTCAACGGCGGCAACGGCGGCCTGCAGGTTCGCCCATCCCAGCGGGAGCTCGCCTATAACCGCGAGCAACATGTCGCTCCGCTGCCAGCACAGCGGCAGAACGAGCTGCGCGCGGTGCAGAGCCGCCAGCAATTCGTCGCCGTCAATCACGGAGTGCCGCCCACCGTGGCGCGCACGCAGCCGGTCGTGTTCAACCGCAACGCAGGCCTGACGCCGGTGAATAGGACTGCGACCAATCTGCCGGTGAACCACGGCATCGTTGCAACGCCGGTGCGCCCGGCCATCGGCAACGGCAACAATGGTGGACGCAGCACTCTGCCGACGGCGAATCCGGTCGGCAACGGCCAGCGTCCGCTTATTACAGCCCACCCCGTGGCCCCGGTGAATGCGGCGCCAATACAAAACCGCCCGGCGCCGCCGAACACGCAGACCTTCAATCGTCCACAGCAGCCGGTCTTGAACCAACCGCGTGCGGCGAGCCCGGCCAATAATGGATACCCAACTCGGCCACAACAGCCAACATACAACCGTCAACAGCAGCCATCGGCGCCGGTCTACACCCAGCCTCGCGCGGCCAGCCCGGCGAATGGGTACCCAGAGAGGCCGCAGCAGACCTACAACCGTCCGCAGCCGGCGGCGCCGGTCTACAACCAGCGCGGACCTGCCTACAGTCCGCGCCCGTTCGAACAACCGCAGGTTCGCCAGCAGCCCCAGGCCAGGCAGGAGGCTCCACAGTTCCACCAGCCTGCGCCGCAACCGCAGTACCGGCAGCCCCCGCCGCAGCCCCAGTACCGGCCGCAACCGGAGCAGCGTCAACAGGCACAACCGCAGGTCCACCAGCAGGCACCGCAGCAGCAGTCGCGCCCGCAGGAGTTCCACGGCAACCCGGGCGGCGGACATGGCGGCCGCGGCTAGTAGCCCGGACAGACGCAGATAGCGAAAGGGCAGACCTTCGGGCCTGCCCTTTTCTTTGCCGAAGAACTGTCTGGTCGCCTACTTGCTGAGAGGCATGTCCTGAATACTATGGGCAAGGCCTGCTGCCTCCAGGGTCGCGCCCACCATCGCCGGGAAGCCCATGCAGGAGTTCAGCATCAACTGGTAGAGACGGTGATCGTCCCAGGCCTGGTTGTGGATGCGCTGGATGTAGTTGGCGCGTCTGCGGTCAGTTGCTTCGAGTTCCTGCTCAGCCTGCGCGGCACGATCAGGAAACTGGTCGCGGAACCAGGCCACCTTGCGCGCGGTGGAGGCGTAGACAAATATGTGGAAGGTCCCTGGAACGTTGACTAGCGCCGAGGCTGCCCCGCGACCGAGAACGACGCATTGTCCCTCGGCCACGCGCTCCTTCAGGTACTGGCGGACAAGCTTGCTCATGCGCTCGCTGTCGAACACCTCTGCGTCGGACATGATGGCCGGCAGGCGCTCCACGCTGGCGTGCCAGAAGGTCTTGCCCAGGCGGTAGTACCAGGGATCCAGCCGCTCGTCACAGTTGGCGACCGCGGCCGGGTCAATGCCGATCTTGCGGGCGATCTCGTCTACCAGGCAGCGATCGATCAGCCGCCAGCCGAGGTGGTCTGCCAGATGGTGGGCAAACTCGGCGCCGCGGCTGCCGTACTCCCGCTCCACCGTGATGATGCGAACCATTTCGCGCCTCTTGCGCTGGAGCTTACCACCGGCACGCCGCGCTGACCATGAAAGGATTGCGGCTACTGGCGCAGATCGACGATGGTAGCGCCGGAGCCGCCCTCTGCCTGCGTGGCGTCGGTCACGGTAGCGACATGGGGATGGCTTTGCAGCAGCGCGCGCAGGCCGCGGCGCAGGACCCCCATGCCCGTGCCATGCACGATGCGCACACGCGGCAGTCCGGCCAGGAAGGCGCGGTCGAGGTAGCTCTCAACCTCTGCGCTGGCCTCCGCCACGGTCTGGCCGATGACGTTGATCTCGGTGCGCATGTCATCGTTCGAAGAGGACATGGTGACCGATATTCCCCGCCTGCGCGCAGCCTCGAGCGGTGTTTGGTCTGCCATGGCAGCTCGCCGGCTGGTGACTTCCGCGATGTCCTCGCGGGGCACACGCATCTTCATGGGACCGATCGAGACTTCGAAGGTCTGGTCGTCGATTTGCCGCTCCACGGTGGCAACGCGACCGAGCGACTTCAGCCGCACACTGTCACCAGCCGCCACGTGGCGCACCACATGCGGTTGTGCCTGTGGATCGCCTTTGTCCGCGCCGGTGTGCTGCGCGACGGCGGTCGCATTGAACTGCTCGCTGAACTCCCGGCGCAGCCGGGCGATGCGGCGCTCCGCCTCGCGCGACAGCTTCTGCTGCTGCATGCGATCGTCAATGGCCTTGACTGCTTCGCGCATGCGGAATTCGAAGTCCTTGATCAATGCAGCGAGCTGCTGCTCCAGTTCGCGCACCTTGGCCTTCCACTCCTTCAGCCCCTCGGCCTCCAGGCGCTGCCGCTCTCTCTCTACGTCGGCTTCGCGGGTGCGCAGCGCAGCGCGCTCGCGATCCACGGCGGCGAGATCTGCATGCAGGCGGTCGAGGAAACGGCCTATGTCTTCGGTCTGGTGCGACAGCCGCTGCCTCGCCGCTTGAACGATGGTTGGGTCGAGTCCAAGCCGCTGCGCGATGTTGATGCCCGCCGACGCGCCAGGCACGCCAAGTCGCAGTGCGTAGGTGGGTGCGAGGGTCGCCTCGTCAAAGCCGACTGCGGCGTTCAACACCCCCGCGTACTGCGCGGCGTAGACCTTCAGCGAGGTGTGGTGAGTGGAGATGATGGACCAGGCGCGCGCGTTGAGGAAATGTTCGGCGATCGCCACGGCGAGTGCTGCGCCTTCTTCCGGATCGGTCGCGGAGCCGAGCTCGTCGAGCAGCACCAGTGAACGCTCGCCCGCCAACGCGGCGATGCGGTTGAGGTTGACGATGTGAGCAGAGAAGGTAGAGAGATTTTGTTCGATCGACTGCAGGTCACCGATGTCGGCGAGGAACTCATGAAACACCGGCATCACCAGGCGCTCCGCGGGCACAGGCAGCCCCGCCTGCGCCATCATCGCCAACAGGCCAGCCGTCTTGAGCGCAACGGTCTTTCCGCCAGTGTTGGGGCCGCTGATGATGAGCTGGCGCGCCGCAGACTCGAGCCCGAGTGTGAGCGGCACGATGCTCGCTCCGCTGCGCCGCAGCCGGCGCTCCAGTAGCGGATGACGGCCATCCTGCAACAAGAACTCTGGATGGGATGGGTCTGGAGAGAAGCTAGGCGCGGTGCAACCGTACTCCTCACCGAAGCGGGCGCGCGCCTGCAGAGAGTCGACCTCTGCCAGGACTGCGGCTCCAGTCGCGAACGCACCAGCTTCGCGAGCAATCTCCGCAGTCATCTGCACGAAGATACGGTGCACCTCTGCCTGCTCTTCATCGAGCAGGCGGATCAGCTCATTGTTCTGCTCGATGGTCTCAAGCGGCTCCAGGAACACGGACTGGCCGCTGCTGCTGGCGCCGTGCACAACACCAGGGATGCGCCGCTTCCATTCCGCCTTCACCGGAATAACGAAGCGCTCACCGCGAATGGTGATGAGGTCTTCCTGGGTCGAACCCTCCCCGGCCAGCCGGCGTAGCGCCTGTCGCAGACTGACTTCGATGATGCGTTGCTGGCGCTCGATCTCACGGCGGATGCGCTTCAGCTCTGGCGATGCATCGTCATTCAGTGTGCCGTCCGGGGTCATGCGCGCGCGAAGCGAACGGACGACTGCGGCAAGCTGGTTGCCACGCAGCGGCTCTGCCATCATTCGCAGAGCAGGAATGCGTGGCAGCAGATCTTCGGGCGGCTCGTGCATCAGAAGCGCCCAGGCAACGATGTCATCGCCGAGCGCCAGCATCTGGCGAAGTTCTTCCGATTCAAGAGCGGTACCGGGGATGCGCGCTTTGCTGAGCACTTGCGTGGGATCGAACAGCGAGGCAAGCGCGGGTCGTAGGCTCCGCGCCAAGCAGATACGCATCTCCGCAGTCAGCGTGTGCTGCTCCGTCGCCCATGCAGCCGAGGACGAAGGGGTGAGCTGCGCGAACCACTCTTTTGCGACCGAAGACGTGGCGTATTGCGACACGAATGCGAGCAGGCTGTCCCACTCAAGCGTGGCACGGCTCAGCTCAGCAACAGGCTCCGGGATGGCAGGAAGCAGGCCCACAAGGTTCACTCTATCGTGGCCTGCGCGTCCACATAGCGCGGTCTGCCTGACTGGATAGAATGCTGATATGGATTTCCCGCAGACCCGACTCCGACGTCTACGATCCAGTGCGGCGATGCGCTCGCTGGTGCGCGAGACGCACTTGCATCCCGGCGCGCTGATCTACCCGCTCTTCCTGTGCCCGGGAGAAGGTGTGCGGCGCGAGGTAAGTTCCATGCCCGGCGTCTACAACCTCTCTATTGACGAGGCGGTGAAGGAGGCGGAGCAAGCGGCGGCGCTCGGGTTAGGTGGGCTGTTGCTGTTCGGTCTGCCCGAGGCGAAGGACGAAGAGGCGAGTGGCGCCTACGATCCCAACGGCATTACGCAGCAGGGCCTGCGCGCGCTGAAGCAGACGGCTGCCGCGAAGCAACTGGTGCTGATCGCCGATGTTTGTTTGTGCGAGTACACCTCCCACGGACATTGCGGTGTGGTGCGCAAGGAAGGCGATGCGTTCCAGGTAGACAACGACGCGACCCTGAGCCTGCTCGCAGAGACGGCAGCGTCATTGGCACAGGCGGGAGCGGACATCGTTGCGCCGTCGGACATGATGGACGGCCGGGTGGCTGCGATTCGTGACGAGCTGGACGAGGCGGAGCTGGCACAGGTGCCGATTCTTTCCTATGCTTCGAAGTTCGCATCGGCCTTCTATGGACCGTTCCGCGAGGCGGCCGATTCGGCGCCGCAGTTTGGCGACCGGCGCACCTATCAGATGGATGGCGCAAACCTGCGTGAAGCCATGCGAGAGATCGAGCAGGACCTGGGCGAAGGTGCGGACATGATCCTGATGAAGCCGGCGCTGCCATACCTGGACGTGATCCATGCAGCGCGCGGCCGCTTCGATGTGCCCATGGGCGCGTACCAGGTGTCGGGCGAATACTCGATGATGCAAGCAGCCTTCGAGCGCGGCTGGCTGGAGCGGGAGCGCACGATTCTGGAGTCATTGATCTCGATCCGTCGCGCCGGGGCAGACTTCATCGTGACTTATTTCGCTAAGGAAGCGGCGAAACTTTTGTAGGCGCTGCCTCCGCAAGTTGCCGCATCGCAACTTCGAGCCGTGTGGTGAAAGCCTGCGGTGTTTCGCCGGGGCTCATTGTGATTGGCGTCCCAACGCGAATCGTCACAGTGCGCGGACGGAACCAACTGCGCCGGCGTTGCTTTAGTTCGCCCAGACCGATGAGGCATACCGGGAGAACCGGGACGCCCGCTTCGCGCGCCAGCAATCCGATGCCTGGCTGGAATGCAGCCATCCTGCCGTCCGCAGAGCGGCGGCCTTCGGGGAAGATCAGCACGTGCATCCCGTGATCAAGCGCAGACCCCGCGTGGGCGAAGCTGCGGCGAAAGCCCGCGCCCTGGGGAAGAGGGAAGGCATTGAACAGGGCTGTCACCAGCCAGTAGGCAAGTGGAGCGAGCGGCCGCAGGAGCTGGTGCCGCTCGACATGGGCGTGGCGCCAGCCCATGAGCATTCCGCCGGCCATCGCAACCGTGGTGGCGTGTCGCATCTTCGGCGGCAACGCACTGAGGACGATAGGCACATCAAAGGCGGTGACGTGATTGGCGATGATAATCATTGGCGGCAGACCGGCCAGCGGCGTGGAGCGCTCGACCCGCGGAGCGAGCAGGAAGCGCGTGAGCGGCGCTGCGATGGCTTCCTGAAACCCGGTGCGCAGCAGACGTACGGGAGCTGTCCAAGGCCAGCGTGGATAGACGCTCGTGTCGTGTGCGGACTGTGCCGGAGACGTCGATCCTGATGGGAGAGAAGCGCTCGCCGTACCGCTTGAAAAACAGATCAGCGCGCGCAAGTCGGCAACAGTGCGGGCATGCTGCCAGGCATCCTCCGGGATTAGGGTGGCGAAGCGCTGCTCGAGAGAACTTTGCAACTCCACCAGGCTCAGGCTGTCGAGGCCAAGGTCTTCACTCAAGCGGCTGTCATCCGAGAAATTGCCGCTGCGGATTGCAGGACTCTCACGCAGTATGCGCAGTAGCGCGTCATCCTGGTCTTCCGTGCCGGGCTTGCCTTCTGAGGCGAAGGCAATCGAAGCGCGGGCGGCAACTTCACTTCGGCGCACTTTACCCGTCGAGGTGCGGGGCAAATCGGGATCGGCCCAGAGCAACCAACGGCGTATCTGCTGATACTCGGCGAGCGTCGCGTTGGCAGACTGGACGGCGGCGTCGGCATTGGCGCCAGGGCTCACCAGCAAGGCTGCGGCAGGCTGCGGTCCAACGCTGGTCTGCCATGCGAAGACACACGCGCCGCGGATGCCTGGCTGCCTCAGCAACGCTGCATCCAGGTCCTGCGGATGGATATTCAGGCCGGCTGAAGTGACGATGATGTCGCTCTTGCGCCCGGTAAAGATCAGGTCTCCGGAAGAGCTGCGGGACGCGAGATCACCGGTACGCAGCCAGCCCTCTCCGCTGCTACGCGCCTGCATCCTGCCTTGACGCCACTCGGTATTTGCAACGGAGTCGCCGCGAACCAGGATTTCGCCATCCTCGGCGACGCGTACTTCGCGTCCGGCGAGGGGCTTGCCGATGCTGCCGTGCGCGCTGTGGAAGGGATGATTGAGCGTGACGAGAGCAGTCGTCTCGGTCATGCCGTAGCCCTGGATGAGTGCGAAGCCGAGGCGTGTCCAGAACTCTTCGAGCTCCTGCGGCAGAGTTGCGCCGCCACAGACGAAGGCCCAGAACTTCCAGCCCAGCAGGTTGTGCTGGCGGCGGAAGCCCCACCACCGCCGCATTGCGGAGAGTTGCTGCGCGGCTTCGAGGCGGGTCGCGAGTGTGGGATCGAGTTGCAGCAGATGGGCGCGCAGCAACTCCAGCACCCGGGGTACGGCGGCCAGCACGGAGATGCGATGGGTGCGGATGAGTTGGGTGAGCCGCGGAGCGTCGAGGCGAGTCTCGAAGTGGACCTCGGCGGCGAGCAGGGGCGGCACCCACAGACCCATGAACTGGCCGAAGACGTGCGAGAGTGGCAGGGTGTGGAGGAAGCGCAGCGGGTGGAAGGGGCGCTGGTAGCGGCGATAGCGGACGATCTCGCGCTCAATCGGATCGAGTGAGGCCAGCACATTGCCGTGGGTGTGGACGATGCCGTTGGGCTCGGTGGTGGTGCCGGAGGTGAAGATGATCTGCAGGGGCGTGCTGCGGTTGAGTCCGACGATGGGCTCGGTTTGCGGCGGCGGTAGCTGGTCAACGATTGGCGTGCCGGCGGGCGTCGAAAGTGCGAGCTGTGGGTGCGATGGCGCGAGCTTTGCGAGCAGGGCGGCGTCGCCAACGACGAGGCGTGGTGCCGTGTCAGCGATCACGCGCTCGGCGAATGCAGGGTCGCCGGCGGCATCGAGCGGCACGACCAGGATGCCGCGCAGCACACAGCCATAGAAGGCGGCGATCCAGGCGGCGGAGTTCTGCCCCCAAAGCAGGATGCGCTCGCCGGGCTGGATGTTGCGGCGAAGGAACTCTGCAGCGAAGCGTGCGCTGTGCTCTGCGAGCGCGGCGTAGCTGCAGGGCAGGCTGCGATTGCCGGTGTGTTGGACGACCGCGCTCTCGATGCCATGAAGGCGGAAGTCGTCGAGCAGCGTGGCCAGATGCGGACGCACTTAGCTAGTGTGGCACATCGCGTAAACTAAGATGTTTGGCCTGGAGTGCGGCGTGAGCAGGCCGGCAGGGAGCGAACGTTTGGCAGACACAATCTACGATGTAGCGATAATTGGTGGCGGTCCGGCGGGGTACACGGCGGCCATTCGCGCAGGGCAGTACGGACTGAAGGTGGCATTGATTGAGCGCGACCCGAAGCTGGGCGGCACCTGCCTGCACTGGGGCTGTATTCCTACCAAGTCCATCCTGTTCAATGCCGAGGTCTATGACCACGTGAAGCATGCCAAGGAGTACGGCATCGAGGGCATTGGCGAGGTCACGCTGAACTGGAAGTCGATCCTGGAGCGCAAGAACCAGATCATCGCGAAGCATGTGAAGGGCCTGGACTTCCTGATGCGGAAGAACAAGGTCACGGTGATCGCGGGCAGCGGCAGCCTGACCGGCGCGGCCAAAGCTGGCATCCACACGGTCGCGGTCAAGGGCGGCGATGGCAAGTCGCAGCAGGTGCAGGCCAAGGCAGTGCTGGTGGCTACCGGGTCGGACGCGCGCATGCTGCCGAACCTGAAGCCGGACGATCGCATTCTGACCAACATTGAGATCCTGAACATCGACCGCATTCCGAAGTCGATGGTGGTGATTGGCGCGGGCGCCGTGGGTGTGGAGTTCGCGTCGATCTTCCGCAGCTTCGGGTCGGAGATGACGATTGTCGAGTACCTGCCGCGGCTAGTGCCGAACGAGGACGAGGACGTGAGCAAGGAGTTGGCGCGCAACTACCGCAAGCGCGGCATTGAGACACATGTGGGCGCCAAGGTCGATACCGTCGAGCGGACCAAGGACGGCGTGAAGGTAACTTTCACCGGCGCGGACGGCAAGCAGGTGGTGAAGGAGGCCGAGTGCGTGCTGGTGGCAGTCGGGCGTTCGCCGCGGACGGACGGCATCGGGTTGGAAAAAACCAAGGTAAAGGTGGAGCGCGGTTTCATCCACACCAACGAGTGGATGCAGACGGAGGAGCCGGGTATTTACGCCATCGGCGACGTGGTGGCCGGTCTGCCGCAGCTGGCCCATGTGGGCGGCATGTGCGGCATCGTGGCCGTGTCGAAGATCGCCGGCCGGCCGGCGCGTCCAGTGAAGCGCGAGCGCATTCCGGCCTGCACCTACTGCGAGCCGCAAATCGGCAGCGTGGGGCTGACGGAGACCATCGCCAGGGAGAAGGGGCTGCAGGTGAAGGTGGGCAAGTTCCCCTTCTCCGCGAATTCCAAGGCTTCGATCGTCAACCAGCACGAGGGCTTCGTGAAGGTGGTGGCCGATGCCAAGTACGGAGAGGTGCTGGGCGTGCACATTATCGGGCCGCAGGCGACGGAGCTGATTGCCGAGGCGGTGACGGCGATGGAGCTCGAAGCGACCATCGACGAGATGATGTTCACCATCCACGCGCATCCGACGCTGGCCGAGGCGATGCTGGACGGCTTCGGTGCGGTCGAGGGGCTGGCGATCAACGTTTAGCGGGTGGGGCCCCTCCCCCTCCGTACCCTTCCATTTCGCGTTCAGCGGCTGCCAAGTTGCTCTTGCAGTCACGTTTAGCTCTCCTCTGGAGGGCTAAATTTGTCTGCGCATTGGATTTAGCCGCAAATCTGTTTTTCTAGGGGAGTTAGAGCCTGCTTTTTCAGCTCACTCGGGGCTATGGATGCTTCCCGCGATTGCAATCAAATTGCAAAACCCTGTCACGGGTCGGCAATTGCACCGCAATCGTAGCGGTTTAGCCCCTTGTGCCTCTGAAGTGCAAAAGGAGAGCCGTACCACCCGCGGCCAGAAGGGCGGAGAGGCCCAGCCGCACGGCAGCCGTATCGACCCACTCTGGAAAGGGAGAGTAGAAGAACTGGTATTCCTGGTGCGTCACGATGAGAACGGCGAAGAACATGCCGAGAAGCGCGACGAACATCGTGAGCCACCGTTTACGCTCGGACTGCATTGGCCGTGATCCTACCATGCAATCTGCCCTTTCCCGTCAAGAAAGCCGGAGACGGGTGTTCTGCGTCAAGTGCATAATCGTCTATCGATTGGACTCACGGGCACCCGTAGGCGCTCTCTCGGATCAGCGAGGTCTCACCTACTTCAAGTGTAGCGAGATTTGTGAAGACTACGAAGATCTTCGGGGGCAGCCCCCGCGAAGCGCATGCTGCAAGTTGGTAGAGACCGGATGTTTGGTAAGAATGTTTATGCGCGTTATCACCAGTTTCGGTAAGGAATTCCAGAGCCTGTTACTTTGAATTGCATTTTCGAGCTGGCGCGCGAGGACTTGAGCGCCGCCAAGTCCAGTTCTGCGTTTCTACCGGGACCGATGATGATTTCGTCAATGAAATGAGCCCTTAGCTCCCGCAGATTTAAAAGCGAATATGGAGTTAATGATGATCGACCCTTTCGAAATAGCAATAAACTGGCCATGGCTGGTGGCAAAATGGAAGTGACGCGCCATTCTTTCTCTTCTGCAAAGTGGTCGTTCTTCACATGAGCTGCAGCAAGTATTCCTGGGAGTTCCCCCGGGGTTGGATCACATGCCTGCAGCACCGCAATGGTATCGATAAATTCGTCTATCACCCTGGGTGCCTTTTCGGAGATATAACGGACGACATTTAAGTAAATGTTGTCGCTCACCTTCCTCCCGGACATGGCCAACCGTCCTAAGACTCCGCCGTTAAACCCGATACAATAGCCTCCGCTCGGGCAATATGCGCGCCATTGGCTCAGCAGATCTCTAGCAGCTGAAAATGAAGCCACGCACACATAGTTGTTCTGCTTTTTCTCTAACTGAGCAGAAATTCTTTCATAGACTGCTGACCACTCTTCACGTAGCTTCGCGGCCTGCTCGGGGGTCAGAGTCTTGAGGGGAATGACGGACGCGCTACCAGGTTCCAATATAGATGAACTCAGACGTTCAGAAATCCGACGCGCGGCGACCTCACAAAAATGGACGAATTCCTTCGCGTCATTGAGGAAGCGTATGTCTGTCGCCCAGATAGTTCCGCTATTGATGATGCCAAGGAGACCATTCGCATCGGTGTAGTGCCATAGCGTCTTAGGCACCTGTGGCTGTTCGAAGAGACCGTTTTTCAGCGCCATGATGGGAGGATTAGTATAGGTGGTCACCGCTTCTGTCCCCAGCTTTATCTCGCCGACGAGGTCTCGTTTTTCACCTTGGAGTATCCGTGCTTCTGCCGCATACATTTGACATGCGTGGTCCCATCGGTGGACATTTCGCATGCGGAGTGCAATAAAGGACGGGCTTATGGTTGGATTATCTACTCCTGCCTGCGAGGACTGATCAATGCGTCGACGTGATTTTGTTTCTGCCGCGGTAACGGCTGTGGCGTTTGCGCCTTTGGCTGGGCTGGCGGGTTCGTGTTTGCCTGCGGAAGCGCAGGAGAGTGGTGGCGGCGCTGCTTCTTTGGGGAAGCCGGCCTGGCCGCTGGGCTTGCTGATCAAGCCTGCCGATGGGCCGGAGGCGACGATCCGGCGGGTGCATGAGTTGGGGTTTGCTACTTGCTTCCTGTCACTGGATGCGTACCTCGGCAGGTTCACGCCGGCGCTGGCGGCGGAGTTGAAGGGCTTGCTGACGAAGTACCAGGTGACGGCGACGGCGGTGGAGGTGGTGGGGCCGCCGCCGCTGAAGTGGGACTTTCTGCAAGGGCCTTCGACCATTGGGCTGGTACCGCGGGCGACGCGGGCTGCGCGCATCGACGCTCTGAAGCAGGTCTCCGACTTTGCCAAGCTGCTGGGGGTGCCGCAGGTGCAGACGCATTGCGGGTTCATTCCGGAGGATCCGGCAGACCCGATGTACAAGGAGGCGGTGGCCGCGATCCGCGAGGTGGCGGAGCACTGCGGCGCGCATGGGCAGCAGTTCCTGATGGAGACGGGGCAGGAGACGCCGACCACGATGGCGCGGGCAATTCGCGATGTGGGGCAGCCCAATGTCGGCGTGGGCCTGGATACGGCTAACCTGATTTTGTATGGCAAGGCGAACCCGGTGGACGCGGTGGCGATCCTGGGGCCGCATGTGAAGAGCATCCACGCCAAGGATGGGCGGTGGCCGACCGATCCGGACAAGCTGGGGGAAGAGGTGCTGATCGGCACCGGGCTGGTGGATTTCGCGAAGGTTTTCGCGGGCCTGCGCAAGGCGGGCTACGCAGGCGCGGTGACGATTGAGCGGGAGACCGACGGGCCACAGCAGATTGAGGATGTGCGGCGGGAGAAGCAGTATCTGGAGAAGGTGCTTACATCCGTTACATAAACGCAGCCGGGGAGGCTTGGCACGATGGATCGACGGAAGTTTCTGGCGGGGACGGCGGCGGCCTCGGGTTTGCTGTTGGTAAAGCCGAGCACGGCGTTTGGCTATGCAGCCAACTCTGCGGTGCGGCTAGGGCTGCTGGGCTGCGGCAATCGCGGCACTTCAGTAGCGGAGTCGTTTGCCAAGAACACGACAGCGCGGGTGGTGGCGCTGGCAGACATCTTTCCAGACAAGCTGGCGGCGGGCAAGGCGCACTTCGATGCGCTGCACGCTTCGCTGGGGCAGCCGGCGATCGATGCACGGCTGACCTTCCATGGGCATCGCGCGGTGGAAGAGCTGGCGAATTCGAAGGATGTGGATGCGGTGCAGATCTCCACGCCGCCGTGGTTCCATGTCGAGCACCTGGAGACCGTAGTGGCAGCGGGCAAGCATGCGTACTGCGAGAAGCCGGTGGGCGTGGATGTGGCGCAGACGCGGCGAGCGCTGGAGATTGCGAAGCGGGTGGCGGGCAAGGTGAGCGTAGATGTGGGGTTCCAGATCCGCAGCGCGCCGCCCTTTGTGGAGATCGTGCGGCGCATCCATGAGGGCGCGCTGGGGAAGCTTGCGAGCATTACGGCGCACTACAACGCGCCCGCGTCGGTGTATCCGGAGCGGCCGGGGATGCCGGCGGACGAGGTGCGGCTGCGCGACTGGCTGTGGGATCGGGTGCTGTCCGGCGACATTCTGCTGGAGCAGAACATTCACGTGATCGATGTATGCAACTGGATTTTGGGGACGCATCCGCTGAAGGCGGCAGCGACGGGCGGACGGAATGTGCTGACGCATGCGGGGAATGCCTGGGACAACTATCAGGTGGACTATACGTATCCAGAAAATGTGCATGTGAGCTTCTCGTCCACGCAGTTTGGCGACTTCGGGTTCGATGTGTCCGAGCGGATCTACGGGGCGGATGGGATGGCGGAGGCTCCATACAGCGGCCCGCTGCGCATCCTGGGAAAGAATGCGTGGACGTGGCAGGAAGCAGAGGGCGACAAGCCGGCGGCGACGGATGCTACGGCACCAGCAAAGTTTGCTGTGAATGGCGCGTTCAGCGACAACCTGGCGCATGCGGACCGCGAGAAGGATCGCGGGTTCATCGAGAGCATTACCAGCGGCAACCATCACAACCAGATTGCGGCCGGGGTGGAGAGCGCGCTGAGCTGCATTCTGGGGCGGCGTGCGGCGTACACAGGGCGCGAGTTCACCTGGGACGAGATGCTGAAGGAGAACGAGAGCTGGGAGCTGGGGCTGGACGTGAGCCGGTTTGGCTGATACGTCATCATTCGTGTGACGTATTGGAGTGGGCTGCAGGGTAGATGGCCACGGGATAAATGCTGTAGATGCGCCCGGCGATGTCGTCGGCGAGCAGGAAGGTGTCCGGGCCGATGCGGAAGATGCCGCAGGGACGGCCGAGCACGTGGGGCTGTGGGCCCTTTCGTTCCAGAAATCCGGTGAGGAAGTCGTGTGGGGTGCGGTCGGCTGCGGTGAAGCGGACGATCTTGTAGCCGGCGCCGATGCGTGGGTGGCCGGCGCCGTGCAGCGCGATGAGGAAGCTGCCGCGGAGCAAGGGATCCTGCGTGGGGAATTGCTCGACGCCGAGCGGGGAGCTGTGCGCAGCGAAGGTGGTGAAGGTGGGCGGCACCTGGTCGCAATGGGCGTTGGGCAGCGTGCCGAAGTGCGGGTCGGGGTGGATGGTGCCGGCGCCGTAGTAGCAGTAGGGCCATCCGTAGTCGAGCGGCGTGTTGGTGGCGAGGGCGTGCTCAATCTGCTGCGCGGAGATGGCGAGGAAGGGATCCTCGGGGGCGCGGTCGCCGAGCTGGTCGGCGCCCATATTGCTGGCGTAGAGCGTGTCATCAATTGCAGACCAATGCAGGCCAACGGCATTGCGCAGGTTCTTCGCGACGATGTGCTGGTTGGTGCCGTCGGGGTTCATGACGGAGAGGGTGGCGCGGATGGCCTCCTTCTCCTCGCAGGCATTGCAGGAGGAGCCGACGGAAACGAAGAGCTTGTCTTCGATGCCGCCATTTGCATTGCGGAGCTGGCCGAAGGCGACCGTGCGGGTGAGGTGCCAGCCACCGTATTTGTAACTGAGGCCGTAGCCGGGGTAGCGGGCGAGTACTTGGGGTGCGCTGGTGGGTGCGGAGTCACCGGCGTGATAGCGATAGCGGATGAGGCGGTCGGTGAGCGGGAGGTAGAGCCAGGACTGTCCTTCGGCGCCGGTGTAGAAGGCGAGGTTATTGGGGTTGCGCAGGTGCTGGAGGTAGGGGATAGCGCGCGCGAAGGTGTGGCGTGCGGGATTCCAGCCGTCGAGGATGTAAATGGCACCGCGGGTATTGTCGGTGCGGTCGTACATGTCGGTGACGAAGAGGCGGCCGTCGGGCGCCTGGGTGAAGAAGCGGACGCGATGCAGGCCGCTGAGCGCGACGGTGATGTTGAAGTCGCGGGGGAGCGAGAGGGTGATGGTTTTGCCGTCGGGGCCGGGGAGTTCATGGGGAATAAGGGCGGCTTGAGCGTGGGCCGCGATCGCAGAGATGCAGGAGAGCAGGAGCCCGAGCATGCGACGTGGCATGGGGTCAGTGTCGCGTGAGGCGACCGGCCAGGGCAAGGTGACGAAGGCCACGCTCAAGTGCCTGTGTGTTGATCGCGATGGTGAGGCCCCACCCTACGCTTTGCGTAGGATGGGGCACCCATATCAGAGGGTGCGGTCTTCGGGGCGGATGGGTAGATCGTTGATGCTGGCTTCGCGACGCTGCATCAGGCCGTTGTCGGCGAACTCCCAAAGCTCGTTGCCGTAGCTGCGGTACCACTGGCCGCTGTCGTCGTGCCACTCGTAGAAGAACTTCACCGCCATGCGGTTGTTGCGGAATCCCCAGAGTTCCTTGCGGAGTTTGTAGTCGAGCTCGCGGTCCCACTTGCGGCGGAGGAAGGCGGTGATGGCGGAGCGGCCGGAGAGGAACTCGGCGCGATTGCGCCATTGGCAGTCCTCGGTATAGGCGGCAGCGACGCGCTCCGGGTCGCGGGTGTTCCAGAGGTCTTCCGCGATCTGGACTTTGCGCGCGGCCTGTTCGGGGTCGGTGAAGGGAGGGACGATGGGTTGTGCCATGGAGATTCCTTCCTGACGGTGGGGATGGTTAAGACCCACCCACCCGATGCTGTGCGTACGGATGGGGGACCCGACTGCTGCACAGTTTAGAGGGCGAGCGGGATCCTGGGAAAGTCGACGTCGACCTGGGCCGCGGTGTTGAAGTAGTTGGTAAGGACGTTGAGGGCGACACCGGCAATGATCTCGGCGATCTCGCCGTCAGAGAACCCAGCCTTGCGTATGTCCTCGATCTGTTGATCGCTGACCCTGCCTTTGCTGTCGAGCACCTGCTTGGCGAACTGGAGGGCGGCGGCGTTGCGGGGCGAGCTGTCGTTGCCGCGGCGGCTGTCAAGCAGCTGTTGCTTGTTGAGGCCGGCCATCTGGCCCAGCAGGGAGTGAGCGGAGAGACAGTACTCGCAGCCATTCTGCTGCGCGGTGATGAGCGCGATCTGCTCACGCAGCCTGGCGTCCAGGGTGCCGCTGGCGAGGGCGCCACTAAAGGCGAGGTAGCCGCCGAGAACGGCGGGCGAGTTTGCCATGACCTTGGTCATGTTGGGGACGAGGCCGAGCTTTTCCTGCACCGCGTCCAACAGCTCTTTGGCCTGGCCGGTGCTGGTTGCGGGATCGATGGTCTTGAGACGTGCCATGGAACTCCTCTTTTCTGTTCGCCGACGCTCCGTCGCGCCGGGTACATTCATGTAAAACATCAATTAGCTGTAACATGAGATGGAACATTGGCTGCGAGGTTACAAAAGTGAGCCGCTATTTTTGGATCGGCAATCGAGCAGTGCTGGACTTTATCAATACTGAGGTGGCAGTGGAGGGCGAGCCGCTGGAGTTGCTGGGGGATGCGGAGGCTCTGCGGCAATGGCTGCGGGAGGCAGGACTGGTGAGCGGGAAAGGCGCGGAGGTGCGCTTGCCTACTGCATGGATGGAAGAGGCGCGGCGGTATCGGGCCGAACTGCACAGAGGGATAGCGAGGCTGGCGGCGGGCAAGCCGGTGCCGGCGGCCCTGCTGAAGCAGACGAATGCCTACCTTGAGCGCGATACTGGGCACCGGCGATTAGCGCGAGCGGGCGACGGGTACCGGTTGCTGGTAGAGCGGCGGTTCGTTGCAGCGGCAGACTTTCTCGCGCCGATTGCTGCGTCCTTTGCGGAGATGGTGGCCAAGGACGATCTGCGGCGGCTGCGCAGGTGCCGCAACCCGGAGTGTGTGCTGTTCTTCTATGACACCAGCAAGGGTGGGCAGCGGGCCTGGTGCAGCCTGGAGCAATGCGGCAACAAGCTGCGCATGGCGGCGCTGCGGTCGCGGCGCGGGGCGGCGGGCTCGGATTGATCCACCCACCCTAGCGTTGCGTAGGATGGGGCACCCGGGACTTGGTAAAGCAGGATAGAAGTCGAGAAGACCCACCCTCCGCCTTGCTCAGGATGACCGGGCGTATTGGACATCAGGTCAGGGTAGGCGGAGGACCAGGCCGGTGCTGATGGTCTTGGGGTGCAGGCTGCCGTTGAAAACAGACAGGCCGCCGTAGGAGAACTCGACGACACGCCAGTCGAGGCGAGGCAAGATAGTGTGGTCGATGCCGCCGAGGAATTGGTATTCGAATTTGGTGTTGCTGCCCTGATTTGCGCCCAGGTCGTAATAGCCGATGCCGGCCAGTGCCTCTATGTAGGGGTTAATGGGGAGCACGTGGGGATGCACGGAGACGCGCGGGCCGATCAGACCGCTGTAGAGCGTGGTGGTCTGGCTGATTCCGAGGACGGAGCCGCGCAGATCCGCGCCGACATGCACGAAGGGCAATGGCAGGAAGTCCGAGTAGACGCCGAAGGTGGGGCCGTAGATCCAGTCGTCGCTGGGCGCGTCGATCTTGGAACCGCCGAACTCCGCATACAAGCCGGTTTGAGCGCGGGCTACAGCGGCGCCTGCTGCGAGAAAGAGCAGGACGAGCAGACAAGCGCGAGCAGTGCGGCAGATGGTGATCATCTTCGGGGGAGCCCTCTCCTACAACTGTCTGTGCTCAGCCTAACGCGCCACGAAAATGGCGCGCCAGTGACAGAATGGATGACGGGAGTGGGCGTCGCGTTATCCGTATGGTGCTTTCGGTTCTTTCATTGGGTCGCGTGGCGTACCGCGAAGGGCTGGTTTTGCAGCAGCGGCTCGTGGGCCTGCGCAAGGTGGGCGCGATTGGCGATGTGCTGGTGATGCTGGAGCATCCGCCAGTACTGACGCTGGGACGCAATGCCGGCCGCGAGCACGTGCTGCTGGATGAAGCGGCATTGGCGGCGCGCGGCGTGGAGTTGGTGGAGACGGATCGCGGCGGCGATGTGACCTATCACGGACCGGGACAGCTGGTGGGCTATCCAATCTTTGACCTGCGCGGAGAGTTGCGCGGATCGGGCAAGCGGCTAGGGCCGGTGGACTTTGTGCGGCAGATGGAAGAGGCGCTGATCCGCACGATGGCCGACTATGGGGTGGTGACTGCCCGGGTGGCGGGGCGCACCGGGGTGTGGACAGTGGCAAACGGTGCGGTGGAGGAGAGGAAGATTGCCGCGATCGGCATCCATGTGTCGAGGGGCATCACCTCGCACGGCTTTGCGCTGAATGTCACGACAGACCTGAAGGACTTCGATTGGATTGTGCCTTGTGGGATCGCGGATCGCGCGGTGACCAGCCTGGAGCAGGAGAGCACGGGCACAGACCTGTCGTTGATGACGGCGGCGGAGCGAGTGGCGCGTCAGTTTGGCCGCGTATTCGGCGCGCAGATGCTGTGGCTGGAACGGGTGGAAGACTTGATGCGAGCGGGTGCGGAGCTTTGAAGCGCGCGATGGCCGGCCATTGATCTTAGGGATGCGGCCAATGCTGTTGCACGAGAGTTGTAAGCGTGCCGGATACCCCGTCCCTGCTTTTGGCATAAAATGAGCAGTTCGGTACCGACCGACCAGGATCGCTGGGCAATGGCGAGTAGAAAAACGGAAGTGAAGGCAGTGGAGCCCGCACCGGGCGCTACGAATGGGAGACCAAAGACGTCGAACGGCTCCAAGCCGTCCGTCCCTCCCCCCACCAAGAATCCGAACGGCATTCCAGACTACCGGCTGGAGCAGCTGCCCTTTCACATTGAGGGCGAGTGGGTCGACGGGAACTACCACTACAAGGTAGTGGGGGAGACGACTGCCGAGCCGCCGCCGCTCCGTCCCTCGAAGTATCTGAACCGCGAGCAGTCGCTGGACATCTTCCGGCTGATGATTACAAACCGGAAGATGGAAGACTCGCTGGAGCGGATGTACAAGCAGAGCAAGGTGATTGGCGGGCTGTATCTGAGCCTGGGGCAGGAGGCCTGCTCCTGCGCATCCGCGTATGCGCTGGGCGAGGACGACTGGCTGGGACCGATGATCCGCAACCAGGGCTCGATGATTGTGAAGGGCTTCCGGCCGCGCGACACCATGATGCAGTACATGGCCAAGGCCGGCTCGCCGACGAAGGGGCGGGATAGCGGGTCGCATTATGGCGATCCGCGCAAGCTGAACGTGATCGCACCCATCTCGCACCTGGGCGACTCTATCAGCGTGTGCGCTGGTGTGGCGCTGGGCGCTCGCATCCAGGGCAAGAACATTGCGTGCCTGGCGTACATCGGCGACGGTGGACAGTCGACCGGGCCCACCTATGAGGGCTTCAACTTTGCAGCGGTACAGAAGCTGGGCGTGGTGCTGATGGTGGAGCACAACCTGTGGGCGTACTCGACACCGGTGGAGTTGCAGTTTGCCTGCAAGGACCTGGCGGACCGCTCGCTCGGCTACGGCGTTCCAGGCGTCATTGTGGATGGCACCGATGCCAATCAGATATACGACGCGACCTATGAGGCGGTGCAGCGCGCCTATCGCGGCGAAGGCGCCTCGTTGATTGAAGCAAAGCTGATGCGTATGAAGGGCCACGCCATGCACGATGCGGCAGTGTATGTGCCGCCTGGCGTGAAGGAGTAATGGAAGCGGCGCGATCCGATCCAGCGCATGGAGCAGTATCTGATGGAATGCGGTTGGCTGACGGCGGAAGAGTCGAAGAAGATTCAGGCGGATGTGGACCAACTGATGGATGAGGAGCGCACGTTTGCCGAGGCCTCGCCCATGCCCGACTCGGCTGAGGCGGGGAAGGACGTGTACTTCGACAATGCGACGGACATTCCGCTGAAGTATGGCGAGGTCCGCGTGCAGAACGCCAATGCGAGCGCGAAGCTGGCCGAGTCCAGCGCGATCACGCATTACAAATAGAGCGCACACATACAGTGTCCAGATAGACGAAGCGGACACGCGAGGACGAGAGAAGGCATGGCGGCAGTTACGTATTTAGAGGCGATCCGGCAGGGGCTGTGGGAAGAGATGGAGCGTGACCCGCGCGTCTTTGTGATTGGCGAAGACGTAGGCGTATATGGCGGCGCGTTCAAGGTGACGGAGGGATTTGTGCAGCGCTTCGGCACGGAGCGCGTGGTGGACACGCCCATCTCCGAGATGGCGATCGCCAGCGCTGCCTATGGTGCGTCGCTGACCGGGCTGCGGCCCGTGGCTGAGTTCCAGTTTATGGACTTCATCAGCTCGGCCCACTCGCAGATTGTGCAGATCCTGGCTAAGAGCAACTATCGCTGGGGTGCCCCGGCGCCCTTGGTGCTGCGTGGTCCTTCCGGCGGCGGCGTAAGCGGCGGCCCATTCCACTCGCAGAATCCGGAGATGTTCTATGTGCACACGCCGGGGCTGAAGGTGATTTGCCCGGCTACGGCGCGGGACGCGAAGGGCCTGATCAAGTCGGCGATTCGCGATAACAATCCCGTGCTGTTCTTCGAGCACAAGTATCTGTACCGGCGGGTGAAGGAAGAGCTGCCCACCGAGGACTATACGGTCGAGATTGGCAAGGCGCGCGTGCATCGCGAGGGGCGGCATGTCTCCGTCATCACGTACGCTGCGATGGTGTATGTGGCGGAAGAGGCGGCAGAGATCCTGAGCAAGGAAGGCATTGAACTCGAGATCCTGGATCTGCGCACGCTGCTGCCGCTGGACAACGCAGCCATTGCGGCGACGGTAGAGAAGACGAACCGGGTGATCGTGCTGCACGAGGATACGAAGACTGGCGGCATAGCGGGCGAGATCGCGGCCATCATCAATGAAGAGGCCTTTGACGCGCTGGATGCGCCGATCGTGCGTATCACCGCGATGGATTCGCCTGTACCGTTTTCGCCGCCGCTGGAGAAGGAGTTCCTCCCGAAGGTAGCCGACGTGGTGCGCGAGGCGCGGCGGTTGGTGGCGTACTAAAGGCAAACAGTCCGGATGGCCCTGCTGAGAGGCGAGGCGGGCTCTATGATCGAGTTGGCGGGCGCGTCGCGCTCCGCGTAATGGAAGGCGGAAAGGGAAACATGCCGACGGATGTCATCATGCCCCAGATGGGCGAGTCGATCTTTGAGGGAACCATCACCAAGTGGTTGAAAAAGGCCGGAGACAGCGTACAGCGGGACGAGCCGCTCTTTGAGATATCGACCGATAAAGTCGACGCGGAGATTCCATCGCCGGCGAGCGGAACGCTGGCAGAGATCAAGGTAGAGGCCGGCGCGACGGTGCAGATCAACACAGTGGTTGCGACGATTGGCGAAGCAGGCAGCGCAGCGGCCAGCGCGCCAGCAGCGGAGAATCCTGCGACGCCTGCACCGCCGAAGCAAGAGGCGAAGCAGGAGGCCAAGCCAGAAGCGAGGCAGGAAGCCAAGCCAGAAGCGAGGAAGCAGGAGACGGTGCGTGCGGCTGCACCTACCTCTGCGGCACTGAATGCTGCGGCCGGCATGGGTACGGATGTGGTGATGCCGCAGATGGGCGAGTCCATTTTCGAGGGCACCATCACCAAGTGGCTGAAGAAGCCCGGTGACAGCGTGCAGCGGGATGAGCCGCTGTTTGAGATTTCCACGGACAAGGTGGACGCAGAGATTCCTTCGCCAGCCAGCGGTGTGCTTTCGGAAATCAAGGTCGAGGCAGGAAGCACGGTGCAAATCAACACCGTCGTCGCCGTGATCGGCGGCGGAGCAGCGGGCACAAGCGCTCCCACAGCGAGCGCGCCATCTGCGGCACCCTTGACTTCAACAACAGATGCGCCGCCGGCACCCGCTCCTGCTCCCGCAGGCGACTCAGCGACTGCCGCGCATGGCGAGCGACTGCGCTCCTCGCCGCTGGTGCGGAAGATAGCCAAGGAGAATCAGCTGGATCTGCGCCAGGTGCCGGGCACTGGATCGAGCGGACGCATCACCAAGGATGATGTGCTGCAGTTTATGGAGAAGGGTGGAGCACAGAAGACCACTGCAACGCCAGCCGCACCCGCGGGCAGCGGGTCTTCTTCCCCGGCCCCGAAGCCAGCAGCCGCGCCAGTCTCAAGTGCGGCGCCGGGTGATCTGGTACCGATGACGCGCATGCGCTCGATCATTGCGCAGCGCATGCTGGATTCCAAGCGGACCAACGCGCACGTCCACACAGTGTTCAAGGTGGACCTGACGCGCATCGTGAAGCTGCGTGAAAAAGAGAAGTCGAAGTACGAGCAGCGCAATGGCGTAAAGCTGACGTATATGCCATTCATCACGCGGGCCATCGTTGCCACGCTACGCAAGACGCCAATCATCAATGCCTCGCTTGAGGGCGACGCTATCCGCTATCACCAGAACGTGAACGTCGGCATCGCGGTGGCACTCGACTGGGGATTGATCGTGCCGGTGATCAAGCAGGCGGAGGAGAAAAGCTTCCTCGGGATCGCACGATCCATTGCGGATCTGGCGGAACGTGCGCGTGGCAAGAAGCTGAAGCCGGACGAAGTGGGGTCTGGCACAATCACAATTACAAATCCCGGAATCTTCGGAGAACAGTTCGGAACACCGATCATCAATCAACCAGAGTCAGCCATCCTGGGCGTGGGCGGTTTGTTCAAGGAGCCGACGGTGCTGACGGATGAGTATGGCAACGATTCGATTGCTGTCCGCCATGTCATTCGCCTCACGCTGGGCTTCGATCACCGCATCATCGACGGTGCCGATGCCGGCAAATTCATGGGCGAGGTGAAGAAGTATCTGGAGAACTGGTCGGAAGAGATCGGCTAAGCCGGTTCCATCGCAAGCAGAGGCGGGCCTTTGGGTCCGCCTCTTTCTGCTTAGAGCAGAGCCTTCGCTGCCAGAACGCGCTCGACGGCGGCTTCTGGGGTCTGCCCGATAGCAGAGAGGTGACCCATCTTGCGCCCGGGCCGCGGGGAGTGCTTCTCGTAAAGATGAAGCCGTACCCCTGGAACCTCGAGCGCGCGGTCAAAGCGTGGCTCGCCAGCTGCCCAGACGTCGCCCAGTAGATTCGCGATGGCCGCCGGTCGCAGCACTTCGACATCGCCCAGCGGCAGATCACAGATAGCTCGCACATGCTGCTCGAACTGGCTGGTGACACAGGCTCGTTCACTCGCGTGATAGCTGTTGTGCGGCCGCGGCGCCATCTCGTTGATCAGCAACTCGCCGCTGCGCGTTACAAACATTTCGACCGCCAGAAGTCCTTCGAGCGCCAGCATTTCGGCAGCCGAGCATGCGATTCGCTGCGCCTCCGCTTCCAGTGCTGCGGGGATGGAAGATGGGATCACGCTCCAGGCAAGGATCTGTTGTTCGTGGTGATTGGTTGCGGAGGGAAAGCTCTTGATGCCGCCGGAGGGAGTACGCGCCACCATTACTGAGATCTCGCGATCGAGAGGAATCGCCTGCTCTGCGATGCAGGGGCGTTCGCCCAGCGCGCGCCATGCCAGGCCTGCGGACTCCGTGTTCCGCCGAGTGAAACGTATCTGGCTGCGCCCATCGTAGCCACCGCGAGCGCTCTTCACGAAGCAGTCGCGGCCAAACGCGACCAGTGCCGCATCCAACTCCGCGGCGGATCGCACGGCGCGAAATGGCCCCACCGGCAGTTGGTGGGCGACCAGCCACTCCTTCTGCGCGATGCGGTCCTGAATGATTGCCAGCAGCTCCACACCGGGCCGCACCGGCGCATACTTCTCTGCGGCCCGCAAACTATCCAGGGCAAGCTGTTCGATCTCCAGCGTGACCACGTCGCATCCTCGTGCCAGTCCGGCCGCTGCTTTGGCATCATCCCAACCGCCTTCAAAGCAGGCATCCACCACAAATCGCGCAGGACAGGATGGATTCGGGTCCATCACCTGAATGCGATAGCCCAGTGAACGTGCGGCCATGGCCGTCATGCGACCCAGTTGCCCACCGCCCAGGATCCCTATCGTCGCTCCAGGAAGGATTGCACTCACTGCTGTAGTTCCTCCGCCAGCACCTCGCGCATGCGGCTCTCGCGCCAGGCCCGCAGCCGCTGCCGTAATTCAATGTCTTGGTTTGCCAGAATCTCCGCCGCTAGTAACGCGGCATTTGCCGCGCCAGGCCGGCCGATCGCCAGCGTGCCCACTGGAACTCCCTTGGGCATCTGCACAATCGAGAGCAGCGCATCCATACCTTGCATGGCGGTTGCCGGAACGGGTACGCCCAGCACCGGGACCAGCGTTTTGGCAGCCAGCATACCAGGCAGATGCGCGGCGCCACCAGCCGCGGCGATGATCACCTTCAGCCCGCGCCCCTCCGCTTCTTCCGCATAGCGAAACAGCAAATCCGGCGTGCGATGCGCGGAGACGATCCTTGTTTCAAAGGCAATCTCGAACTCCCGCAGCAGCTCCACGCAAGGCTCCATGGTCGCATAGTCGCTTCTGCTGCCCATCACCACACCGACCAAGGGAGAGCGCGCCATCGTCGCATTATACGTGCGAGTTATCGCGAAGACGGCTCAGTGCGGCCGCAGCCACTCAATCGCCAGGTGCGCCAGCGTGAACAGCAATCCCACTGCCCCCGCAAAGCCTTTCACCCGCTGCACACTCAGCTCATGCCGTTCTACCCGTTCTTCCAGCAGGCTTAGCCGCCCTGGTTGACCATCGCCCAGCAGCGACGCCATCTGACTCTTCACCACGCTCAGGTCCGCCAGCACCTGGGCCTCAAAGGTACTCATCATCTCCATCCCACTTCCATCCAGATTCTATTGCGTTGCTGCGTTGATGAAGGTTGCGCTGGAAAAGCGCGAGTAATTCGGTGGCGCCGCCCCGTCATACATGCGGACGAAGTATCTTTCGACCGGCGCCTCGCGAACAATAGTGAAGTTCGGCACGGGACTGCGCAGCACCAGGTCCGCGCCGTCGCCTGCACCAAACTTCCAGTCGCTGCGCCTCACCTCAAAGCCGCCGCCCACAGGAGCGTTCCTGCCCGCCTGAATCTGAATCTGCGTTGTCGTCACCGCAATTGACAGGTCGCGTAGCGAATCCAGGGCCACGGGCGCAGTCAGTGCAATGGGCGGCAGCCATGCATTGACCGGAGCCGCATCTCCCACTCGCAACGACACCGGATCCGCCCACTCATTCGCAAGGCCAACCGTGTAATGCAACAGCTCCGGTAAGGATGCATACCCGCGAACTTCCACGCTGCGAACCAGCAGCCCGCTCGTCACGCCCATCGACGGAGCATTCACCTGGAGCAGATCGCCGGGCCATACATCTCCAGGCGGCTGCACATTCCAGTAGCTGTAGCTGCCCTTCCACGCACCATCCGTCCAGGTGGATGAGGACAGTAGAGCCAGCGCGGCATTTTCGCAGTCTGCGGAGCTCCGCGTCTCGGGATGCTCTGCGGTGACAATCAGACTGCCTGCCGATGCGCCTGTTGTCGCAGGACTCGATGCCATGCGCGCCACGGATCGGCCACCCAACCTGTAATTCACTGTGATCCACGATCCCGTGGCAGGTACACTACCAGGATAAAAGCTCATTCTGCCCGTACTGCTGATGTTCGCCTGAGCAGACTGTGCAGCCAGCCCCAGCTGCTGCGTGGCGGCCGCGGAGCCGCTGTTCGCAACCCGTACCCACACATCGCCTGGCCGCGTCAGGTCCAGGCTCGCCACACTGCCTAGAAAGTTGAGGCTGTTCATCGCCACCGGAATACACAGCGTGGGCGCCTGAAGAACCGAGCCGTCATACAGAACCACTGCGGGCATTAACCCGCCGCCCGTGGTCTCCTGGACTTCCATCACCAGGTCCGCGCCAGCGTTCAGCCTCTGCCCGCCCAGGCGCACCACACCGTCTGCTCCTCCAACACTGTAGTTCTGCAGTGCACGCTGGCGGTCCTTGCAGTGGAAGCGCAGACGCAGCGTGTAGGTGTGGCCAATCTGCAAAATTGCCGATGCTCCCGCCTCTACACCCAGAACCACCGGCGCCACCACGACGGCTGTCCCATTCGGGCGAAGATGAAACCCGGCGAACATGCTTGCCGGGTCAAGCGACCCATTCGCCATCCCGGCATATCCCTCGCCCAGCCCATCCACGATGACGCCACTCAATTCCAGCGTAAGGACGCCGCCCATCTCCACCGTATCCACTGCGCTCACAGTGCTTCCGGCGGCGCCGCTCTGGCCTCCGCTGAAGGTCAACCCGCGCGACGTCAAGGAGACATGGCCGCCCCCGTCTGCCACGGTCCACACGTGTGGATCAATCTGCGGACCGGTAAACTTGTCGGTCAGCAGTGAAGCCTTCTCCCACAATGGCGATTCGCTCAATGCAAAGGCCGCGGTGATGCCGTCTCCTTGAAAGATCTCCATGACGTAGGTCTGCGGCTCTTCTTTGCCATACAGGGTCACATCGCTTATCCCAGGCCGCACGCGTGCCCCTCGCAGCGCGCCCCGGTCCAGACTGCCGTCGCTCTCATCCAGCGTATGCACCTGGTCGCCCAATGCAGTGAATTGCACCGTGCCGTTCAGCGCCCGATAGGAAGCGCGTGCCGCACTCGCAAGCGCGCCCGCATTCGCAGACCATGATTTGCCAGTCCGCGGCTGGAAGCCTCCCACTATGGTGGAGAGGGCATCGCCTGTCGCGGGCAGCGCAATGCCGGCACGCGCAGTCATGCGCTCCAGCATCGTGCCGGCTGTAGTTGCCACACAGTCGACCACGCGCCTGCTCACCGTTGCGTCCAGCAGAATCTCATCGCTCGCGCTGGCCACTCGCCAGGTGTAAGCCGGACCAGTTGTGCTCTCACCGGCATAGACAGCCTCAGGCGTAGCCGTCACATAGCCGGTGAACAGAATCGTGCCGTCATCCGCCGTCGTCACTATGCGCGCGCCATGCACCGGCATCGCCGCGCTGCCCATTGCAAGCGTCAACAGGCAATGGCTCGGCCGATTCAAGCTTCGCGTAATGGTCAGCGGGTTGGCGCCACTCAGCGCTCCGGAATAATCCACCGCGCCGCTGCCGTCGAAGTTATCGATCGTGATCTTCACGCTCTCGTTCTCCTTGGCTACTGCTCTATATCCGTGCGTTCGCGGCCGGCAGATAACTGCGGTAACAGCACACTCGCGCTCCGTCCATCGGGTCCTGCACGGCCAAGGCCAGGAAGCGTCCAGCCAGCAGCAGGTGCGACAACGGGGCCGCCAGCACAGCCGCTTCCTCCGCCGCTCCGCTCATCGCCTGCAGCCGCGGATAGTAGAAGAACAGCGCGTCCCCCTGTTCGCCTTGCATGCAGAACAGCCCCGACCATTCCTGGAAGAAGCTGCCACCCTCGCGATCCTCAAACGCAGCAACCGCGGCTGCCTGCATGCCCGCGACAGGAGTCCCCGCCAGCAGCGGCTCCGCCAGTTGCATACCCGTCGGCAGGATGGTAGTCACGCGTCCCACGTTCAGCGTCACTCGCCGCACTCGATCCACATCTCCGCTGGCTGCCGCTGTCAGGTAAGCCCCGGCAGCACCCGCACCGATGTAGCCCGTCTGTCCGCTGTAATCCGCGTCGACCGCGATCATGTCGCCCACCTGAATGGACCCAGCCCCACCCGGCGTGCTCAGAAACGTCGCCGTCGAAGTTGCCGCTGCAATCGTCACCGGCGCCCCGCCCGGCTTCAGCACATTGGTCTGCTGCGTGCCGCAGGTCAATGCCATCGTCAGCTTCGACCAGCGCTCGAAGTTCATGCTCACCGTGGCGCCCACACTTTGCCTTGCCTGCAGCAACACGGCCCCGGGCGCACCAGTCTCTACCGTCTGCATCTTCGTCTGCGAACTGCGCGTGAAGCCCTCCACCCAACCCAGATCCACCCAGGGAGCAGGCGGCGCATCCGGATCGAACGAAGCAGCGGTGCTGGCATCGAACATGGCCGGTGCTCCAGTCGAACGATTCACCGGCGCGAAGTACGCACGCACCCGCCGCACCGCGGGCGGCAAACCAGGCTGCATCACTACTGCCGTCGTGCTCATGCCTCTCCCACCTTCTCGTAGCTCATCACCACAATCTCCGCCTTCCGCGCCAGCCGGTCGCGTTCGCGCTGCACTGGCGCAAAGTCCGCCATATTCCAGAGCACTCGCGTGCCCAGGTCTGCCGGTGGGGTTGCGCTGTAATCCATCTTTTGCGCGCGTGATGGTTGCAGAATGGACAACAGCTCCACATCCATGGCTGCCATCAATGCGCCGCGATCCAGGCCGCCGGCGGTAGCCGTGCCCGCGCTCTGGTAGTGGATCTCGCAGGTCTGGCGCACCACCACCAGCGCGTGCTGATCGTCCGCCTGTACTTCGGTCCAGCGCAGCACGAACACGTTGTCCGGCATGGTCGCGGCGAAGCTCTCGTTCTCCTCCACCAGCACCCCAGGCCGCATCACGCCGCGCACCATCACCTGCCGCGCCGGATTCAGCGCCTGCAGGCGGTCACGCAGCGCCACGTAGAAAGAATCTCGTGCCTTCTTCATCCGTCATCCCCTCAATATGTCTGGTTGTCGGCGCTGCGCAGTAACAGCCGGTACAGGCTGGCCAGCCCTGCCGCGCTGGTGAAGGACACGCCTTCAATCACAAAGAATTCCCCTGCAACCGTGACCCCCAGCGCCATCGCGAACAGCACCTCGGCGGACGTCAGCCCCAGGTAACTGGTCTGTGCCTCCACGGCTGTCGCAGACAGCAGCAGCTCGTACTTGGCCTGGTTGCCGTCATTCAGCAGCACCCGCAACTTGCGGAAGGCCGCCGGCCCTACAGGAAGATCGGCGAACCCCGCCGAAGGCGCACCCAGCTGCTCCCCGATGTCGCTGGTCGCTGCTACCGGCATCCGCAGCAGCGCCACCGATCCACCCAGCGAGCGCAGTAGCGTATCCGCCATGCGCTGCCAGCCTCTTTGCTTCGGTCTCACGCTCTGGTCGCTCATCACCTAGCCCAGCCTCGTTGCCACGTAGGGCCGCAGCAGCGCCTTCACCTGCTCGTCCATCAATGAGCTGGAGAAGTACTGCATCTGCATCGTGTCCAGGCGGCTCGACTTCACGTTCAGCCCCGGCGTCGCCTGCGCGTTCTTCACCAGTTGCGCGCACGCAATCTTCACCGGCTGGGGGATCACCGTGCACCCCGCTGTATAGGTCGCCTCCAGCTCGCTGTAGGGCAGCCCCAGCACGTTGTAGGGCAGCGTCAGCTCTCCCGTCGTGCTTAGGTAGTCGACAGATGTCACATCGATCTGCGTCCACGCACCGGGAAGCGAAAACGCATAAGCAATCGCCGTCAACCCCACGGGTCCCAGCTCGCCCCGGCGCGGTCGCGCATACCGTCCCCGCAGCATCACCAGCGGCGACGCCGCTGGCGCCAATGCTGTCAGCGGCAGATAACTCAGCCGCACCGTCTGGCTTCCTTCCACCACCCGCAGCCGTTCCACATACTCCGTCGCCATCAGGCTGCTGCGCCGGCAGTAGGCGTCCATCATCCCGGAAGCCACCGCAATCCAGTCATCCGTCGTGTCGGCTGCCAGACCATAGCTCTCATATTCGGTCGCCTGTAAGTAGGCCATCCGCACTCTCCCCCGCCGCAGTCATTGCGCGCGGCGCGCTCCTGTGTGTGCTCTCTCTATTGGTTCTGCACCAGCAAACGGGCCGGCGTCTGCCGGCCCGTTTGCCTTCCGTCGCTGCTCAGGTTCGGGCAGCTCTCGTCCGGATCTAGCGCTGGACCGTCACCTGTGCGTGCGCATAATTCGCGCCCTTCACCACCAGGCCGCCGAACTTCACCACCACATACTGCGAGGCCAGCGAGTTGGGCAGGCCAAGCTGGAAGATGCGCGGCGATGCATCGCTCAGCCAGTGGTACTCGATCAGGTCCTCGGTCACGATGTACGCCGGCAGCGTTGCATTGCCCGAACCTGGGGTGCCGGTATAGCTCAGCGCCCACTCCGGAATCAGCGGCAACTCGCCTGCCTGGGTCGACAGCGTCTTCACCGTGAACCCGCCAGTGATCTCACGCGAGCTCAGCACTACATTGAACTCACTCTTCATCTCGCGATCGATCAGGTCCAGCAGCACCGGATTGGCATAGATAGCCGTCGGGCGAACGGCGAAGTTGCTGTTCGACACCATCTCGGCAATCTGCGTCTTCAACCCATCCACAATGCTCTGTCCATTTGCGATGGTGGTCGCATTGCCCCCCGCGGCAATCTGCGCGCCCGCGCCGAAGTACTGCGTGGTCGTTGGAGCGCTCAACGAAGTATCGTTGCCGTTCCACAGTGCGACATCGTGCGAGTGCAGCACGCCATCCACCGTGTCGATCAGGTCCTTCGCCTGCAGGTACGCGAACTGCTTCTGTTGCGCACCCAGCTCCAGGTCGAACAGGTTGTAGTTCAGCTGCGCCACCAGACCCTTCAGCGGAACACTCCGCTCCACCCGGGTCGGGCTCACCACGGCTGGTGAGATATTGCGCGGATCGACAAAGCCCGCCGTGCCCGGGTTCGGGATCGACGTCTGTTCGAAGTAGCGCGAGGGATGCCCGGTCGCCGGAACCTGCTTGATGCGCTGTCCAAACACGCCGCGGCGGCGAACCAGGTCGGTGATCTCTGTCTGGTAATAGGGAACCTCCACCGCGCCGGGTCCAATGTAATCAGCAGCCGAGTGAATATCCAGAAACTGTGCGTTCATGTGTTCTTCCTTCTGCTCTCAAAAGAGCGAACGTTGTTACAAAAACAAGAAAAGGTGCACGCGGTCTGCTACAAGCCGCCATGCACCCGCCACATCGATAGTGCCGCCACCACTCCGGGTGCCCCATCCTACGCAAAGCGTAGGGTGGGATCAGGCCCTCTTCGACGAGTCGCTGCCGCGCTAAGCCAAGGCACCAGCCCGAGCCAACTGCGCCTTCACTGCAACCCGCTGCTCCAGGCTCAGCCCGTTCAATGCAGCATCGAGCGAACCAGCTTCCAGTCCATCCACGCTGCCAATGCCCTGCTTGGCCAGCAACTGCACCGTTGCCGCCGGCAGTGTCCTGCGACCGCTGTTCTGGCTGGCAGCTGGGACAACAGGTTGCGAAGCAGCCTGCGCCTTCAGCTCGGCAATCTGCTGCTCTGCCTCTTCCAGCTTCCGCTCCAGCTCGCGCTGTCTGGCATCCGCACCCGCATCCACGGTGGCCACAATCCGCGCCACATCGCCTGTCATCGTGGCCTGGCGCTCTTCCAGCCACGCCACCGTCTTCTCCAGTCGCTCGGCGGCTGCCTGCAGCCGCGCCATCCCGTCCGCCATTGCCGTGCTGTCTTCGAACATCCCTACGCTCTCGTCCATAGTCTCCCCGCTCTCTTGTATGGTTTTCGTCCTGGCCTGCCGCTCAGGCGCGCCGTGCCGCCAGCGGCCGTGCTTCCCGGCCGGGCGCCTGCGCCTGCGTAAGCTTGAATGCCGTCTGTCCGTAGGCAG
Organism: Terriglobales bacterium; assembly: GCA_038231235.1. Taxonomy (GTDB): domain Bacteria; phylum Acidobacteriota; class Terriglobia; order Terriglobales; family Acidobacteriaceae; genus KBS-83. The sequence goes on from JBBRLT010000017.1 coordinate 36,662, forward strand.
CCTTGTCGCGCAGCAGAATCGCTGCGCCGGTAAAGGTCACCCTGGTCAGCCGCCACACCGTGGCCCGCATGTCCTCGACATGGGCATCGGCCAACTCGTAGCTCATGCCCATCTGCTCCGGCGGTGTCGAGCGCAAGTGCCGCTCCACCTCCGGAAAGTCCCGTCCGAAGAGATAGCCGGCCACGCGAATCCGCGCCCCTTCAATCTCTGCGTCCGTGATAATGCCGCACTTGCGGCGTGCATCGTGCCCATCCCAGCCGGGGCAGAAGTCCACCGCCATGCCCAGCAGGGAAGGCAGCGCTGCATCCGCTGCCGCCCGCGTCAACACCACCTTGCGGCCGCGCGAGCCCGAAGGCGCCCGGTCACTCGGCACATCCACATAAGTCAGGATCCCCTCAAACGGCACCCGGTTCGGATGGTTCCGAACCAGCGGCATCGTCACCGCCATGGCCTCCAGCTTCATTCCGTCTCCTCTATCAGCGCCTGCTCCACTGCCTGCTCCACCAGCTGCGCTCCCAGCCCACGCAGCGCCCGCACCTCGCTCACTGTCAGCACCCCTGCTTTCAGCAACTCCATCTGGATATGCAACTCGGTCGACTCATCCCGCGACTCGAGCTCCGTGAACCGAAACTCGAACTCTCTCCATCCCAGCCGTTTGCAGAACACATCCCGCGTGATGTGCTGCTCGATCAATCGCGCCACCGGCACAATCGCCCCGCGAAACGCCTCATCGCCAAACTCTGACGAGCTCGCCCGGTTCACATCGTTCTCCAGGCCCAGCAGCATCGGCGGCAGCCCAAACGCATTCGCCACCATGCGGATCAGGAAGCGCTGCCACTCCAGCCGCAGGTCGGCATCGGTGCCGCTGCCAAAGCGCAGCACCTCCGGCTTCTGCTCCGTGCTCAGCACCGGCACCCTGCCCGTGCCCTCGATCTCGTCCTGCCACCAGCGGATCAGCCGGTCATGCTCGGCCGGCGTGGCTTCGTTCAGCCACAGCGCGTACTGCACTACTGCGTTGCTGGCCAGCTTTCCGGCAAAGCGCTGCGCACTCAGCAGGCTGTTCACTGTCTCGAAGGCAATCTCCAGCGGTCCCAACCCGAACGGCGTGTGCGTTCGCGGATTCAGCCGGATATACATCAACTGGTCGTCGTCCAGCGGCACTGCCTTGTCCAGGCTCTGCAGCAGGCCCGCCTGCGCGTAGTGCGGCACTTCATTGCCGCCCTTCCACTGCGAATTGATCCGGATTGTCGCCCCATCCACCGGCCACAGTGCCACCGGCCGCTCTTGCATCCCGGTCAGCCCCATCTCCACGGCACCGAAGCCGCCCACCAGCATGTCTTCCAGCACCTGCTCCAGCAGCGTGCGCAGCGAGTCGCTCTCGTTCGGCTCCTCCAGCGACCAGCGCAGCGCTGCCAGCCGCTCCTGCACATCCGCGCCGCCGGTCATGCCCGCCCGCACCCGCACCTGCCACTGCATCGCTGCCACGCGGTCCTTGATCAGGTTGATCGCCCTCCGCACCACCGGCGTCTCGGCAAACCGGCGCAGATTCTCTGGCGTCGGCTTGGGCAGCAGCGTCTGCCCTGCGTGATACGGATTCAGCACCGAAGGCAGCAACTGCGTCCGCCGCGCCGGCAGCGCCACCTCCGCCGTTCCCGCACTCACCGAACTCACCCAGCGCCACAGCCCGCGTACGTTTTCTCCTACCGTCATCCCGCCGCCTCCTCATCCATGTCGCTCACCCAAAAAGCAAAAGGGCGAAGCCTTTGTCGGCCTCGCCCATCTCTCTGCAATCTTTCTGCATTTAGCTGCAGTTGTTTGTCTAGTCCTGACCACGCCGGGTGCCCCATCCTAGTGAAGCTAGGGTGGGATATCACCAACACCGCGCGCCGACTCGTTACACCCGCAGCTCCCGCCGCGCTGTCTCCGCGACACGCCCCAGGTCCGTCGTCGTCAACACGCGAATCCGCTGCCGCTCCATCGTCTCCACGCCATACCGGTACGCTGCCTGCTCTTCCTCCACATCGTGCGCGACCTCACGCAGCGGCTCCACAATCGCCGTCAACTCGAGCATCGCACTCTCTACCCGCGCTACGCCATCCGCCAGATCGGCAGCGGAGAAGGCCAGCACCTTCGCCCCTTCCAGATCTCCGCTCAAGGACACTGCCTGGAACAGCCGCACCACGCCATTCGGCCGGTACCCGCAGTCCAGCCGCAGCGGATCGCCCGCGCGTGTGTACCGCGCCGCACTGATCCGCCGCTGCATCAGCTCCCACACTCCGGCGCGTTCAAACTCGGTGCGCATGCGCGCCTGCACGCCTGCTCTCCCGGTCGTCCGGCTCTCCCGCCGCCGCTTCACCGTCTGCACATACAACTGCATCAACGTCTCGAGCTCGGTTGCAAACGACTCCGCTAGGCAGGCCTTTGCCTCGGTCAACTGCACCGCATTCGATAGTGCCTCTTCAAGCGACCGCACCCCGGCATACCCGTCCGCAGCCAGTCGCCGCGTCATCTCTGCTTCCAGCGCCTCCAGCATTCCGGTGTCGGCATCCGGGTCCACGCAGCGCACCCGGCTCCAGTCGCGGGTAAAACGCACCGCCGCCCCCGCGCCCTCTGCCCGCAGCAGCACGCCAATGTTCACGAACTCGTTCTTCACCGGATCCGGCACATACCGTATCAGCGAGAACTCACACTGCTGCCGCTCCATAACTTTGACCCCAGACGCCTACCCCGCTTCGCGTACCAGGAGTCCACTGTCAGACCCCTCCGCCGGACCCACCCCTGCCCACTCGACTTTATCTTCGGCCAACCTCAAAGACTATCCATCCTTACCCCTACATCACCATCTTCCCCGCCCCCCTTTTGGCCCCCCACTCCCTCTTTGGGAATGGTTCCGGAAAGATCGCCGCCATCACTTCATCCGCCCGGCGTCCCCAGTGCGGGAAGGGTATCCGATGGGACGCGCGAAAGCCCTCTATCAATTCTCGGACGCGCAGCCGTCTGGCATAGAGTGCCTCCACCAGTTGTTCCAGCTCTGCGGTATCGCCGCCGTACCACTCCGGCGGAATCGACTCCACCGCCGCCCAGATGGTCTGCGTCTCCATCCGCTCCACCCGCCCCAGCCAGGGCTCGAAGCTCTCCCAGCCCACCACGCTCGTATAGACCAGGTTGCTCGCAAAGACCCCGCGCAGCGGCGTGTCAATCAGCTTCCACTCTCCCGCGTTGAAACAATACCCCTGATCGATAAACGTCGCCGTGTAGCGTCGCTCCCGCGGCCGCTTGCCGAACACGGCCTGCCGTCCATTCACATTCGACATCCACTTATCCAGTACCAGCATCCCGGCAAATTCGCGCAGGTTCTTCACCTCCGCCAACTGTATCTCCGGCAGCGTATCCACCACCTGCCCCGGCATCAGGCCGCCCACAAACCGCGACCCGAAGTGCAGCCCCGCCCGGCAGCGCTCCCGCCCGCCCGGCACCTGAACATAGAGCTCTGGCGTGTTCGCTATCAGCCACTCTGTCACTTCGACCACATCGCACGCCGGCACCGTCAGGCCCACACTCGCTGCCAGCTGCGTCGCCAGATACTCGTTGGCCAGCACACGCGTGTGCTGCGGGTTGTTCTGAAATTTCACCACCCACAGCGCCTCGTCCGATCCCAGCATCAGCTGGCTCTGGGCCCCCCCGCGCATCGCCCGTATCTGCTGCACTGCCAGCACTGCCACTCGACCGCTCTCCTGCCAGCGATTCTACGACCCAACGTGGCATCACCCAGCCCCGTCATCCAAAGACCGGAGCGAAGCGTAGTTGAAGAATCTGCTTCAAACCAGCCGGGTGCCCTATGTCTCGCTTCTGAGACATGGGCCTTGCCCATCCCATCACCGGGTGCCCCATCCTACGCAAAGCGAAGGGTGGGAGCGCGCAAAAGCCTGTCGACCCGCAGTCACCTCACTCGCCGCTCAACTCCTCACGCACCGCCAACCACCGGGAAGGCGGTCACACCGAACGCACGGAAGTGCCGCCGCCCCGGACGGCCAGTCCCAGGGCCATCGCCATCACCAGGTCATCATGCTGTCCCGCCGCCGCTGCAATGCGCCCTCGCGCGTCGCGCACAAACGTCTTCATCTCCCGCAACAGACGCGCGCTCATGATGCTCTCCGCACCCTCGCCCAGCAGCCGCTCCACCAGCTGCAACATGCGCGGCCGCGTCAACGAGGTGGTCAGCCAGCCCTCCTGGCCATCCTGCCGGTACAGCCGCGCGTACTGCACCACCCCCGTCAGATACGCCAGCACACCCGCGCCGTGATTGTTCCGCTCCACAATCAGCAGCGCTCCGTTGTATTCGCGCGCCAGCGCCGCTGCCCGCTCTGCCAGCTCCAGCAATCCGCACCGTCCTTGATACTCGGCACACTGCAGCCCGGTCGCCGCATCCAGCACTTCCATCGCCGCATAGTCGCCTTCGCTGCCGCCCCCTGCCGGATCCACTGCCACCAGGTACTCGCGTCCTGCCATCGGCCGCAGCCATACCTCCAGCGCGCGTGCCCACCGCCGCTCGACGGCCTCGGGAACGCTTCGCAGCCGTCGCTCGATCGCCTCCGTATCGAACACGCAGCTTCCGCTCGCCAGAAAGCAGTCATCCGCGTTCTCCGGATACTCCTGCCGCGCCAGCGCTCCAAACTGCCGCGCCAGCTTTCTGCGAAACGCCATCTGCTCGCGCGTCAGCCCGTGCTCCTCCATCAGCGCTCGCTCTTCCTCGGTTGGCGCATCGCTCGCCAGCGCCGCGGAAGCATAGCTTGCCTCCCACCACCAGGGGAAGAAGTGCCGTACCCAGCCATTCCGCTCACCCGCCATCCACTCTTCGTAGAAGCAGCCATGCGCGCCCTGCGCCGTCGACTCCAGCACCACCTCGCCCTTGCCGCCCGCCGGCATCGAAGCCAGCAGCCCCGCCAGCGTCGCCCGCGCATCCCCCGGCCAGCGCGCCACCTCGCTGCAATGCAGGTTCTGGATGGTCAACCCGCGCCCCGCATTCGCATCCCCAGCAGACTCCACCCGGTACTCGCTATCCAGCTCCGCAAACACCAGCGACCGCGCCGTCGCCCGCCGGGTCCGCAACGCGCCCTCGCGCAACTGCTCCGGCAGCTCGCGATGGAAGCGCCGCACCATCGCGAAGATCTCTTCCGCTGCCTCCTGCGTATGCGCCACCTGCACGCTCAGCGTTCCCGGCTGCGTCATCGTCTTCAGAAAGAAGCGCCCCGCCACCCAGGTGCTGATCCCCATCTGCCGCGCCTTCAGCACAATATTGGCCGCGCCTCGCCGCTGCTCAAACTCCTGCTGCGCACGGTTGGGCCGCAGCGCCGCCAGCGCCCCGGTGCGCGTGCGCACCTTCAACAGCGTCTCCGCCAGAAACACCCCCGGCGTCGACAACTGCGGACTCATTCCACCCAGCCGCTCCGTCCGAATATCCAGCAACCGCCCCAGCCCCAGCAGCTCCTCAACATCCCCATGCATCCCGTACCTACCTCGTCATCCTGACCCTGGCGATGGATCCGCATTTCGCCACACCCACCAAATTCGACGGCAGGCGACCAGCGGGAGCCGCCCCCGCAGACCGCGCCACCGGCGCCGCTGCCTCGATGGCAGATCGTGGGTGCCCCATCCTACGCAAAGCGCAGGGTGGGTCTTCACAGCACTCCGCACCAGGGAACACCTGACATCCTGACCCTGAACAAAGTGAACGGGGAAGGACCCGCATTCAGCCGCGCAGCCCACCGAACACCCCGGCGAGCGACCAGCGGGAGCCGCCCCAGCAAATCGCGCCAGCGGCGCATCCGCCTGGACGGCAGGTCCCGCCAGCGGCGCCGCTGCCTCGATGGCAAATCGTCAGACGTGGTAGCCCAGCGCCGCCAGCTCGCCGCGTACATCGCCTACCAGCGCGCGCAGGGCCACCACCATCGCCGCATCCAGCTTGATGTTCAGGCCATCCGCACTCACCGCCGCATTGGTCGCCGCCACTGCGCCCAGCAGCAGGCCCAGCGCAGAGAAGGCCGCGCGCTCCACCTCCACTGCCTTCGCCCCATTGGGCAGCAACGCAGTCAACGCCTCGATCTTGCCCTCGGCTCCTTCGACCTTGCTCCCCACCTGCTCGGCAAAACTCAACGCCTTCTGCAGATCGTGAAACGCTGCCGCAAAGAAGTGCCCCACCGATACAAATCCAAATGTGCTCGACATCTATTCCCCCTCGTTTTTCGTCGCTTCTGCCGGCAGCGGACTCTTCTTCAGATACGCCGCCACGTTGATCACCGCCGCTACCGCGCTCATGCGCAGCAGCAGCACCCAACTCGCCCGTACTCCCCTGGCCACTCCCGGCTCCGTCACCGCCGCCGCCACCGCGCTGGCACCGCCGCCAATCAGCGCCGCCGCCATACCCTTCGCCCAGATCTTCCAGCTCGACATTTCTCTCTCATGCTCCAAATCGAAGAGGCCACGCTCTATGCAAGGCCTCCGGTCACTCCTGCAGATGAACAACGTCACCGTCTCTGCGTCAAAACAAAGTCGGCGTCAACGCATAAAACGTCCAGCTGTTCGCCGGATGGCAGCGATACATTCCAAAGCCACCCGTAGCGCCCGGTCCCAGGCCGAAGGTGAAATCGGCATCGCTGCACGCCTCTGTGGAACTGGCCGGTACCGGCCGGATGGTCAAATTCCTTGGCACATCGCATTGCTCCGTCAGCTCCGCAGGGTTTCCATAGATCGTCCCTCCAGTCACGACATAATGCAGCACGCCCGGGCTCGCCAGATTCAGGTCCTCGCCAGGATTGCAGTTGTGCCAGTGTCCGCCGTTGTTCGTGCCCTGCAGAGTTACATTGGCATTCCCGCCCGCCACATTGAACTCCTGTCCAATCCATGCGCCGCTTACGCCCGTATAGGCAATCGGCGCGGTATCGCTGGGCAGGATTCCGTTGGCAAAGTTCGCCACGCTGGGTACAGGTCCGGTTACTGGTGCTCCCTGGCCCCCCGCGAAGGTGCGATACGTCGCCGCACCCTGACCCACATAGTAGGTAACCGGAAAGTCAAACCTCCCGGTCACATTCACATACGTCGAAGTCTGGAACGGATAGATTTCGCCGGTGGCAAACCCCGTACCGAAGAAGGCGTCGTTGCCCACCGACACGTTCGACCACAAGTTGCCACCCGCGCGGTCATCGATGCCGTCGCAGTGCGTGCTGACGTTCCCTGGCTGGCTCGCCACCAGCGATTGCGCATTCGGATCGCGGCAAGGGGACGAGATGTGTCCATTCGATATGCTGTCGTTGCCGCCATTCTCCAGCAGGCACTCACCCCGGCACGCCTCGATGCGAAAATCGCTCAACTTGCCGCTGGTGCCGTCCTTGCGGATGATCCCGATTTCATCTATCTGCGAGAAGACCCGCGAAAGCTGGGAATTGCCGCCACCCCAGTACACCCCGCAGACCTTGCCATAGGCATTGCCGCTGTTGGCGAAGAAGCCGTAGGTCTCGATGTTGGAGAACTGCCCATCGCCGCTGCCCAGCACCACGTTGCAGTGGGTATCGGGGTCCGTCGCCGGGTTGTAGACCTGCCCGGCTTCATTCTTGCCAAAGTAGTACCACTCCATATTGCTGGCACCCCACATCCCATCGCACACGCTGTCCAGGCCGTTGCAATTGACTCCTGTATCGCCGTTATAGGTCGCTGCAATGTCATGCGCGTAGCCCTGTGAGTCGCCGATGAAGATGCCGCCCTGGTGCGGTCCGCCATTCGGATGTTCCTCTGCATCGCCGGGAACATTGATGCAACCGCCCGCGCCGCAACCATGCTCGCCGAAGTTCTGGTAGTTGCCGCCGCCCACGTTCGCGGTGCGGCTTACTCCATCACTGCACACCGCCGACTGGCCGGTGTTGAACTGCAGCGCGTAAAGATTGTTGTAGGTCGCCTGAAACACGGTGCCGCCACCCGAGCCATTCCTGCCGCCCGCGCCGATATAGTTGCCACCGGCCGGAAAAATCAGCGTGGGCACCGCTGCAGTTCCGATGCGGAATAGTCCCGGCGGAAAGTAGACCGTGGGGTGTCGCCCCGTCGCCGCCTCATAGCAGATCAGCGAACTGGATAACTCCTGCAGCGCCTGCCCCGAACTGGGTCCGAAGATGCCTCCATTGCCATACTTGGAGCAGCGTGGATCGAACCGGCCCATCCCCTGGTCTTCATCGCAGGCGATCGTCGTTAACCCCAACCCATCCGTCTGCGTCTCCTTCTCCTCGAGCACGGTGAAGTTGCCGGCAGGATCGGACGCGATGACCTGGTTCACCTTCGGTGTATAGCAGGTGCCGTCTGACTTCAATACGCCCGCGCAGGGAACGCTCGGGATCGTAATTGTCGTGTGTGTGACCAGAAGACTGGTGACGGTCGAACTTTCCGTTCCTTCGTTGGTAAACCCTATCTTGGTAGCAGTCTGATTGAACGTCGTAGTTGCTGTAATTGCCGGCTGACCAGCGCCAGTGATGGTGATCTTAGGACCGCTGAGCGTGAAAGTGACACTGGATGGAACCGCCGTAAACCTGCTGCCACCAATCTCAGTCACCGCCCCATCGATATAGCTATAGAGCTGAACCCCAACCGGGTCTAGGTTGGCAAAAATCATGTTCTTGGTGCTCGTATATCTCAGCATCACCATTGAATAATTACTGGCGGATTGAGTCGTTGAGATAGTCAGTGCGAAGTCTGACTGGCCAATGTCGATGTAAGGGCCATCGGTGGGACTGGCGCTCGGCGTGGGCGCCGCAATCCCACCGCCGCCTACAAAGTTCCACGTCGTGCCAGCGGACGCCCCGAAGTGCCAGACATCCCCCGTTACATCCGTGGCCGGTCTGGTGCCTGCCAGGGTCGCCCCCGCAGCGCCCTCATCGAACACCGTCTTCAGCAGCGTGGTGGTCGCCGCCGAGGGCGCTCCCATACTGTGAAACAGGCCGGTCAGATCGGTTGCCGTCGAAGCCCGCGCCGCCGTGCTCCCCTGCCCATACACAATCCCCGTCGGCAGCGCCGCCCCTCCACCGCTGTGCGCATCTACATACTGCTTGGTCGCCGCCTGCAGATCGCTCTGCGGATCTCCGGCCAGGTTCAGCGCCCCCGTCAGCGCGCCCCCCTTCAGTGGCAGAAAATTCGCCACTGTACTCTGCAGCATGGCGTTTATAGACTGCTGGCTGACAATCGGTTGCGCCACCACCGCCGGCACCACCTTTGACCGCATCATCGCAATCGTCGCCGTCGCCAGTTGCGGTACTACCCAATACTCCTTCTGCACCGTGCCGTCGCTTAAGTGGTACACCGCGGTGTAGTAGGTGCCCGCCGGCTGCGCGCCTTCGTTCGGCGTCAACTGCAGCGTCACCCTCCCGCCCGGCGCAATCGCCACTGTCGTCGTGCCCGCCGCCACCGTGCTCCCATCTGCCGCCGTAAATGACGGCCAGCTCACCAGCAGCGTGCCTTGCGCAATTCCCCCATCCGCCCGATACACCACATCACTGACCGTTGTCGTCGAAATCGCCCGCCCCGGCAGCGCCGTCGTCATCAGCAGACCCGCCAGCAGCAGCGCGCCGCGCCACCAAACTTCACTGCTTCTCCGCATCCTCACTCGTCGCTCCCTCGGCCGGTATCTCTATCGCCTTGCTCTCCGGGTTTGCCACCCCGGCATCGCCATCTGTCGCTGCTTCCCGCTCGTCCTGCCTGCGCTTCAACTCCGCCAGCAGCATCGCGCTCAAGCTCGGACCAGTCCGCCGCTTTGCCGCCTTCGGCTTGTCGAACTCAGCCATCTGCAACAGCAGACGGGTATGTTGCACACTCGCGTCTTCCGTCGCCTTGTCAATCAGCTTCTCGCACAGCTTCGGAAAGGCCCGCCGCAACTCCACGTCGGTGTGCCGGTGAATGCATCGCACCGGCCGTTCCTTCTTCTGCTTCCCCGCTGGCGCGGCGGGCTCCTGTGCCTGCTTTCCCTCTGCGTCTCCGTCGCCCCGCGCCTGTTCGCTCTGCTTCAGCCTTGCCGGCTCCCGTTCGATCGCCGCCTGCTTCTGTGCTGCCTTCTTCTTCATCACGTCGTCTTCTTTAACCCAAAAGCAAAAGGGCAGCAGCGCCGCAGCGCCCCGCCCTCTTGCTTGCCTCTCACTCTTAAATCCAGAATATCAATTGCTGTAGTACTATTCGGCAATTATTTGTCATCCTGTAACTGTTGATGTTTCTATCGCTTATCCCCTTTCCTACCCTGCCTCCGCGCTTGACACTTAGTAGGCGCCCGGCACTTGCATCAGCTTTCGCTGCAGAAATACATGCGTCAGCCGGTCCAGCGCGTCCGCATAGCGGCGCACCACCGTGCGTACGCTCATCCCCAGCAGATCAGCTGCCTCGGCCTGCGTGTACTCCTGCAGCGCAATGCGTCCCACCAGATCGCGCTCCAGTGGATTCAGCCGTGTCAGGCAGCGCTCCACGTCATGCACAAATATGAGTGAATCCTCGAACGTATACGCCCGGCGGCTGCTCGAGCGCCCGCGGAAGGAGAAGTCGCCCAGCAGCGACGGCACTCGACCGATCTCCATCGAGCGGTACATATACCGCCGCAGCATGCCCTCCGTGTACTTGCGGTAGAACGCCAACTCCACGTCCGGCATTGCCTCTTCCGGCTTCGCCCGGCGCTCCGGCTGCCGGTCCGCCTGCCGGTCCGTGGAGCGCGCCTGCAGCTGCTGCACCACCAGCGCCGCGCTCACCGTGCACCGCCTGTCACCAGGTGCAAGCAGTGACCCTTGGTGCGCCGCGCGCGATGCTCGCGTGGCGCTGCCTTCGCATGCTGCGCCAGCTTGCCTGCACAGCAACTGCCATACACTCCCTCGACCATGGCCGTGCGAAACCACAAATTACCGCACCCCTCACATACTTTCAACTGAACGCGCAAATACTCCATTGGTGTCTCCATACATCCCATGTGGGCCTGCCGTCGCACTCGTGTGTCGCGGCAGCCTCACTGCAACTGTTCACTGCTCTTTTCTCTGGCAGCTCGCTTTGGTGTCTCAGCATTGGCTACCGCCGGTGTGACGGATATCCTGCTGGACTTCGTGGTCGCGCAGATCGTTCTCGGGCGATCCTTCCTCTCCTCCCGCCGCATCCATGGCGCCCGCGTCACGGAACTCTGCTCTTCTCGGCAGCCCTCAGGACGTTTGCAACGCCATCCTCGTTCGGTAAAAGTAGTGCGAATCTAGAGTCAGTGCTGCCTCGCGTCAACGATTGGCACAGCCGCATCACACTGCGCAGTGTCAGCCCATTCCCAAAGGCCGATTACCACAGGAACCATCACCGGTTACGTTTCTCTGAGACAATCCTCCGCTGTGGCATCTTTGTCATCTGGCCAACTTTCCACAATGAATTTCTCTCAGCTGCAGGAGCGTCTCCGGGTGGAACTCCTTCGCCGGATCGACCGCGGCAGTCTTAACGGCGCGCTCTTGGCCCGGCAGACCGGCTTTCAGCCCTCGCACATCTCCAACTTTCTGCGCCGGCGCCGCACCCTCAGCCTCGGCGCACTGGATCGCCTGCTCGCCGCTCAGTTGCTCACCGTCCCTGACCTGCTCGCTCTGGATGACCCAGCCCAGCTCCCGCGCGGTCCACTCGACGGCCCCCGCCACGCCCTCGTACCCGTCATCGCTCCCAGTTCCGCGATCCATGACCCGGTGCCTCCTGCTTCCGCCACCCTTGACCATCTCCAGATCCCTCTTGGGCTGCTCGAGCAAATGCGGTCCCGTCGCTCCGCCGTCCGCCGCTCCTGGGTGCGCTTCGTCTCCGTGCGCGTTACCCGCCAACAGTCCGCAGGCATGCAGCCGCTGTTGTCCCCGGAGGCCATCGTTGTCATCGATCGCCACTACAATTCTCCCGTTCCCTACCAGCCGCCCCAGCCCTCGGTCTTCGCCGTGCGTGTCGGCAACGCATTGCATCTCCGGCTCACGGAGTTCACCAGCAATCGGCTCATCCTCCGTCCCGTTGAACTCAACTACCCGGTCCAACTCGTCACTCTGGGGCCGCACGAAATGCCATCCGACCTCATCGTCGGCCGCGTCTGCATCGTCCTCGCGGCCCTCCAATGAGCCGCCCCCGTCAAGCCGCCTCAATCTGATAGCATCGCCACGGAGGTTGCACATGGATCAACCCGCCCCACCCGCCAGCGCCGCGCGCCGCAACGAAGACATCGCGCTCGATCTGCTCAAGTTCATCGCTGCCACGGCTGGTGTTGGACGCACTGCTGCAGGGTCAACCGGCTTCACCGCCCCGTCCTCGGCCAAGGCTGACGACCAGGTGACGCAACTGCTCGAGCTCTACGCCCGTTGCCTCCACGCCATCGAGGGCAAGACCAGCCCCCGTTAGGAAGACTTCTCCCACTCAGGAATCCGGGTGCCCCATCCTGGCGAAGCCAGGGTGGGCTTTCGACACAAACCTTCCC
>JBBRLT010000018.1:0-48585 GCA_038231235.1 Terriglobales bacterium
CGGATCGCACTGGTCATTATCCGGTGCAGCTCTCTGGCGGCGAACAGCAGCGTGTGGCATTGGCCCGCGCCTTCATGATGGAGCCGCCCATCGTGCTGGCAGACGAGCCCACCGGCAATCTGGACTCGCGCAACGGTGAGCATGTGCTGGAACTGCTGCTGGAGCGTCATCGGGTGAGCGGGACGACGCTGGTGATGGTGACGCATGATCCCCAGGTCTCCGCGCGTGCGGAGCGGCGCATCGTGCTGCGCGATGGCATGGTCATTGAAGACGTGATGGTCAGGCCGGAGGTGTTGGCGTGAGCGTCGGCACGCAGGCTCGTGGGCTGGGCTGGATGGCAGCGCTGCGCATTGCGTGGCGCGAATTTCAAGCGGCGCCCGCGAAGTTTCTTTTCGTCATCATCTCCGTTGCAATCGGTGTCGCTGCGTTGACGGGCGTGCGCGGCTTCACCGAATCGTTTCAGAAGACGCTACTGGGGCAGGCGCGCACCATCATGGCGGCGGATGTCTCCGCCCGCATGTTTCGTCAACCCTCCGCGCAGGAGACGGCGCAGTTGAACGCACTTCCCGGTGTCGAGCGCACCACAGTGACAGAGCTGGTGTCGATGGCATCGACACCCTCGGACCCGATCCCGCTGCTGGTGGCGCTGAAGGCAGTCGACCCGGCTCGCTATCCCTTCTATGGAGAGTATCGGCTGCGACCGGCGCTCACATTGCGGCAACTGCTGACGCCGGAGACGGTGCTGGTGGGCGAGGACCTGCTGATCCGGTTGCATGCGAATGTCGGCGACCAGTTGAAGGTGGGCAATGCAGCATTCCGCATCGCCGGAGCGATTCAGCGTGAGCCAGACCGCATGAACTCCAGCATGGGGATTGGTCCGCGTGTACTCATCACCCGGCAGGGACTCGAGGCGAGCGGCTTGCTGCAACCGGGCAGCCGCGCTGGCGAACGCTTCCTGATGCGCATCGATCCTGCAGCGACCACGGTGAAGCAACTGCGCGCGCGGGTGGAGAAGATACTGCCTGAGGCGCAGGTGACAGACTTTCGCGAGGCCAACCCTGCGCTGACGCAAGGGCTGGACCGTGCTACCAGCATGCTGAGCCTGATCTGCCTGGTGGCCATGGTGCTGGGTGCGATCGGCGTAGCGATGTCGATGCGTGCGCACCTGGAGCAGCGCATGGACATTCTGGCGACCATGAAGTCGATTGGCGCGCGCTCGTCCGACATTCTGCGGATCTATCTGCTGCAAACGCTACTGCTGGGCCTAGTAGGCGGACTGCTGGGCGTCGTGGCGGGCTTTGGTGTGGAGTGGACCATACCGCTGCTAGCGGCGAAGCTGCTGCCCATCGAGCCGACGCTGCATCTGCCCATTCGCGCGGGACTGGCGGGGCTGGGCACCGGCATGTTAACCACGCTGCTGTTCTGTCTGCCCCCCCTGTTGGACATCCGGCGCGTGAAGCCGAGCCTGGTCTTGCGTCGCCTGGTGGAACCGCCCACAGACATGACACTGGAAGAGCGGTGGCAGCAGCGCCGCGCGCGGTGGATCAGTACTGCCATCATTCTGCTAGCACTGGGCGGCATCGCGACTGGACTGACGAACTCCGTCATGGTGGCACTGTGGTTTACGGCAGCGCTGGTGACGCTGCTGGTGTTCATCACGCTGCTGTCGCGCGGCACTCTGCGTGCACTCCGTGCGGGGTTGACGCGCACGCGGCTGAGCCTGCCATCGCCGGTGCGACATGGACTCTCGAACCTCTATCGCCCGGGAAATCAATCGACTGCCGTGCTGACCGCGCTGGGCGCGGGCATCATGCTGATCCTTACAGTGTTCCTGATGCAGAATGGTGTGCTGCGCGAGATGCAGGCAACGCTGGGCAAAGGACTACCCAACATCTTCCTCATCGACATTGCCAGCGATGAACTGAACGGAGTCTCCGCACTGCTGGCGAAGCAGCCCGGTGTGCACGGCGGCATGGAAGAGCTGCCGTTGGTGACGGGGCGGCTGGTAGAGATGGATGGCAAGAAGGGTGAGCAACTGAAGCAGGCGAAGATCCCTGGGCATCTGCTCCAGACCGTCAGTTTGACCTGGTCGGACGCCATCCCTACTGGCGCCAAAGTGCACAAAGGCATGTGGTGGCAGCCTGGCACACAGGGGGCTGTTGCTGTCAGCGATGGGCTGGCCAGGCGTATGCATCTGGACATCGGTTCGACCATGGTCTTTACCGCGGGCGAGCGTAGCATCCCGGTCAAGGTGGCGGCGCTGTACGCGAACGACGGCCAGCATGTGTATGGACGCAGCGAATTCATTCTGTCGCAGCAGTCCTTGGTTCGCCTGCCGGTGGTTTGGTATGGCGCGGTGCATGTGGATACGCCGCAGATTCCGCAGATGCAGCGTGCACTCTTCGCTAGCTATCCAACAGTGACGGTGATCAACATTGCCGACCTGCTGGATACCATCGCTGGTGTGGTGCGTCAGGTGACCATCATCGTGCGCTTTCTGGCGGGATTCTCCATTCTTTCAGGACTGGTGATCCTCGCATCCAGCGTAGCCAGCACACGTTTTCGCCGTGTGCGCGAGGTAGTTGTGCTCAAAACGCTGGGTGCGCGCCGCATGCGCATATCGACGGTATTCAGCGTGGAGTTCGTGGTGCTGGGCTTGCTGGCCGGTGCCGTGGGCGTGATCTTTGCGAACCTGCTGACGGCGATTCTGCTGCACAAGCTTGAGGTCCCCTATCAGCCACAATGGGCAGCAGGGATGGCGGCCGCGTGCGGCACGGCAGTGCTGGCAGTGGCCACAGGATGGCTGGCCAGCTTCCGCATCCTGGGCCAGCGACCGCTGCAGGTCCTGCGGGAAGAGTAGTGGGCAGCCCTGGAGGCAGGAGCAATGCAGGTCCTTCGCTGCGCTCAGGATGACATGTCGCGGAGAGCCGGTATTTATGCAGGTGATGCCGGCGTCATATCGTCATCGCTATCACTGTTGTCGTCGCGGTCCGGGTTGCGAATCGTGCTCTTCAAGTCGCGTCCACGCACGCTGAACTTGATCGGGATATAGCGACGGCCGCCCTCGCGATAAATGGTATACGCGCCATTATGAAGCGCAACCGCGGCAACGCTGCCGAGCGGCACCTGGTTGCCGTCCGGCGTAGGCAGCAGGATCTTGCTGATCGCGCGTAGCATTGACCGTCGTCCCAGACGCACTTATGATGAGTGAGGCGCAATTGCTTCTCGCGCTCCAACCTGCATTGCCCCCTCGTTCAATGGTAGGACAGCTGCCTCTGGAGCAGCCTATCGGGGTTCGAATCCCTGGGGGGCAACCAGCCTCAGTCTGCTGCCTGATCGCAATCCTAAAGTCCTTTCGGCATCGCGCTGGAATCAGCCGCGGGAATCGCCTACTATACGGCGACGCTGAACTCTGCCTCCACGCGGAGTTGAAGGAGCGATGCCCATCACCCTGCTATCCCCACTCGCCCTCCTGCTCGCCGGCAGTGCCATCGCGCGCCTGGGCTCGCTAGACATTCTGGTCATCGCGATCTACTTCGGCATTGTGATCTTCATCGGCTTTTATCTGAAGGGCTCCTCGAACACGAGTGAGGAGTTCTTCATGGCTGGGCGCGAGATGACGGCGTGGATCGCCGGCCTTAGCTTTGTCTCGGCGAACCTGGGCTCGCTTGAGTTGATGGGCTGGGCGGCGGCTGCCTATCAGTACGGCATCCTCGCGACGCACTGGTATTGGATCGGCGCCATTCCGGCGATGTTGTTCCTCGGCATCGTGATGATGCCGTTCTACTACATCTCAAAGACGCACTCCGTCCCCGGCTACCTCAAGTTGCGCTTCGGTGACAGCACGCGGGCTCTCTCCGCTGTCACCTTCGCCGCCATGACGGTGTTGATGAGCGGCATCAACATGTACTCGATGGCGCTGGTGATGAAGGTAGTGCTGGGCTGGGACCTGAACTTCTCCATCTGGGTCAGCTCCATTACTGTCGCGGTGTACGTGATGCTGGGCGGGTTGCGCTCAGCCATCTTCAATGAGGTGCTGCAGTTCATCCTGATCTGGGTGGGCGCGGCCATCGTGCCGATCCTGGGACTAATCGAAGTGGGCGGCTGGCACAACCTGCGCAACCAGATCGCGGTAAACCTGGGGCGCACCGACTACGTGCACATGTGGAGCGGCCTGGGGCACTTCAACACCAATCCCATGGGCGTGCACTGGTCCGGCATCGTCTTCGGGCTGGGCTTTGTCGTCTCCTTCGGCTACTGGACCACCGACTTCCTTGTGGTGCAGCGCGTGCTGGCAGCGGACAACCTGCGCTCGGCCAGGATGGCGCCGATCATTGGTGCAGCGTTCAAGATGGCGGTGCCGTTCATCGTCATTCTGCCCGGCCTGCTGGCGCTCTCGGTGCTGCCGTTTCATCTGGTCGGCGAATCGCAGGCAGTGGCCTCGCACATGCACAGCTATAACGAAGTGCTGCCGCTGATGCTGGTGCGCTACTGCGGGCCAGGGTTGTTGGGGCTGGGCGTAACAGCGCTGATCGCTGGCTTCATGTCCGGCATGGCGGGCAACGTCAGCGCCTTTTCGACGGTATGGACCTACGACATCTATGGCGCCTTCCTCAACAAGCGGGCCACGGATCGGCACTACGTCTCCATGGGCCGCGCGTCCACGCTGATCGGGGTGCTGATCTCGATTGGCACAGCGTATCTGGTGCAGAACGCGCCCTCCATCATGGATTACGTGCAGGCGCTGTTCTCCTTCTTTATCGCACCACTGTTCGGGACCGTCATCCTGGGCATGCTGTGGAAGCGGGCTACCGGCCATGGCGGCTTCTGGGGATTGCTTGCCGGTACGCTTACTTCGATCAGCCTGTGGGCGTGGGTGCGCTATGACCACTCCGCACTGCGCTATGTTGCGTTCTCGCCGGATGCCAAGGACATGGCAGAGAATATCTATCGTGCCATGTGGTCCTGGATCGTCTGCGTGCTGGTCACGATTGGATTGAGCCTGGTGACGAAGCCTCGGCCCGTCTCAGAGTTGGCGGGGCTGGTCTATGGCGTTTCTACCATTCCGGCAGAGCGCGAAGAGTTCTGGTACCAGCGTCCTATCGTCTGGGCGGTTGTGGTCTTTATCATCTTCATCGCGCTGAATATCATCTTCTGGTAGAGAGGCCTCATCGCCATGCGCCGAACGATGTCCATCTGGTTCTTTGCCGGCGTGATGCTGCTGGCCTACGGCGTGGTGATTCTGAGTGCAGGACTGTGGGAGTTGAACCATCCGCTGGCCAACCCGCCGCAATTGGCAGAGCTGCACGCGCCTATCTGGTGGGGCGCACTGCTGGCCGTCGCGGGCAGCGTGTATGCGCTCAAGTTCCGGCCGCGACGCTAGATCAAGACTACCGACACCGAAGGAAGAGACCCGCTCCGTTATGCCAAAGCAAATGACCTTCGCACTCATCGTAGGGAATCGCGGTTTCTTTCCCGACCACCTGGCCAAGGAAGGCCGCGACGAGATGATCGCCGTCCTGGAGAAAGCCGGTGCACGCGTCATCGCGCTGGCTCCGGAGCAATCGAAGTTCGGCGCGGTGGAGACGCCGGACGAGGCGCGCCGCTGCGCAGAACTGTTTCGCAAGCATCGCGAGGAGATCGACGGCATCATCGTCACGCTGCCCAACTTCGGCGAGGAGCGCGGCATTGTCGATGCGATCCGCCATTCCACCCTGCAGGTGCCGGTGCTGGTGCAGGCTACGCCGGATCGCACTGAGGACATGAAGATCTCCCACCGCCGCGACAGCTTCTGCGGCAAGATGTCAGCGTGCAACAACCTGATGCAATATGGCATTCCCTACTCGCTGACTTCGCTGCATACCTCGTCGCCGAAGTCGGAGAGCTTCGCGAAGGACCTGGCGTGGTTCTCCGCAGTCTGCCGCGTGGTGGGCGGCTTTCGCAACCTGCGCGTGGGCGCAATCGGCGCGCGGCCTGCGGCCTTCAATACTGTGCGCTACTCGGAGAAGCTGCTGGAGCGCTCCGGCATTTCCGTCGAGCCCATCGATCTCTCCGAGATATTTGGCCGCATCGACCGGCTGCAGGATACCGATGACACCGTCCAGGCCAAGCTGAGCGCCATCAAGAAGTACGTCTCGACTACCAACATCCCGGAGCCAGCGCTGGTGAAGATGTCGAAGCTGGGCGTGGTGATCGAAGGATGGATGCGTGAGACGTACTGCACCATCTCCGCCATTCAGTGCTGGACCTCCATGGAGGAGTACTTCGGCGTTGTGCCCTGCACTGTGATGAGCATGATGAGCGAGAACCTGTTCGCATCCGCCTGCGAGGTGGATGTGTGCGGCGTGCTGGGCATGCACGCGCTGGCGCTGGCGAGCGAGACGCCAAGCGCGCTGTTGGACTGGAACAATAACTACGGCAACGATCCCGACAAGTGCGTGTGCTTCCACTGCTCGAACCTGCCAAAGCACTTCTTCGAAGACGTGATCATGGATTTTCAGGCCATCATCGCCGGGACGGTGGGCAAGGAGAACACCTTCGGCACCTGTGTGGGCCGGGTGAAAGCGGGAGCCATGAGCTTTGCACGCTTCTCGACCGACGATCTCTCCGGACGGATGCGCGGCTATGTCGGCGAAGGCGAATTCACGCGCGATCCGCTGGAGACATTCGGCGGGGCGGGTGTGGTCCATATACCACGGCTGCAGAAGCTGCTTCGCCTCATCTGCGAGCAGGGCTTTGAGCATCATGTGGCTGCCAACTTCTCGACGACTGCAGATGCAGTGCATGAGGCAGCGATTCGCTACCTGGGGTGGGAGATGTACTACCACAATCAGCCGGAGGCCTAAAGCAATTCTCCTGTAGGTGTAGTCTGACCAGCGGCTGCTCCTGTGGCCTTTCTTTGAGGAAAGGCCACGCCGAGGTACTCTTCCTGGTTCATAGCATCAGGAGTATTGCTTCAGAAAGCAAGGGAGCAGGGTTCCCGAACCGGGCATGCGGTGCATGCGTTTCCCCTTGTGGGCCTGGCTCTCGTTCTCCCGGCGCCTTCGTCATTCATTCTCCACGAACCTGCGCCGATAACCTCTGTGCGACATGGAGCACCATGCTCCCCGCATTGGAGGTTCCCATGATTGGTCGCTGGATTGTGTGGATCGTGATGTTCCACTTTCTCATCCTGGGCTCGGCGTTCGGCGAAACAGAGGTGGCGATGGTTCCGTTTTCATCGTCAGCGATGCCAATCGAAATCGTGCACTCCACCACTCTTCATCTGGTGCGGCCACCAGTACAGAAGCTCGATGTGGCCCTCTACGCGTCTATCGCCGGATATCGCACGCTGGACTATGTCAGCACGCGCCGCGCGCTCGACGCAGGTGGACGTGAGACGCAGCTGCCGCAGTGGGTGGTTGACAGTTCACCCACATTCGTAGCCTTTGAAGGACTGGCCACTGCCGTGGAGACCGGTATCTCCGTGTGGTTGATCCGGCATGGCCGCCGGGATGCGGCGCGCACCTTCAATGCCGTGAGCATAAGCCTGGGGACGCGAACGGTCCTGCACAATTACCAGGTCGCGGCGGCGCAGTAGGATTGTCGAGATCAGTTACGGAAGAGCAGCGGAGTGAAGTGGATCAGGTTGTCACGCCACACCATCCAGGTGTGCCGTCCGGGTGTTTCGATGGCAGTGACGGGCACCTGCTGCTGCTTCAGCCAGCCGACGAAGCTGCGATTGGCAGTGATCAACTCATCGCTGGTTCCGCAAGCCACCCACAGCAGCTTGAGCTGGTCTTTGTCCTTGTGGACTTGCGCAGCGAGCCCAGGGAAGGACTGGTCGTAGTTCATCCTTTGCACTGCAGACGAGAACGCTCCAATGTAGGCGAAGTCGTCGAGGTGATTGAGCCCGGTCAGCAGGCTTTCACCGCCGCCCATGGACAGCCCGGCGATCGCGTGGTCTTTCCGGTCGGTCGAGATGGAGTAAAGCTTCTCCGCCTGTGGCTTGACTTCATTCAGCAGCACCTGAGTGAAGAGCGCGAAGTTGCGATCAATCAGCGGGCGATCCTCCCACGCACTCCAGTGCCGGGTAATGACCTCCATGGTGCCGTATCCGAGCGGCATAACAACGATCATGGGCCGGGCTTTGCCCTGCGCAATCAGGTTATCGAGGATGGTGTGGGCGCGGCCTACCGCGGTCCAGCCACTGGCGTCATCACTGTAGCCGTGCAGCAGGTAGAGCACGGGGTAGTGCGTCTTGGCGTCATAGTCCGGTGGCGTGTAGACGTAGAAGTCGCTTTGCCTGCCGAGCGTTTGCGAGCGGTAGGTGTGGTGATGCAGCACGCCATGTGGCACATCCTGCACGTCCCAGTCCATGGGCGACGGCCCCGGCGCCTCGATCATGTTGCCAAGACTGAGTAGATTGGTCTTTACGCTGACGCTCGCCGGGTCCAGCAAGTTGACGCTGTCCACCTTAAAGCTGTAGCCGTAGATCTGCGGCGGAAGCGCAGGCGTGGTCAGACTCCAGGAGCCATCCGGGCCGAGTTTCATCGGCAGGGGATCTGCGCCTTCGAGGTCCAGCATGACGGACTTTGCGCCCGTAGCAGGGAAGTGAAAGGTGATGGACCCGTCTGGATGAACAGCAGCAGCTTCCAGGTGTCGCGATGAATCGGCCGGCAAAGTGACGCGACGGGGTGGCGTGTGCGACGGGGTATTCATGGCCTGCGCGGATGCGTCGTTGCTCGTAAAGCTCGATAGAGAGAAGATGATTCCAGTGGCGACGGTGTAGAGAGCCTTCATGTGCCCATCAGTCTACCTCGACGCTTGGGTCTACGAGCGCAATAGCAAATCCAATCTTGCTAGCGGTAGGCCACAGGCCGCGCTACTTCCTGGCGGGCGCCTGCTGGTGAACTGGAGCCGACTGGCTGCCTTCCAGCACTGAACCGCCACCGGAGTGTCGGCCAATCAGCACGAAGAGCGAGATCGAAGTAAACATGAAGACGATTGCCGACCAGGTGGTGAGCTTGGTCAGCAGATTGGCCGCACCACGCGGACCGAAGGCGGTCTGCGAACCCTGGCCGCCAAAGGCTCCCGCGATGTCCGCGCTCTTGCCCTGCTGCAGCAGGACTACGCCGATGAGAAAGAGGCAGACGATGATGTGAATGGTGGTGAGGAGATAGATCATGCAACTGCTTTCACAAGAAGATCCGCAGACGCGGGGTAGAACATGGTTGTTGGTGCGGAAGGGGGGACTTGAACCCCCACGCCTCTCGGCGCCACCCCCTCAAGATGGTGTGTCTGCCAATTTCACCACTTCCGCAACTGGAGGCCGATCCGAGCTTGAGTATAACAAATCCTTCTGATCCCGCTTCCGCTGCGAGCATCGGTGAAACGCGCCCGGCGCGGGCTCAGAAGTAGTTTGTAAGCTCTGCGAATCCTGCCAGTTCTATCAGCTTCTGCGGCGGTCTGGCTTCGTCCAGCGACTCGTTTTCCAGTACCCAGGTATGTGGGTGGTGCACATAGACGGCGTTCAGGCCAGCCGCCAGCGCTGGATTGATGTCCGATCGGGGACTATTGCCGATCATCCAGGTCGTCTTTGCGTCCAGGCTGTAGCGCGACACGATGGCGCGGTAGGCCTCCTCATGCTTCTCGGCTGGAATCTCCACCTCCGTGAAGTGCATGTGGACCGTCGAAGCAGCAAGCTTGGTGCGCTGCTCCTCTTCGTTTCCTTTGGTCACCAGAATGAGCTGATGCCGCTGGGCCAGCACGGGTAGCGTCTCGGCGACGCCCGGCAGCAACTCGATCTGCTGATCGACGATGGACTGCGCGAAGCTGCCGGCCTGTTCGCGTTGTTCGTCCGTCACCGGACGATGGGCGAGCTCCTCCAGACATGAGATCAACGATCGTCGAAAGCTGGAAACGCCATACCCGTGGGCGGCGATGGTGGCACGCTCGCAGCGGTTCAACACCTCGCGAACCTGCGCCGGTGAGTGCTGCTGCTGATCCAGGAAAGCGATGAAAGCTGCGATCGCCTGTTCGAAATAGATGTTGTTCTCCCACAGCGTATCGTCTGCATCGAGCAGCAGGGTCTGCCGCGCTGCCCGGTACCCATTGTTCATAACGATGCCATGATCTCACGCACTTTATTGGCGACAGTTCGATGGTGCTGGAATCAGTACCTGCGGATTATGCGCGCTGCTGACATCTCAGGGGACGTGCCTCGTGGTGCCAGGCACGTCCAAGATGTGTTGCCCGCTCGCTTCTCATCAGCATCCAATGCATATCTGTCCTAGACGCCTATGACGCGGTGAGTGAAGAAAGGCTCAGTATGCGGCTAGACAAGTCTTTGCTGTTGCCTTTCGGTATTTGGATAGTGTGTAGTCATCGGCGGCCCGGCAATGGCGAATGGGCTACATCACAGAAAGCGGAAGGAAAATTAATGATGCGTGGACTCTCTCTGATATTGACGGCGGCGCTGATGGGTAGTGTGGCGACCGGTATGACATTTGGACAGACGGGTGCAGGCCAGGCAGGCGCTGGCCAGACCAGTCCTGCTCCTGCTACGAAGGGCTCGTCCGCAAAAAGTTCGTCAGCCAGCAGCGCGAAGGCATCGGCTGCCATGCCGACCGATGCGGAGATCGCCGACGCCAAGGCAAAGGGTATGGTGTGGGCGAATACCAGCACCAAGGTCTACCACTCAGAAGGCCAGTTCTACGGCAAGACCAAGCATGGCCAGTTCATGAGCGAGGCGGATGCGCAGAAGGCTGGGTACAAGGCGGCAAAGACGTCGCCGATTGGGCATAAGAAGTCGAGCGCCGGGACGACTACTTCGCCCAAGTAGCCCCTCCCTCAATGGTGCCGGCAGGCGCGCCCAGCACTGGTGCGCCTGCCTAGGCAATACCCGCGTGGGGGAGTTCGCTGACTCTTCCGTGCGATAGCTTGCCAAATGCGGGTCTTCATACACTGCGTGCATGGCTCCCAATCGTTTGAAGGCTCTTGGCGTCCCCACCGCCGTAAACATTGCTTGTGCTCTGTTTGTCGTAACGGCATTTCGTATGGATCAGTCGGTCGCTCTGCAGGTGACCGGGCTGCTCGCTCGTCTCGTGATCGTGATTGCGTTCGTTTACTTCGTCCAGGCCTGGCGGAAGACGGTACTGCGTTACTGGTAACCCAGTGCTCTCAGACCTTGCTTAGAAGGTAAGCCGCACGCCCACCTGGGCTGCAAACGGGGTGCCGACTGTCGTACCCGGTCCGAAGAAATCGCCCAGCGCGCCACCTGGCACGCGCAACAGATTGAGGCTGGTGATAGGGCGCAGCGATGCGCAGTCTGCTGACGCGCACGCGTCCGTTACATTGCCGGCTGCTACTTCGCTTGCAGGCACCGGCAGGGCGGCAATGTCGGTCACGTAGTTCGCTCCCGGATTACTCCGATTGAATAGGTTGAAAAACTCTGCAAACGGTGTGAGCGCCCACGCATCGTGGTAGTGGATAGGGCGCGCCACCCGCAGATCCACTTGCGAGTATGGCGTGCCGCGCAACGAGTCAAGCGCGACGGGACGGCCGTTGACAACGGCGCGATTGTCAAAGCCATCTCCCACGCCAGTTACCGGAACCGTGGTCGTGAGGGTGTAGGGACGTGCACTCTCGAACTGCGACAGGGTGGAGAGTTCCACGCCTCCCAGCGTATGAAAAGTGCCGGCAAAGACCAGGCGGTGGCGAATATCCTCGCCGGAAGGGCCGTAGTCGCCCGGAGCAAACGCATGAAGCGGATTGCAGACTCCGTTCACGTAGTCCGCGAGTTCGCCGAGAACGCAGCCCCACGTAGAAGCCCTTGCCAATGTATAGTTCGCTTCCAGGTTGAAGCTGCGAGAGAGGTTGCCCAGTAACCGAAGCGCCAGCGCGTTGTAGCTGGACCGGTTATCTGTGCGAAAAAGAGTTACATTCGGCACGCTGCCCCGTTGGGCATCGACGTCCGCAGCGTACAGCGGAGAGGTCAGCGTATAGCCAGCCTGGTATTGGTACCGGCGAAATCCGTGATTGCCCTGCTGGTGGGTGAACTCCGCGCTGCCCGTCCACTTTGCATTGAAGGCGTGCTGGATGCCGATGGTGGAGTGCAGAGCGTACGGAGCTTTGTAGCGCGAATCGATGAGAGCCGCAGAGGAGGACACCGTCCCCGCGGGCCCGGTGCTTGCCGCTGGTGGCAGGCAGCCCGGATCGCCCGCGCTGTTACAGTCCGGCGCCGGCGCGTTCACTGCTTGCAATGCGGTTACCCATCCCGTCTGCGCCAGGTCATTGAAGAACAGTCCGACGCCCGCTCGAAGGATGGTTGTTCCGGAGGCGAACGGCGAATAGGCGATGCCGAGACGAGGTGCGAACTGCTGGCGATCGTCCTTGGGCACTCCATTCACCAGAGGAATGTGCAAAGCCTGTAGCGTCAGCAGTCCGGGATTCGCGGACTGCCGGCGGCCTGAGGCCACGAAGAGTCCGTAGGTCGTATCCCAGCGCAGTCCGTAGTTGACTGCAAGATGCGAACTGATACGCGCGCTGTCTTCCACGTAGAGTCCAAGGCGCTGCACGTTCTGCGAGAAGCTGCCATCTCCGGCGGGGGTCGTGACGGCGCCGGCTGCGTAATCACTTTGGAATTCAGATAGCCGCGTAAGGTAGTAGCTCGGGTCCTGCGGAAAGGAGACGAGAGTCTCTTGCGTTGCTGCCAAGGCGCCACCCAGCACTGGCTCGTGGATCAGGTTGATGCCGAAGGTAAACGCATGCCGGCGGGTGGCGCGGCGCACATCCACGCGCCCCTGGTACTTCTGCTGATTGCGCAGTATGGGAAATGCGGCAACCGGAGTGATGAACTGGTTGTCTCCGAATGTTTCTAATCCAGAGATAGTGCTGGATGTGGCGGTGAAGGGAAACGCCAGCGCAAATCCGAGACTTGCATTCCGAGTCTCGGTGAGGTGCAGTCCTCCGGCAGCGAGCACGCTGGTCACTGCCCACGCAGGGGTAAGGGTGAGCTGGTTGCTAAGAACGATGTTCAAGTACTCATTATGTGCAGTAGCGCCCGTTGTAGGAAGAGCAGCCTGCTGGAGGAAGGCATTGTGCGTGGTGTAGGTATCAATGGCGCCGCGCAGGAGCCACTGAGAGTTCACTGATTGCGCCCAGTCGATGCGCGCAGTACCAAGGAAGTCGCGGAAGGGTACCGCCACCGTAGAGGGAACCTGGATCGAGTCGAGGTTGGGTAGCAGATGCGCTGCAGCGAGTTGTTGCAATGCCTGGAACTGCTGCAGGCTGGCCGAGCTATACGCAATGCTGGCCGTCTCATCGACCGCCTCAAAGGACGAGAAGGCCCATAGTTTCGTGCGCCGGATGGGCCCTCCAACTGTGGCGACATAATTCTGCCGCGAGAAGGGCTGCTTGGGATTAGATGCTGGATTATCTATCGGAAAGCGCGCATTCAATGCTGCGCCCCGGTAGTAGAACGCCCCTGTTCCATGCCAGGCATCCGTTCCATACATGGTCGTGATGACGACCGAGCCGCCAGTCGTACGTGAGGTGTCTGCCTCCTCCTGCGCGGTTCGCACGGCAAACTCCTGGATGGCATCGGGAGAGAAGTTCTGCAGGAAGCCTCCGATGTAATCGTCCGAGTTGTCGCTGCCATCCACGGACAACTCCATATTCAATCCCGAGCTGCCTCCAGTGGAGACTGCGGTGATGCGCGCCTTGGTTGGATCCGAGGGCTCAACCGGAGCCGTGCCCGGAGCAAGATAGGCAATGTTGGCAAAGCTGCGCGCTGCCAGCGGAAGCGTTTCCAGATCCTTGGCACTCACAATCGCCTGCTGGACGGCGCCTGCAGGATCAAGCGGCTGCTCGGTAATTGACGACGCGGTTGCCCGCACAGAGATAGTCTGCGACAGATGTGCTGGCAGCAATGTCGCTGTGATGTCGCGGGAGGTGCTTAGGAGGACCGATATCCTGCTGTTGGCATCTACGAATCCTGACGCAGTAACACGGATTTTATACAGGCCTGGGGACAGGCTGTCGAAGCGGAAGTCTCCCCGCACATCGCACTGTTTATGGTAGACCGTGCCCTGACTGGAACTGGCTTCCACCGTTGCCGAAGGGATGGCCCTTCCTGAAGTATCCTGCACTCGACCCAGCAAGGCACCGTGGAAGTCCTGCGCCTGCGTGACACCAGCCGCCTGGATCAGGGTGCATAGTGCAAGCGCGGTGGCTGCGATTCTCAGCATAAGTCTGGGTTGCTCGGATGGTTCACTGATTTGACTCGCCCATGGCTCGCAGTGCGGATCAACAGAAATGTAACACTCGCTACCTGTGTTTCGACTTTTCCCGCTGCTCTTCCTCTTCCTCATCCTGCTCGAAACCTGAGCCCTGGGCCTTGATGGAGCAGCTGGAGAGATGCTCAGGTGACTTTCCTCGGGCAATAATGGTCAGATTCTCGCCTGCTTGTTTCACCTCGCGCCGCAATTCCATGTTCCCAGCGGCCCCGGTTTTCACTGCGGTACTTACATCGCCGAGCGGCGGGCAGGCCATCGGCGGACCATCCGTGGCAGCCAAAGTCGTGACATACCGAACCTGGTTCTCGCGGTTCGCGCCAAAAATCACATATTGCGTGCTGGGATCGTGCAGCATGCGCCACACCTGCTGGCCTTCCTCTTCTTTCTCAAAGCTGGCTTTGCCATCCAGTGCGCGTCGGGCCTCCTGCAACGGCTGACCGAGGTGAATGCCGACTAGCTCGACTTGCGTCTCTCGCTGCTCTACGGGCGCAGCGCAGCAGATCGATGCGGTGCTGCACACCATCATCGCGATAGAGAGCCACCCCGGTCTCATCTTCTTCTCCGTGCAGATGAATGAAAAAGGGAGGCGCAGCTTGTGAGCTGCGCCTCTCGGATGCCTCACCATCAAGGCTTGAGCGGGGTTTTATCGTACTTCGAGAACAAGCTGATACCCGTTGCCTGGCGAAGCAGTGTGGCCTTCGTGGCTCCGTCGTTTTCCGACTTGGTGTGGTTGTCCGTGGTCGTATTGCCATCGGCGATGCAGTCCGAGGTAATGCACCCGTCCGTATAGGCAGCGTAGACACGGCCAACCTTATCGACTGTCAGGTCGTTGAAGTCCAGCAGGTTGCGCGTACCAGTGGGGCAGGTTGTGCCGTTGGTGCAGACAACGCCCAGTTGCACGGCATCTTTGGGCGTGGCGTCCACGGTGAGCCAGCTCTTACCTCCATCAATCGTGGTGGCGATATATCCATGCCAGACACCGCTGAAGACTGAGGACGTGTCATCGCCAGTTCCAGCACCAGCCGATGGTGTTCCGACAAAGAAGAAGGCAGCGCGATCGTTATCTCCGGCCATAACCTCCGGAGCAAAGGTGTTCTGGATGTGGAACTTCGCACCTACGTCCTGGTTGTTGTGCCAGGACTGTCCATTATCGTCCGAGGTAGCGATCTTCGGATGTCCGCCGGCATCGACATAGCCGAAGTACACGCGCCCCTTGGAGCCGACACCAACAGAAGGATCGCTGGTGCCTGGCGTACTGCCGGTCACACGCCGCACGGTGAAGCTAAGGCCATTGTCCTGCGATACCACCAGGCCCTGTGCCCCGCTGCAGCCCTTGTTGGGTACGAAAACGTTGCCATCCCATCCGACTTTGACGTGTCCGTGCAGTCCACCGCACTGCGCCAGTGTGTACATGGGGTGAGACGCCTCGAAGGTAAGACCACCGTTCTGGCTCAATGCCATCTGTGCCAGACCAATATCCTGCGACGCGTAATAGATCGCGTGAGGATAGCTGGTAAGTGGGCCACGCGCTTTCAGGGCAGCACACGGTCCGGGATTCAGTTGCGTCTGCAGCGCGGTGCATTCCTTGAAGGGTCCGCCGCCGACTGTCTGGTGATCTACGCCGGATGCGATGCCGCCACCCTGGCTGGGAGAATAGGTTGCGCCGTCATCGTCTGTATAGGCAGCTAGGCTGGTGGTGCCGGCTAGCTGAGAAACGAACGTCCGGCCGGTGACCGGGTCAGTGAACAAAATCGGATCGAGACTGGTGGTGCTGGTAATAGGACTATCGACCAGCTTCCAGGTAGGCGTGGCCGGGGAGGTCGCAGTATTGAAGCTGACCCGGAGGGTGTCCAGCACGGCATTGGTCATGATGTTGCCGCTCTTCCAATTAGAACCGATGGAAGGCTCGCCGGAATTATCTCCAATGCCCGTCGGGGAGTGGAGATTCTGATAAGTGGGAGGGGTGAAGTTGGCAGACGGGCGAGGGGGCGGAATCGTTCCGACGCTGGCCACTGCGCTATACGGATCATTGGGCGACACGTTGGAGGCAACGATGTGAATTGTGTAGACTCCCGCGCCGGTGACGCCTGGCGAGAACTCCACGAACTGGCTGCCGACGAGGGGCCCTTGCGTCGCACTGGCGATGACCGGTCCGGTAAGTCCACCTTTGTGTACATAAAGATCGTATTCATCTGCGCTGACAGGCCACGTGGCCTTGATCGTCAGGTATTTGCCGGCATAGGCGGCAGTGGTTCCGCTCAGTGTCAGCGTATGTACGTCGCAGTTGGTGCCGTCCACGCATGTGCTTTCCCCATTTGTGGCCGCAACGGCAGAGCCTGTCCAACGAGAAGTAGACCCTGCAGTAGGGGTGATGGTTCCGCTACTCGGAGAAGAAGCGAGAAGGGAACCAGGCGCCAAGAAGACGCCGAGGGAGAGAAGCGCGCACATCGCGCCTCTTACTGTGGTCCAACCTATCATGTATTGGCCTCCAAAATTGATATGCCACCCAGCGCAGATTCGAAACATTGCAGGCTAGTTGCCTGTTACAAGAACGGATTGCCGAGCGCATCGGATCGGGGTAGCTGCCAATTGAAACGGGCGCGTAGCTTTTACCTATCGCTGCAGGTACAAGGTTCGGGCGCGCACGCTTTCTTACGTGTTCGGCGCTGCCTTGTAGAAGTAGTAGGTCGCCGTGTAAGGCACGTGCGCTTCAGCGCCGAGGTGGGCCGGGTCGCAGCCGGTTGCGGGCGCGGCGCCTCCCTGGGTATCTGCTCGGCGTACATAGGTGACACCCTGCAGTGCGCCGGTGGGCGTCGAGTCAGGGGCCGGTGTGGCTTTCAGCAACAGCCACGGTATCGAATGCTCATCGGGCGAAGGCTGCTTCTCCGTGACCATACCGCTGATTGCGCTGCCATCCTTCCATCGCCACACCGGGCCTTCACCATGAGTGCCGATGGGCGTGCCCTGCGGCGTTTCGAGCGTGGCCTGGGGCGCGATGAATGTCCAGGCGGGGCCGCCGGTCTGCTGCTGGCAGCGATAGATCTGCACACCTCGTCCGATCACGGGATCGACTGCAAGCGCAGTGCCGGAAGGCGGCTGTGTCTTGTCCTGCCCAGCGTTCGGTGTGGGGTTCTGGTAAGGAGCGCCGAGCAGTGGCCCGGCAAGAAGAGTAAGGGCGAGAGCGGGAGTCGTTATCTGGATACGCATGGCAATTTAGGCTAGCAGAATTGGGGTGACCTAAGGTATTCGCAGGGGCGGTCCTGTCGTTGAGGGTAGTTGGTAGCAGGTGTTGTGACGCGCTCCGCACGGAGTGCGTCAAGATCAAGCTACAACGGCATCGGCCAGCTCTGCTCTCCAGGATGGCAGCCAGCCGGGTTGAATTGTTTGGGAACTCCAGACGATCCGAGGGCCCGCAGTGTGCGGGCCCTCGCTGTCTGCCTTGCAGCGCCAGCTACTTCTTCGAAGAAGTGGACTTCGCATGGGCGTCGGTGGACGCCTTGTGCGCGTGCGTGGACGCTTCGTGCGCCTTGGTGGAGTGATCGTGCGCGGTTGTGTGATCGTTCTTGTCGTGATGCTCGGCTGCCATGTGATGCGCCTTTGCAGCGGTCTCGTGATGCGCGGCTGCCTGCTTGTGTGCTTCCTTAGCCATGACTTCTCCTTGTGGGTTTCCCCAATTGATAGGAGTGGCGAACAGGGCCCACTGTTGTGGAGGGAAGGGAAGTCGTGTTGATGTTCACAACAGTGCCCGCCGGTTGCGAGACGCGCACCTGCTGCGCGCCAACGCCTTGCAGCTAGCTCATCGCTGGGAGGATGCGATCGGCCAGCTTCAGGCCTATCTCGCCTCCGGTAGAGAGCTCACCTATCGTGCGCACGTAGAACAGGCGCTTGTGAGTACCCGAGAGACGCTGCGCGAGGACAATTCACGTTTGCTGGCTACCAACGAAGTAGCGCGATAGAACTTCCCGGGTGGCGTGCCCCCCTCCCCCCTCACGGTCACCGTAGCCCCCGGTGTAACTCGTGTGGGGTGAGTAGGATGCGGTGTCTGCGGAGGCTAAATTCGTCCATCCAGGAAATTTACGGGTAAGTTTGTCTTTCTGCTGGACTTATCCGGGCCGGCGGATGTGTAGCCGAAGTTGTTTCTATTTCCAGTTTAGCTAGTTCTTACGGGTGTTACGCCAAGAAGTAGTATATTCGTTACCCCGAGTGGGAATGAGCGATGAGCTTGTTCAGCCGCACGCTCCAGGCGTAACAACCCCACCCTAGCTTCGTCAGGATGGGGCACCCGGCTCTCGCACGAGGCTCGGTCTACTCGGCAGGGAAGTGAGTGGGCCAGCGGCGTGCGCCGTGAAGGATAGCGAGGATACGCAGCGACCCGGCGCGAAGACGGTACACCACAATGTAGGAGGTGCCGGTGACAACGAGTTCGCGCGTTCCCACCACTCTGCCGATCCGTCCCTTTTCCGGGTAGAGGTGCAGACTATCCGTGGCCCGGTAGATCAGGAGTAGCTGGCGATCTGCAGCGTCTTTGCGGTCTGCAGCGATGTACTCATGTGCTTGCAGTAGATCGCGGGCGGCCTGTCTGGTCCAAATGATCGGCAGGGCTGACGGCAGGCTCAACTTGCAGCCTTAGTGCGAGCCTTCCTGGGTGTGCGCTTTACCAGCGATGACAGCAGCGCACGAACTTCTTCATGGCTGACATGTTCGCCGGCATTGTCTTGACGGATGCCCTCTTTGATGTGGGCGACGTGGTCGTTGTTCAGCGAGAGGTATTGGTCGACCGCCTCATTCAAGACAAAGCTGCGGTCGCGTTGCTGGGCGGCGGCGAGGGAATCGAGGGCTTCAATCTTCGATTCAGGGGCACGGAAGGTGACTGTCTTCTGCTGCATGCGCTGAGAATACGCCGCAATCTGGTGCGTTATCAAGGGACGGGTCAGTCGCTAATCCACCCCAGCTGCGCGGGATGGGCACCCGGCGACTCAGTCGTTGAAAGCGAAAGCTTACTTTTTCATCGAAACCTCGTCTCGTTCTATCCGTCCGGAAGAGCCATGACGAAGTCGTATATCTGCAGATGAGTGACATATGCGGACAGCGTTGTACCGTTCATGGCCCATATGCCTGCGGATCTGGCGAAGCGCTTGGCGTTTGGTTCGAAATCAGAGGTTGTCCAGAACGCAAGTAGCACCGGAGCGTAAAGACTGAGTTTGCTTTCCCGATGCAGAGTGTGCCGCCTCATCGCAGCCGCACCCAAGAATTCACGAAGCCTCGTCTCACCGATTAGGCGCCCGTCGGCGTAACGTTTGGCTTGTCCTAATACGATTGCATAGCACGATAGTGGCACCCTCAGCGCCGACGGAACAATATTCAGGTTCCGACCGATGAAGTCAATGCCCCCGTCGTGTGCCGTTTGGGTGACCTCTGATGATGAACCTAAGGCCGTCAATATTTTTGCGCAAACCTTCTCAAACTCAGACGGGTGGATCCGCCTCAGC
The DNA here is from genome assembly GCA_038231235.1 of Terriglobales bacterium. Lineage (GTDB taxonomy): Bacteria > Acidobacteriota > Terriglobia > Terriglobales > Acidobacteriaceae > KBS-83. The sequence continues at coordinate 19,766 of JBBRLT010000018.1, forward strand.
TTTGCGAGAAGTCCTGCGGGGGCGCTGCGCACGAGACGGATGTACGGACTCTCTTCCTCATCGATCTCAAAGCTCAAAATCGAGCCGTCGTCCCGCGCAGTGGCAGCTTCATCCCTCAAATGGTTTGCTACGAACGTTAGTTTTATTTCAACTTGCTCCCAAGCCTCTTCAGAACTCAACCGCGTAACACGATTCCGAATTGAGGCATGCGCAAGCTCGCGCAAGAGCATCCATTCCGTGGAATCAATGTCCTCTTTGATCCAAGTTGCTAGGACTTGCGACGATATGTCACCCATTATTTCTATGCCCGCGTGAGCGCCTGCCGATCGGCAAGAGCCTGGTCAATCTGCTGCTTCAGATTGCTGAGCGACTCGATCGTCGCTGCGTCCATTTTCCGCAAGAGATCAGGAGTCAGAGATTTAATGGCCCCTGACGCGGACACGATTTTTGGAAACCAATCCGCGGGATGATCTACCTCATAACGTGCGAATGCCCGGGTCAGGTTGCCTTCAGGAGACCGCAGAATGTTAAGTGCATTCTCGTCAGAGAGTATTTCTGACAAATCACGGACACTCTTCGAGTCCGGTAGCTTCAGCGTCTTGTCCTCGTCACCTTGCGGTGTCATCCAGCTGTAGAACTCTCGCAGGTTACCAGAGTTGCCAAACTGCTCATTTTCATCGTTCCATTCAAGCCATTCCCGTAAGTTTGCTCTGCGGAACACTTCCTCGAAATATGAATACATTTTAGGTTCGGCGAATTCGCCAAACTCCTCATCACTCTTCATCTGCTCTAGTGCGAGAAAACACCTATAAGCTGCATTAGCCGCCCGAGTGGAGAGGCCCAAGCTTTGGGCTGCCTCCTGCGACGAGAGACCGCTCTTACGGAGTGCGTGTACGGCTTTTGCCTTCTGATAAGCTCCCCATTCCTTGATACCTGACACGTGCCGAAGTCCTGGCAAAATCAAACTTGCGGAAGAAGGAGCGAGGGCGTCATTAAGAAGGAGGCACTCCAAAGTATTAAAATTCTTCAACTTGTTGATCTCGAAGGTTTCCTTACCAATATCGTGGAGATTGACCAGCCATTTGAGGGCGGATACCCTGCGATTGCCTTCGATGACAACAAATCTTGCGATTCCATCCGCCGCCGCTCCCTTCCACTCGCGGACCACGATCCTGTCCATAGGCAGAAATCCGATAGTCTTTATGGTGTCTCGCAATTCTGCAACATCGAAGATGGGGTCCCGCATTTTCTCGAAGGTGTTTACCTGAACCTTTTCGTCAGCGAAACGGCCCTCAGGTATCGGATTGAGTTGTTCTCCAAGTTCTGAAAAGCGCGGATTGTTCGGATCCAGAAGAAGCTGAGTGAGTTCGAGGGCGACTGGTTTTAGCAGGGAAGGAAGATCATTGATCATCGTGGCTCCGTTGCGGTTGAGAGAGAGCGATTGTAACGGATGGGTGTCCAATGGCGATTCGTATTCAAGCCAAACTGCAGAAAGCCCTCGCTTGAGCGAGGGCTTTTCTGTTGTAGCTGTCACTGATGCTTGTTTGCTCAGCGGGTTGCGCCGGAGGCGCGTCTGCCGAGCGGCGAGCTCAGTACATGTCGCCCATGCCGCCGCCGTGACCGCCGGCGGGGGCTGCCTGCCTGGGCTCGGGGATCTCCGAGACCATGGCTTCGGTCGTCAACATGAGGCCGGCGATCGAGGCTGCGTTCTGCAGGGCAGTGCGGGTGACCTTGGTGGGGTCGATGACACCGGCCTTGACCAGGTCCCCGTACTCGTTGGTGCTGGCGTTGTAGCCGAAGTTGGGATCGCTGTTCTCCAGGATCTTGCCCACGACAACCGCACCCTCTTCACCCGCGTTGCCAACGATCTGGCGCAGCGGCTCTTCGATGGCGCGACGGACGATCTGTGCACCGATCTTCTCGTCACCCTGGAGGGTCTTGATCAGCTCTTCGACATCCTTGGCTGAGCGGATGAGGGCAACGCCGCCGCCGGCGACGATACCTTCTTCGACTGCAGCGCGGGTGGCGTGCATGGCATCCTCAACGCGAGCCTTCTTCTCCTTCATCTCGGTCTCGGTTGCCGCGCCCACCTTGATGACAGCGACGCCGCCAACCAGCTTGGCCAGACGCTCCTGCAGCTTCTCGCGGTCGTAGTCAGAGGTGGTCTTGTCGATCTGATTGCGGATCTCCTTGACGCGGCCTTCGATGACCTTGGAGTCGCCTTTGCCCTCGACGATGGTGGTGTTGTCCTTGTCGATGGTTATGCGCTTGGCGCGGCCCAGGTCCTCAAGCTTGACGTTCTCAAGCTTGATGCCGAGATCCTCCGTGATGGCCTTGCCGCCAGTGAGCTTTGCGATGTCTTCGAGCATCGCCTTGCGACGATCACCGAAGCCAGGCGCCTTCACTGCTGCGACCTTGAGCGAGCCACGCAGCTTGTTGACAACCAGGGTTGCCAGCGCATCGCCGTCTACGTCCTCAGCAATGATGAGCAGCGGCTTGCCAGTCTGTACGGTCTGCTCAAGCAGCGGGAGAAGATCCTTCATGGTGGAGATCTTCTTCTCGTGGATCAGGATGTAGGGCTCGTCGAGCGCTGCTTCCATGCGATCCGGATCGGTGACGAAGTAAGGCGAGAGGTAGCCGCGATCGAACTGCATGCCTTCGACTACTTCCAGCTGGGTCTCGAGTGTCTTCGACTCTTCGACCGTGATCACGCCATCCTTACCAACCTTCTTCATGGCCTCGGCAATGATGGTGCCGATGGTCTCGTCAGAGTTGGCGGAGATGGTGCCGACCTGGGCGATCATGTCGCCGGAGACGGGCTTGGAGAACTTGCTCAGCGCGCCGCCCTGGACAACGCCATTCTCGTCACGCTTGCCGACGATGGCCTCAACTGCCTTGTCAATGCCGCGCTTCAACGCCATGGGGTTGGCACCGGCTGCGACGGTCTTGACGCCTTCGCGATAGATGGCCTGGGCCAGAACAGTGGCAGTGGTGGTGCCGTCACCGGCGACGTCAGAGGTCTTCGAAGCAACTTCGCGAACCATCTGTGCGCCCATGTTCTCGAGCGCGTTGGCGAGCTCGATCTCCTTGGCGACAGTGACGCCGTCCTTGGTGATGGTGGGCGAGCCGAATTTCTTCTCGATCACAACGTTGCGGCCCTTGGGACCGAGGGTGACCTTCACTGCATCGGCGAGGATGTTCACGCCGCGCAGGATGGCCTGACGGGAATCTTCTCCGTGCAGAATCTGCTTTGCCATTTGCTATCTCCTTGGTTGCACTCCGCGAGAGTTGGCGGAGTTATGGGAACTTGTCGGATTTCTGGAGTGTTTCGCGAACCCACCCTGGCTGCGCCAGGATGGGGCACCCGGCCTTGCCAGGATGACTACTTGCTCTTGAGGATGCCGAGAACTTCGTCTTCCTTCATGATCAGGAAGTCTTCGTTGTCGATCTTGATCTCGGTGCCGCCCCACTTGCCGAACAGGCTGCGGTCGCCAGCCTTGACGTCGAGCGGGAAGGTCTTGCCTTCGTCATTCGACTTGCCCTTACCGACGGCGATGACCTCGCCCTCCTGGTTCTTTTCCTTGGCGCTGTCGGGGATGATGATGCTGCCACGCATCGTCTCGTTATCTTCGATACGACGAACGAGGATGCGGTCGTGCAGCGGGGTGAACGTGGAAGTCGCTGCGGGTGCTGTTGCTGTAGGCATTGCTTCTCCTTATGGGGCTGCGCCGGGAGGAAGTCCAGGCGCGTTGTGATGATTGATGGGTGGAGGGTTGAGTAGCCCGCCACGGTGGCGTTAGCAGTGTCAACCCTCAAGTGCCAAGGTAGGCCAGGGCAGCTGTGGATGTCAAGAGCCTATATGCAGAATATGAGTGGGTTGCGCTCAGGTTACTGAACGCAGGCCCCGACGGCCCTCAGGGAGCCGAGGCTTGGCGGGTAACCGCTACGCGTGTGATCCTGTAGTCGTTAGAATTGCGATATGGTATCTCGCCCTCTGCTTTGCCTGAGTTCTGTCGCTATCCTCGCGGCAGCGGTACTGTCGCACGCCCAGGATCCCCGCGGCCGCAAGTACAAGCCGCCACCGGAGACGATGAAGATCGGCATCAGCGTGATTCGGGCAAGCAATGGCAAGCCTGTTCCTGGTGCTGCTGTCATCTTCCATCCCGTCGACGCTAAAGGCCACCAGGAGGGCGTGCTGGAGTTGAAGACAGATCAGGAGGGAAAGACCTCCCTGGACGTGATTCCGATCGGAGAGATGGTGCGGCTACAGGTGATCGCCAACGGCTTTCAGACCTTCGGCAACGACTATCGCGCGGATGCGTCGGCCAAAGAGATTGTCATTCGCCTGAAGCGGCCGGCCGAGCAATACTCCGTCTACAAGGGGAATGCGACGGGCGACCAGAGCGGCCAGGCGGATGAGACCACGACCGCCCCCAAGAAGCCTGAAGCGCCGCCGAAATAGCCCGCTTCGGGTACCCCAGCTAGGTACGCCGCTCCAGCAGCAGCGGCATGCCCGCCTTGGGCCGCAGCGTGATGCGTGGCGCCACTACCAGTTTGCCGGAGTGCCCCGGCGGCAGCGAGATGCGCCACTCGCGAACGATGGTCGCCAGTGCCAGCACACCCTCCATCCAGGCGAAGCCTTCGCCAATGCATTGACGCGTCCCGGCTCCGAAGGGAAACCACGCCATGCGGGGGCGTGCCGACTCCTCGCGGGATGCTGGCTGTCCGCTGCGCGTGGGAGTGAAGCGCGAAGGATCGAACTTTTCCGGATCTGGCCACCAGCGCGCATCGTGATGCAGCACGATTTGCGGCGCCACCAGGATCGAGCCTTGCGGGATGGCAATGTCGCGAAACGTGTAATTGTCGATGGCGGTGCGAGCCGTAACCCATACCGGAGGATAGAGCCGCATGGTCTCGGCAAAGTGCTGCCAGGCGAGCGGGAGTTGCGGGTAGTCTGCTGCAACCGCGGCCTCACCGCTAAGCGCACTGGCGGCCTCCTGATGCATCTGCTCCTGCCACTCTGGGTGGAGCGCGAGCAGCCACATGGCGAAGCTGAGTGCGTTGGCCGTAGTCTCATGTCCGGCCAGCAGCAGGGTCAGGCACTCATCGCGCACCTGGCGGTCGGTCATGCTGCCAGTTTGCTCTTCCGTATCGACCGAGGCCAGCAGCATGGAGAGCAGATCACCCTGATCGATGCCCGACTCGCGGCGCTGCCGGATCAGTGTGTAGATGAGCGTATCGAGCTCGGCCTGCCCGCGGCGGATGCGCCGCATCAGGGGCAAGGGCAGTTTCAGGACAGTGGCGGGGAAAGGCAGCAGAGCGAGTGGAAGAAATCCCATGAAGGCGTCGACTGCCGCGGAGACATTGCGCACCTCCGACTCGACGTCAGCATTGAACAGACACTTGCCAACAATGCGCAGGGCGAGCAGCAGCATGTCATGGTGCAGGTCACGGGTGACGCCGGACTGCCAGCCGCGTGTCATCTGCAATGCGTAGTCGCCAATCACCGTGCCGTAAGCAGCGATGCGGTCGCGATGAAAGCCTGGCTGTGTGAGCCGGCGTTGCCGCAGGTGTAGCGGCTCTTCACTGGTGAGCAGGCCGTCACCCAGCACGAAGCGCGCCCGTTGCATCACGATGCCGCGGTGATGATGGGCTACATCGCGGACCAGGAATTCCTGCACCAGTGTGGGGTGGTTCATCTGAAAGACATGACGACCGCCGGCTGTGAAGTGAACCAGGTCTCCGTAGTGCTTTGCATTGTGGCGAAGGAACTCCGCGCCGGTGTAACGGAAGATCTGCCCGCTCAGGATGCGGCGGGCAGGAGTCGGGCCAGCCGGCCAGCGCCTGCCAGTGAGGATGTTCGGTGCGAAAGCAGTGTCCATAGGATCGTTGCGATGGCGGGTCAGAGGCGAGCCTGGCTGCATCTTATCCGCTTGTGAGGCGGAGCGCGTCGACGGGTGCGAGTTGCCTATAACCAGTGGGATTCCGAACCTGTTTCGGGTTCCTGATCAAGTTCATAAGGAGAGAAGGACAGCATGGCGCATTTTGGAGGAAATACGATCACGTGGCTGGGCCACGCAACCCTGCATATTCAAACGGCGAAGGGAACATCGATCCTGGTAGATCCTTGGCTCGAAGGAAATCCCTCCTCGCCCAAGGGGTACACGCTTCCCAAGCAGATAGACCTGATGCTGCTGAGCCATGGCCACGACGATCACTTCCACGATGCGGTGAGCATCGCGAAGAAATACAAACCGAAGGTGGTGGGTGTTTACGAGTTGACCAGCTTCATGCTGTCAAAGGGCGTGAAGGACGCGCAGCCCATGAATTATGGCGGAGGCTTCCGCTTCGAGGACCTGCATATCTCCATGGTGGAAGCGAAGCACTCCTCGAGCATCGTCGAGGGCGGCAACACCATCTATGCCGGCGTGCCCTGCGGTTATGTGATCGCAGCGGAGGGCAGCCCGACCATGTATCTCGCCGGAGATACCTCTTTGTTCGGGGATATGCGGCTGCTCAAGGAGTTGTATGCGCCGGAGATAGGCGTGTTGCCGATTGGCGACAACTTCACCATGGGGCCGAAGCATGCGGCGAAGGCGGCGGAATTCCTGGGAATCAAGACGCTCCTGCCCGTCCACTACGGCACATTTGCTGCCCTGACAGGAACGCCAGACGAGCTGCGGACATATTTACGGGGCAGTGGCGTGACTGTTGTAGCGCCAAAGCCTGGCGAGGCAGTGCATTAGAACAATTGCTTGGCACAGCAAAAAGAGGGCAGCGTATGCCACCCTCTTTGCAGAGGAAATTAGGATCGAACCCGCTCGCTGGCCGCCTCGCATTCAGCGATGGATGCGAGGCGCATGGCGGGAATCTTCGTTGCGTGTGGCCCTCTGCTACTCCAAGGAAGGTTGTTCTAGTTGCCGGCCGACTTCTTGCGCTCAGCCCAGCGTTTCCGCATGGCCTCGGCAATGCGTTTACGCCCTTCGGCAGACAACTTGCGCTTCTTCGGGGCCGTTGCCTTGGCCGTCCTGGTGGCCTTGGCCGAACTGGCCACTTTGATGGACTTCGAACCACGTGGGCGCCCGCGACGGGGTTGATCCCCTGCAAGCAGTGCACGTGCGTGCTGCAGCCGAGCTATTTCCTGGTCAATACCAGCCAGAATTTGGTTCAATTGCACGTATTCCTCCGTGAAAAAGTCATAAAGTATAAAAACTAAACCCATTATGAGGGAAGTAGCCCACTTGTGCAAAGAAATGCCAAAGATATTTTGGAATTAGCTTGACTCGATGCGGAGGATGCTTCAGTAGGAAGTGTCGGTCTTGTCCGCGTTCGGCTTGGGTGCCAGCACGTTGTAATCGTTTGCGCCTTCCCGTGCCGCGCGGGGATTCCCGAAGACGCGCGTCGCGGATGGATCCTTGGTGCTGCGCTTCAGGCCTTTGAGCGTCTCCTGCTTATCACGTGCATATTCGCCAGCCAGCCGCGTCAGCGCATAGGTCACAATGTCGCTGTGGTGCAATTTGTCGAGCTCCGGATCACGGCGGAAATTCAGCCATAGCCGATGCACTAACTGCACATCGTCAGCCTGCAGCGATGGCGCGTGCGGACCGATGTAATAGGACTGTGCAGCGCCATCTTCCATCACCACGATGAAGGTGAACTGCCGCTTCGGTTCGGGCAGCGCCTCCCACGCCTGGCCCACGTAGTAAGCCTGCTCCTGCGGCGTGAGCTTCTGCGACATGCCAGAGACTACCGTCGCCGCTTCCAGCGAGTTTGCTGTCTGTACCAGCGCGGCAAACACATCTCCGGCCGGAACCACCAGCAGATTGACATGCTTGCCGAAGCTCTCCGCCACCGAGACGGCCTTGGTAAACAGCATCTGCTCATGTTCGGAGAAGGACTGCTCTGAGGAATCCAGTAACTCCGGGCCGCCGGCGCCCACCATGCGCGCGGTCAGGACGACTACGTCCTGCTCATCTGTGTCGGTGCGGGAGAGCGCCCACTTCAGCGCGAAGGGGTTGACGGAATCGCGCATGGTCACCATCAGGCAGCCTTGGCGAATCTGCAGTGCTTCGCGCCCAACCGTATCTTCATGCTCCAGTTGAAAGTGCTCTCGCATCTGGGTGTCGGTAAGCCCGCGCCGCCGCCGGTTTTGCCGTTCGGAGATGCTGAAAATAACGAAGAAGACGACGGTGAAGGCGAGACCACTGATGGTAGCAACCGATTTGGTGAAGAGGTTCACAACAGCGGTGCTGAACAGCACCATGAAGACGGAGAACAACCCAATAGGTATCTCGCGGTTGCCGATGCGGATGTTCGGCGGAACCTTCCAGCCGCGCTCGCCCTTGTATTTCCAGCGCAGGACGAGCATGGCAAGCGCGTTGAAGGTGAAGCTCCAGATCACTCCGAAGGCATAGGCCTCACCCAGCACCAACACCTTGCCGCGGCTGATCAGGATGGTGAGCAGCTGCATGACCGCAACCAGGTTGATGATGCGGTAGGAGGTGCCGAAGCGGCGATTCGGCTTGCGGAACCAGTCGGTCAACACGCCATCCTCGGCAATGCGCATCAGCACGCCAGTAGAACCGATGATGGAGGTGTTGACGGCGCCGGAGAGGATGAGGAAGCCGACGATCACGACAAACACGCGAAAGATTAGTCGCAGGACTTGCGGACCGGCCATGTACATGGCGAGCCCGGCGATCAAGTTATCCCGGTAGATGGGAACGCGCACGGAATCGGGGATGAGCATACCGGCCAACAAGGTGGAGAGGCCGGTAAAGATCAGCGAGTAGATGGCGATGACGATGGCGGCGCGCTTCAGGTTTTTGAGCTTGGGGTGCTCGATCTCACGGTTTACCTGGGCCAGCGTTTCTTCGCCGCTCATCGCGAGCACGGAATGGCCGAAGGCCATAAGGATGCCGAACAGTCCAAGCACGCCGGCAAAGGGCGTGTTTTTCAGGAACCCCAGCGCGTCGTCAGAAAAATGCAGTGTGGAAGGCGACGGCAGCGGGGGCAGATGCGCGCCCACATGGAAGACCGTATAGCCGCCCCAGGCGAGCAGGATGACCACCATCACGGTGGCGATCTTCATCACCTGGAGAGCCTTGTCGCTTGACTCCTCCAGGCCCTTTATGTTCTGCCACCAGTAGTAAAGCGTGACGGCTATTGCGAAGAGCGCAGAGGTGAAGTTCATGGGCAGCTGCGGCACATGGTGATGGGGTCCTACCATCGCAGCAGGCAGCCAATTGTGTTGTGCAGCGACCACCATCAATTCGTCTAGCAGCCCGGTGATGTACTGGCCGGCAGAGACACCGGAGATAGGTCCGGTAAGGATATAGTCGAACATCAGCGCGGACACGCTGATCTTGGCAAAGGTGCCCCCGAGTGCTTCCTTCACCACGCGATAGACGCCGCCCCGGGTGAACATGGAGCAGCTCTCTACATAAACCGCGCGCACGGCGCGGGAAAAGAACACAACGCCGACGATGAACCAGGGAGCGGACTTACCGATTAACTGCTCTGCAATGCCGCCGGCGTAGAAGGCGGAAGAGCCAAGATCGTTAAGAACGATAGCGGCTGCGCGCCAGAACGAGATGAACGACAGCATGACCGAGGAGGCGACGACCAGGCGTACCCGATTATTGGGTGCTGCGACTGTCTTCTCGTAGGCCATTCGATCCTGACGACCGGAGGCGCGCTCTGCGTGGAGCAGCGACGTGTGCCCGGAGTACTCGGCTGAGTGTAGAGCGGATGCCGGAGAGCGTCAACGACGCCTAAGGCGTCTTGTTCGCAGTGGGAACCTGCTGGTCCTTGCTCATCAGTTCCTGCACGTCCCCCACAGAAGCGATGAGAACCACGACTGCGGAACCAACGATGCCAACGAAAAACATCAGCTCCAGCAGACGCATGAAGAACACACCGACGGCCATGTCTGAAGTCTACGCTGTTGCGTTGTCTATTGGTAATGCGGTGGATGGTAGACTCCGACTCGGACGGACAGCAGAGCACCCCTGAGGAACATGCACCGAAGATTGAATCCCTATCTGCTGTCCCTGCTCTCCGCGGTATGCCTGAACTTTTGCTTTCCGTTGGGCGGTCCGGTTCCGGCGTATCGCATCCTCTTTGCTTTCGTGGGCGTAGGGCCGCTGCTGCTCGCCCTACTGGGCCGGCCAATTGATCAGCCAGGATATGTAAAACAGAGCCTTCTCCTGGGCTGGTGCTTCGGCACCGTCTGGTATTCCATCAACTGCTACTGGATCTACCAGACCATGTTTTTCTATGGTGGGCTGCCTGCCCCGGTATCGGCCGCCATCCTGTTGCTGTATGGGATTTTGATGGGGATGTACTACGCGCTGTTTGGACTGCTGATAGGACTTCTGCGCAAGCACTCCGGTCTTGCGGCCGCACTGGTGGCAGTGCCGTTCCTCTGGGTAGCGATCGATCTGCTGGGGGTGGTGGCGTTCCGCGTGCCCTGGGATCAGCTGGGCTACTCGCAGGTAGGCAATCCTGCGCTGACGAGTCTAGCGCCCTGGACGGGGGTTTACGGAATTACGTTTCTATTGCTCGCAGTGAACACCTTGTTCGCTGCAGGTGCGCTGGCCGCGCCGCCGCGCCGTAAAGTGCTTCTGGGTGCCGGGCTGGCAGCTGCGGTATTGCTGCAGGCAGGCACACTGTGGCAGCCGGCTGCCGCACCCGTCACAACACGCGCCGTGTTGCTGCAGGAGAATCTCAACGTGAAGGGAGATAACTCCTGGAGCGGCAGTGTGTGGGATCCGCAGGCAGGCCGCTACATCGAGGAGTGGGACGTAAACACGGCGCGCTATGTGCGGACCAGCGCGCAAAGCTGCACGCCCTATATCGCGGGTATGCCGGAGACCAATGCGCCTGTTGTATCGCCGGAGTGTGACGGCCCGGCGATATCGCTGGTCATTTGGCCCGAGGCGCCATCGTCCTTCAGTGAGCGTGATGCACGCTTCCAGGGGCTGATGCGCAACCTGACTCGCACCACGGGGGCGGCCGCCATCGTCGGAAATCTGGCGATCGATACACGCGGCACGCATGTTGACCTGTACAACGCAGCCAGTGTCTTTGGCGCCGACGGAGCCCGGGTGGGCCGCTATGCCAAGGTGCACCTGGTGCCCTGGGGCGAGTACATCCCGTTCCAGAAGTTGTTTTCCTTCGCGCATGGACTGACACGCAACGCAGGCCGCTTCACCCATGGCTGGTCGCGCCCGGTCTTTCGGCTGCAAGGCCACCGCTACGGGATCTTCATCTGCTACGAGTCGATCTTTGCCGACGAGATACGGCAGTTCGCGGGCAACGGGGCGGAGGTGCTGGTAAATATCTCAGACGACGGCTGGTATGGCGACACCAGCGCGCCGTGGCAGCACCTGAACATGGCGAGGATGCGGGCGATCGAAAACCGCCGCTGGTTGCTGCGCGATACAAACACAGGAATAACGGCGGCCATCGACCCCTATGGACGCATCACGCAGAGTGCGCCGCGGCATGTGTTCACCTCGCTTGCAGTCCAGTATGGTGTTCGCAATGACCTGACCTTCTACACCCGCTACGGGGATATCTTTGCGCTGCTGTGTGGGATACTGTCGCTGGCGATGCTGGCGCGGGCCGCGCGTGTGGCTATCCGGCAAACCACGAGGCGGCGCAAGCCCAACGAGCCCAGCGCCATTTAAAATTGTCATCCAATCTGAAGTCAGGTCAGGCTTACCCATCCATGTGGAACGATCTGGAATTTGCCTACGCTCCCGTACGCGACCGCGTGCGCGACCTGCGGGAGTATCTTTGACCCGGCGCGGCTGCGCGCGGATCTGGCCAAAGTAGAAGAAAAGCTCTCTGACCCCGCAGTGTGGGGCAAGCCTGCCGAGTCGCAGGTGATGATGCGCGAGCGCAAGCGCCTGGAAGAGCAGCTGGCGTACGATGCGGAGCTGACCCGCCGTTCCGGTGAAGTGGACGCGTACTTCGAACTCGCGCGCGAGGGAGAGTCAGTCGAGCCGGAATTGAAGCAGGCCGTCGATTCGCTGGGCGCCTACGCCGAGGAGCTGGAGACGCGCACCATGCTCTCTGGCGAGACGGATCCCTTGAACGCGATCGTCACCGTCCACCCCGGAGCCGGCGGCACAGAGAGCCAGGACTGGGCCGAGATGCTGATGCGCATGTATCTGCGCTGGGCCGAGCGTGACGGCTTCAAGACGGAGATGAACGACTACCAGGACGGGGAAGAGGCCGGCATCAAGTCGGCGACCTTCACCATCACGGGCGAGTCTGCCTATGGGCTCTTAAGTGGAGAGACCGGCGTGCATCGGCTGGTGCGCATCTCGCCCTTCGACCAGGCAAAGCGGCGGCATACTTCGTTTGCCAGCGTGTTTGTTTCGCCAGAGATCGACGACTCCATCCAGATCGACATTAAAACAGACGACCTTCGCATCGATACCTACCGCAGCGGGGGCAAGGGCGGCCAGCACGTAAACACGACTGACTCCGCGGTGCGCATCACGCACCTGCCGACCAACATCGTGGTGCAGTGCCAGAACGAGCGCTCCCAGCACAAGAATCGCGAGAGGGCGATGAAGATGCTGCGCTCGCGGCTATATGAGTACGAATTGGACAAGAAAAAGGAAATTAGCCGCAAGCTGGAAGACTCCAAGCTGGAGATCAACTTCGGCTCGCAGATCCGCAGCTATGTGCTGCAGCCCTATCGCATTGCCAAGGACCACCGCACCAAGGTGGAGGTTGGCGATGTGGATAGCGTGCTGGACGGAGCACTGGCTCCATTCATCCGCGGATATCTGCTGATGCGCCGCCAGGGCGGGATACCGACAGCGGTTAGCGATGACTTGGACTTATGACAAAGCGCATTCACTACGGCATCGACGCTCCAGGAGTGATCCGGAATCTGTTTCTCATCGGAATCACATGCCTTGCAATTGCGCTGTTTGCACCGCCCTTCCATGTAGGCCGGGTTGCGGTCGATCTTGGCGGCTTCTGGCTGCCGGGAGTCTTCTTCCTGCTTGAGGGCGCGGCGATGCTCTACTACAGCTTGCATGGGAAGTTCAGGCATCGCGACCGCATGCTTGGTTTGGCAAACCTGCGCGGCGCTGAGAGCGTGCTGGATGTGGGCACGGGCAGGGGACTACTGCTGGTGGGTGCGGCGAAGCAGCTGACGAGTGGGCGCGCAGTGGGCCTGGACATTTGGCAGGCATCGGACCTAAGCGGTAATGCGCGCACGCGTACCGAGGTGGTGCTGGAGCAGGAAGGCGTAGCAGACAAATGCCGCCTGCTGGAGCGCCCGGCGCAGGATACCGGGCTGCCCGATGCGAGCTTCGACGTGGTGCTATCGAATTTATGTCTACACAATATCAAAAGCCGGGCGGAGCGCGATCGGGCCTGCAGGGAGATTGCGCGTGTTTTGAAGCCTGGCGGCGTGGCCATCATCTCAGACTTTGTGAAGACCAGGGAGTACGCGGCAGTCTTGTCTAGCGAGGGCTTGCAGGTGAGGAAGGCTTTTTGGGCTTGGTACGCATTTCCGCCGCTTACCGTCATCGAAGCTAGAAAGCCGGGGCTGGCGGTATAACTGACGCCGGGCCATCATTACAAACAACCTTGGAGGTATTCATGTCGCGTCGCGCTTTCCTCTCGCAGTTAGCTTCTTTGCCGGTGGTCGCTCTGGCCGGTTTGCTTCCTGAGCCGGGGGAGGCGCAGACGGCACCGGTGGCGGCTGGCCGCAAAACGCTGAATATCATGATGAAGAGTGCCTGGGGATCGGATGATCCCACCAAGGCCGCATTTCCGTTTCTTCATGGGCTTGCTCTGGCCGAGGCGGGGCACACGGTGCAGATTTTTCTGCTGGGTGAAGCAGTGTCGCTGATGCGCAAGAGCGTGGCCGAGGCGGTAGTGCCGGTGGGCTGGCCCCCACTGATCCAGACCATGGACAAGATGGCCGCAAGGAAAGTCCAGATATTTGCCTGCGGCGCGTGCTCGCGAGCCCGGGGCGTGGCGGAAGCGGACCTGGCAAACTTCGGCGCCAAGTACGGCAATCCGGCCATTTTTGTTGGACTGGTGGAATGGGCGGATCGGGTGATCACCGAGTAGGTGCCCGCCCAACCTGGTAGAGCCTGGAATTCCGCTTTCATCACAGAATCGCGAATGACGCGAATTGTCATGCACATTTCCGCGGCCGACCTTCATCGAAGTTAGAAAGCCGGAGGACTGTCCGATGAACGAGCCGCAACTGATCAGAACCATCCTGGAGACTGCGAAGACCATCGCCGTGGTCGGTCTGTCGAACACGCCGGGCCGGCCAAGCCTGAATGTGTCCCGCTTCATGCAGCAGCAGGGCTATCGCATCGTGCCAGTGAACCCGACGATTACCCATGAAACCGTTCTGGGCGAGAAGATGTACGCGTCGCTGGATGAGGCATGCGCAGCAGTGGGGAAGGTCGACGTGGTGAACGTCTTTCGCGACTCCGTCTATGTCCCGGAGATCGTAAAGGACGTAATGCGGCTGAAGATTCCCTACCTGTGGCTGCAGGAGGGCGTCTGCCATGAAGAGGCTGCGGGTTGGGCGGAGGCGGACGGCATCGGGGTGGTGATGGACCGTTGCATGCTGAAAGAGCGCGCCGCGCTCGGACGCGCGTGAGCGAATTGAGCTGGGCGATTGTTCTGCAACTGGGCCTTCACCGCGCCCCGCCTGGGTGTAACTTATTGTCTGCCCGCTCGTCCCACTGGGCGAGGAATCTATGAGATTGCGTCTCTGCCGTAGCATGCAATTCCTGTTGGGGATTCTGCTGGTGGCACCCAGTTTGAGTTGGGCTGCCGGGGATGCGCCAGCGAGTGTGCAGGCGCCGCATCTGAAAGTGTCTCTGGTCTCCGACGTGACGGCTGTAGATCCGGGCATGCCCGCGCACCTAGGACTACTCTTCGATCTGGAGCCGGGCTGGCATGTGTACTGGCAGAACGCTGGCGACTCCGGCGAGCCGCCTTCTGTGAAGTGGACGCTCCCCGCCGGATTCAGCACCGGCCCGCTGCAGTTTCCCGCTCCCAAGCGTCTCCCGCTGGGCCCGCTGATGGACTTTGGCTATGAGCACCAAGTGTTGTTGCCGGCAGCGCTGACGGTGCCGAATGCAGCGAACGGCGCGACCATTGGCGCGACCATTGGCGCGGATGTGACCTGGCTGGTCTGCCGCCAGGCGTGCATTCCGGGCAAAGCGCGTCTCGGGTTGGCACTGCCTGCGGGCACCGCTGGGCTAAGTCCCGCAGCGCCCCTGTTTGCCAGCACCCTGTCGGCATTGCCGCGGCCGTTGCCGTCGAGCGCGCACGCGGTCTTTCAGCCCACCGAGCAGGGTCTGTCGCTGGCTGTGACTGGTCTGCTGGCGACGACGAGTGCTCAGTTCTTTCCGGCAGAGCAGAACGTGATCGCGAATGCCGCACCGCAGACTGTAACGGCAGCACGTGATGGTTCCATCATCGCGCTCAAGAAGGACGAAGGAGCAAAGACTCCATCCGTTCTGAAGGGTGTCCTCGTTCTGAGCAGTGGCGCTTCGTACATCATTGACGCGGCGCCCGGAGCACTGCCCGCCGCAGCAGCCGGCAGCGCGGGCTGGCTGCGCTATGTCGGCCTGGCGCTGCTGGGTGGCCTGATCCTGAATCTGATGCCGTGCGTCTTTCCGGTGCTGTTCATCAAGGCGCTGGCGCTGGTGCAGTCCTCCACATCGGAGCGTCGCGCGATGCGGCTGCAAGGGCTGGCTTATACCGCGGGCATTCTGGTGTCGTTCTGGGTTGTCGTTGCCGTGCTGCTGGTACTGCGCGCTGGTGGAAAGCAACTTGGCTGGGGCTTCCAGTTTCAGTCGCCCGTCTTCGTGGCCATGATCGCGATGCTGCTGTTCTTCTTCGCGCTGTCACTGGCGGGCATGTTCGAAGTTGGACTCAGCGTCACCAGTGCCGGCTCGTCGCTGGCCAACCAGCATGGCTACGCCGGAAGTTTCTTCACCGGTGTGCTTGCCATGGTGGTGGCGACGCCATGCACGGCGCCCTTTATGGGGGCAGCCATCGGTTTTGCCCTCACGCAATCGGCCCTTATCACCTTTGCCGTGTTTACCGGCGTCGGTGCGGGCCTGGCACTACCGTATCTGGTGCTCGCCTTCCAACCAGCGTGGACGCGCCTGCTGCCACGTCCGGGCGCATGGATGGAAGTTCTGAAGCAGGCCACGGCGGTGCCCATCTTCGCTACTGTGATCTGGATGGTGTGGCTGTTCGCGCAATCTGCTGGTGTCAACGCGCTGATTGCTCTGCTGGCTGCCTTCCTGCTGCTGGCCATCGCCGGATGGGTGCTGGGCCGCTGGCCCGCCAAGCTGCCGGCGACCGTAACGGCGATAGCGATTGTGGCGCTGGCCATTGCTGCGCCGCTTTACGGCGTGCATAGTCTCTCCGCAATCCCTGAGCGCGGGAGTGCATCGGCGAAGGGCAGTGAGGGCACGCGCGGCTGGGAGCGCTTCACTCCACAACTGGTGGCAATGTACCAGGCGCAGGGGCGGCCAGTGTTCGTCGACTTTACGGCCGACTGGTGCCTGAGCTGCCAGGTGAATGAGCGTGTCGTCCTGCGCCGGCCCGAAGTAGTGGAGCGGCTGAAGAGTGGCAACATCGCGCTGGTGCGTGCCGACTGGACGCGCCGCGACGAGGACATTGCCCGCGCGCTGGCTGCCCTGGGGCGCAGTGGTGTGCCAGCCTACGCGCTCTACCCCGGCCGTCCTGGCGCAGCGCCGCAGGTGCTGCCGGAGGTCCTGACACCTAGCCTGGTGCTGGACGCGCTGAAGTCGGTGGAAGGATCCGGCGCGGCCCGCACGTCCTCCTTGCATCCGCCGCAATAAAGCGGTCTCCTGTAGATATGGCGAGTCGAGTGGCGCGATTTAGAAGATTGGTCATACTGCCGCTGGTGCTATTGGCATCCGCTCTTCACGCCGGCACATCACTCGATAAAAAGCAGCAGAAGTTGAATGCGCAGCATGCGGATGCAATTGCGGCGGCGCGTCCGGCACTCGAGGCGTGGATGAAGATCCAGGATGCAGAGACCTACGACAAGAGTTGGGAGGCCGCGTCAAACTACTTCCACGAGCAGGTGCCGGAGCGGGGATGGGAGCGGCGCATGCAGATCGTGCGCAAGTCGATCGATCCAGTACTGTCGCGCGAGCTTGTCGCAGCGGAGTGGAAGACAGAACTGCCAAACCTGCCCGCGGGAGAGTACGTCGCGTTCGTATGGGAAACCGTCTTCGTCAGCGGCCAGCCGCAACTGGAGACGGTGGTGATGACCCACGAAGCGGGTGCGTGGAAGATGGTGGGCTACGCGGTCCAGTAGCGAGTGAGCGAGTGATGGATGCGGCACCGCTTCCATTGGTGGTCGCCCACCCTACGCTTTGCGTAGGATGGGGCACCCATATCACTGAGACACTCTGTGTTCCCGAACCGAGCCCACATCCCCCTCGTCATCCCGGCCGAAGCGTAGCGGAGTGGAGGGATCTGCTTCCCCTGCGTCTCCCCGGCGCAGCAATTCCTCACCAAGTGCATCACCTGGGAAGGACAGCGCTGACCTGTTCCACTTCCCACCGGGGACCGCCCTCGAAGAGCTGGCCCGTCTGGCGGATGAAGGCGGGGGTCGGACTATCGAGTATCCAGACGTGTGCGTCTGCAGGCTGCTTGCCGACGAGTGGTGCAACCAGGCCGGTGACTCCACCGATGTCCACGTGGACCACGTAGTCGACTGCCTTTCGCCTGGTGCCGGCGACAGTGAAGGGAACAGTGCCCGCTGGCTTGACAGAGAAATGGACCAGGCGCGGCTTTGACGACGGCACAACGAAGGAGACTCTTGTTTCCGCATCGGAGGGCTGAAAGTTCACCAGCAGGTTTGGGTACATGCCATTCACCACATCGTCAGGAAGTTCAAGGTGATCCTTGCGGCTTGTTCCATCTTCTGCACGGGTGGTGACGTCACCGCTTTCCTTCTCGATCAGCATATCTACCGGCTTGGGAAAGGAGGGACCATATTGCACCAGGTGGTCGCTTACCAGGCGAAAAGTGCCATTCTGCCGGAAGACAGCAGAGTCATCGTCGAGCGAGCCATCGCGAAAGTGAAAGGTGACGCGGGACATCACCAGATCTCCTTTGACGACCTGCGTAATGTCCCCGGTCGCGATACGTTTGCCGTCGGCGTTCTTGATGACAAGAAAGCCATGGGTGGTGCCCTGCGCATGGCGGACCGGGATTGGGTCGGCATACAGGTTGGCGATAGAGGGGATGGCGACCAGCAGTAGCCCGCAGATAGTCGATTGAAAATTGCGCATCGTCAGTGACCTCGAGGCGAAACCCAGCCAGGGTGAAATCATTCAAGGATAGGATGCGCGCACGGTTCACCGATTACTAGGAAGGTAGAGCAATCAGGAACGGTGGCGCTGCCTAGGCATCCTCCGGCTCTGGTTTGCCTTTGTCTGCTGTGGTCTGCCGTTGTCTGCTGTTCTCTCTCGCACGCTGTATCTCTTCCATGCGCTGCTTCAGCATCTTCTCGCGGCCTTCGCTGGTGGGCTGGTAGTAGCGGCGGTCGCGCAGGCCTTCGGGCAGGCAGTCCATGTCGGCGACTTTACCCTCGACATTGTGCGCGTACTGGTAGCGCTCGCCGTAGCCCAGTTCCTTCATCAGCCGGGTAGGCGCGTTGCGCAAATGCAGCGGGACGGGCTCGGCGCGGGTCGTCTCGATGTCTTCGCGTACTGCGCCCCAGGCACTGTAGACAGAGTTCGACTTGGGCGCCAGCGCGAGGTAGACAGTAGCCTGCGCCAAGGCTAACTCGCCCTCTGGCGAGCCGAGGAAGGCCATGGCATCGCGCGCGGAGAGCGTCAGGTTCAGTGCCTCGGGTGCAGCCAGGCCGATGTCTTCGACGGCCATGCGCACCAGGCGCCGCGCCAGATACATCGGGTCTTCGCCGCCGGCGAGCATGCGGCCCAGCCAGTAGATGGACGCGTCGACATCCGAGTTGCGCACGGATTTGTGCAGCGCCGAAATCAAGTCGTAATGCTGCTCGCCATTCTTGTCATAGAGCAGGATGCGCTGCTGCAGTGCTTCGCTTGCAACCTCGCGAGTGATCTTCCGGCCAGCCGCTGCGTCGGCCAGCTTCGCCACCACTTCGAGCGCGTTGTAGGCAGTGCGGCCATCACCCGAAGCGTAGGCGGCGATCATGGCGAGGGCGTCGTCATCGGCGGTGAGTTGCTCGCGTGCCAGGCCGCGATCGTCGGTAAGCGCGCGGCGCAGCAGCGTGACGATCTCGTCGTCTGACAGCGGCTGCAAAGTGTAAACGCGGCAACGCGACAGCAGCGCTGCGATGATCTCAAACGAAGGATTCTCCGTGGTCGCGCCGATCAGACGGATGGTCCCGCGCTCGACATAGGGCAGAAAAGCATCCTGCTGCGCCTTGTTGAAACGGTGAATCTCATCGACGAACAGGATAGTGCGGGAGCCGAAGCCGGCTGCCTTCTCTGCTTCGATCATCACCTGCTTGATCTCCTTGATGCCGGACATGACAGCAGAGAACTCGATGAAGGTGGCCTGCGTGGTCTCGGCAATGATCTTCGCGAGGGTGGTCTTGCCCACGCCGGGCGGCCCCCAGAAGATCATCGACGTAGCATTGTCGCTCTCAATCTGCAGGCGCAGCGGCTTGCCTGGCGTCAGCAGGTGCTGCTGGCCCAGGTATTCGTCGAGCGTGCGTGGACGCATCCGCTCCGCCAATGGCGCGGTGCGCGGCGTTCCCGTGCGAGTAAGTTCCGGTGTGCCGCCGAACAGGCTCATGAAATGCCCTTGCTAGCCCGGTCTGAACGCTGGCGTGCCGCTTCATACAGCAGCAGGCTGCCAGCGATGGCGGCGTTCAGGCTCTCGACCGCGCCCGGCATGGCGATGGTGACGCGATGGGCAGCCGCGGCGATTAGTTGCGGTGGCAGACCTGCGCCCTCATTGCCGATGAGCAGAGCAGTCGCTTGGGCAAGGGGCACGGCAGAGACGAGCTCGCCGCCGCGCGCGATGGCGGCAATTGCTGGGATGTTGTGCTTCGCGAGCAATGCGAGCGCTTCCTCTTCGCTGATTGCAAACGTGGGAACGCGGAAGGCTGAGCCAGCAGAGGCGCGCAGCACCTTGGGGTTCCACGGACTCGCAGTGCCATGGAGCAGCAGGACACCATTGGCAGCGAAGGCCTCGGCCGAGCGCAGCAGGGTGCCGACATTGCCGGGATCCTGCAATCCGGCCAGCACCAGCAGCAGTGGCGCGGCATGGCTGAGCACGGAATCCAGGGAGAAGGCCGGCGGCTCGACCAGCGCGGCAATGCCTTGCGGCTGCTCCGTGGCCACGGCACTCGCGAATACGTCGGCTGGCAGCTCCAGACATTCGGTGTCCGCGGGAAGATCGAAACCAGGTTCTGTGCCCTGACGGACGAAGATCAGCTTCAGACGCAGGCCCGTGCGCAGTGCCTCCTGGACGAGATGTTCGCCTTCCACCGCGATCAGGCCGGCCGGCGTGCGGCCGGAACGGGCCAGCGCGGCGCGCAGTTCCTTGACGCGCGGGTTCTGGCGGCTTTCGATCAGGCGGGGACGCGTGCGGATGGCACCGGCGTGCATCGTTGCGATTTTACGCCGCGCGGCCGCGGCACGGCGGTATGCTGCCTCCTAGGACCGTCCGCGTGGCATTCGCTTCTCAGCCACCGCGCACGATTCAGGGAGATCCTTTTTGTCAGCAGAGATGCTACGTGTCCATCCGGATGAGCCGGAGCCGGACCGCGTCAGATATATCGTCTCGTGTCTGCGCTCGGGCGCCGTGGTCGGCATGCCGACGGACACCTTTTACGGCCTGGCCGTCGATCCGGTGAATTTGCACGCGGTGGAAAGTATTTACGAGATCAAGACCCGGCTGAAGCACAAGCCGCTGTCGCTGCTGATCTCTGAGGTGGCGCAGGCCTATGAACTGGCACGCGATCTGGGCGAGAGCTTCGACATTCTTACGGAGCGGTTCTGGCCTGGGCCGCTGACGCTGATCGTGCGCGCCGGCTCCAAGCTGCCACTGCGTTCGACGGCGAATACCGGCAATGTGGCGTTGCGCGTCCCAGACGCGGCGATTCCGCGTGCAGTCGCTGCTGCGCTGGGCCTGCCCATCACTGCGACCAGCGCAAACCTGCAGCATGCGCCGGAATGCACGCATGCCGCCTGCGTGCGTGATCAGATTGGCGAACGCATTCCGCTGATCGTGGATGGCGGTCCGACGGCGCGCAGCGCACCCACCACCATCGTCGATCTCTCCGGCGGCGGAGACTTGTGGCAGATTCTGCGCGAAGGGGCGATCCCTACACATGAGATTGCGCTGGCATTGCAGAACTAGGCTGGAAACTGGGCAGGAGAGCGCAACAAGAGGGAGAGCCGGTGGGCGCAACGCGGGCAGCGGCGATGGGGCAGCGGGCATCGGCAGAGCTTCCGGGCGGGGAGCGGCCACCGGCCGAACCGATGCGCGCACGCCTGCTGCGCCTTGCCGTAGCCGGAGTGCTGGCCGCCGCGTTGCTTGCCGCGGCGGTGTGGGCAGTGTGGATCTATGCCGAGATTGAACACTACGCCAACACGGACGAGGCGCGGCCAGCGGATGCAATTGTCGTATTCGGCGCGGCGGAGTATGAGGGCCGCCCCTCCCCGGTACTGCGGGCGCGGCTGGACCAGGCTTTGCTGCTCTATCGCCGGGGGCTGGCCCCGTTGATCATTACGCTGGGGGGCAGCGGCGACCCGGACCACTCCGAGGGTGGCGTAGGCGAGGAGTATCTGATCACGCACGGCGTGCCGGAGAGCCGGATCATCGCCGAGACACAAAGCCGCTCCACGGCAGCCTCAGCGCGGAGGCTGGCAGCCATCGCGGAGGCAAACCACCTGGGCTCGGTGTTGGCAGTGTCAGATGGCACCCACCTCTTCCGTATCCGCATGCTGTGCCAGCGTTATGGGCTGACGGTATACACCTCGCCGCGCGCGGTGGGCAGACCGATCGGGGCCTGGGACCGGGCGACCCGCGTCGTTCATGAGATCGCCAGTTACGCAGGCTGGAAACTGGGACTGCGCTGAGAACACATGATGGATCTGCGTGTGTGGCGGGCAGGCGAACCGGACCGCGAAGCTGCCTTCGAACTGGTGGATGAGTACAACGAAGCTGTCAGTGTCGTGGTGCGCGACTCTGCGGAGAGCTTTGCGCGGGACTACTTCGCCGATGGTTCTGGTCTGTGGCTGGCGCACAGTGGGCAGCATCTGGTTGGCTGCATCGCGCTGCGGCCACTGCCGCAGTGCAGCCGGGCAGGCGAGATCAAGCGACTGTACGTGCGGCCGGAGTTTCGTGGATCGGGTGCGGCGCAGGCTCTGCTAGCGGCGCTGGAAGATTACTCTGCGGATGTGGGCTATGAGTGGCTGTACCTGGACTCAAAGGATGACCTCGCGGCCGCACTGCGGTTTTACCAGCGCAATGGCTACCAGCCCTGTGCGCGCTACAACGCGAATCCGCAGGCAACCATCTTCCTGCGCAAGCCGCTGGCAGCGGATCGCCGCGGGTGAGTGGCTGCTGGCTGATTTACAATCCAGGAGAAGGCCAACCAAGAAATTTGTCGTTCATGAGGTAGAAGCGAGTGCTGAGTCGAGCAGGGGCAACCGCCCCTTGGCTTGCAGCCGTGGGCCTGCTGGGCCTGCTAAGCGGTTGTGGTGCCCCATTCCGTCCCGTTGTTACGCCGGTCAATCCGACTGGACCCGCATCCCAGGCCGGCAACGCAAACGTCATCGCTTTGTCGACGAACAGTCCTTCTTCGAACGGGCTGGCGACACTGGTCAGCGGCACGGGAGACACGCTGCTGGCGCAGGCCACCCTGGGCAGCGGCCCCTTCTCTTTCGCGCTGAACAGCACCGGCAGCGGTGCCTACAACCTGAACTCCAACGGCAACACCAATGTGACGTTGAATGCGTACGCCGCCACTGCCCCCGCACCCACCGCAACTGCCTTTGGTCTGCAGACGCGCAATGTGACCAACTCCACCCTGACTCAGGGTGCGAATCCGGTGAACATCTTTGTTGGCACCTCAGACATTTATCTCCTGGAACCCTACGCGACGCTCTCCCCAGACGCTGCTGGCTCCGCGAATGCAGCGCTGGCGATCCTGACGCTGCAGGTGCCTCCATCCGTTGGCAATGCCACCGCTACCGCACCTGCGCTACAGCAGGAGATTCCGCTGGCGCCCAACCCGGTGCAGTTCGCCGGCACGCCGAACGCGACGCGCATCTACGCCATCAGCCAAAGTGCGACCGGCGCTGCGCCGCTGGCGATGAATGCCTGTCAGACGCCGGCTGCGGTGACGCAGACCGGCGAAGTGGCAGCCATTGAGACGCCAGTGAATGCCATCTCCTCCCGCATCGCGGTGGGGGTGTGCCCGGTGTTCGGCATCATGTCCGGCGACAACAATCGTGCGTTCATCCTGAACCGCGGCAGCAACACGGTGAACGTGCTCAACGTGCAGCAGAATGCCATCGACACACAGTTTCAGGTGGCGGGCGCGCCGCAGGGCACGATCCCGGTGGGCAATGGTCCGGTGCACGCGGCGATCTATCAGCCGCGCGGGCTGCTGGTGACGGCGAACTACGATTCGAACACTGTGACAGTGATCAACGTGGGCCTGGATATCTTCGGCAACGATGCGCCGAACTTCGGGCAGACCCGCACCATCCCTGTGGGCAGGGGGCCGGTGGCCGTCACCATCCTGCAGGATGGCACGCGCGCCTATGTGGCCAATCAGACGGACGCAACCGTTTCCGTGGTCGACCTTACCAGCTTCGTCGTGACCGGCACGATACAGGTATTCGGCGGCGGCCACCCGGACGCCATCGCATCTACCTCACAGATAGGCACAGGCCAGGTCTTTGTGGTGGCCCGGGATAGTCAATACATCACGGCGATTCGCACGGATACAGATCAGGTATCGGCGAACATCTTTCTGCAGAACTTTGCGGTGGATGTGAAGACGGCGACGCAGACTGCCGGCGGCCCCAGCAACTCTCCCACGGGCGGGCGGAATGGCGAATTCAACAGCATCGTCAACAGCCGCGCCGCAGGGCTGGGCGTGCCATGCAACCCGGTGCGCGATCCCTCGCCATACTGCCCGGTCGCGAATCAGTAGCTGCGCAGCAGGAACGCATAATCGAAGGCAATCTCGCGCAGGTAGTCGTAGCGGCCGGAGGCTCCTCCGTGGCCGGCCGCCATGTTGGTGTAGAGCAGCAATGGTGTCTCGTCCTGCTTGAGCGTGCGCAGCCTGGCGACGTATTTGGCCGGCTCCCAATACATTACCTGGCTGTCATTCAGTGAGGTCTTTACCAGGATCGCGGGATAACGGCCCGGCCGCAGATTGTCATACGGCGAGTAGCTGAGCATGTAGGCGAATGCCTCCGGCTCATTCGGATTGCCCCACTCCTCGTACTCTGGCACGGTAAGCGGCAGACTCGCGTCGAGCATGGTGTTCATCACATCGACGAAGGGCACATGGGAGATGACAGCGGCAAACAGGTCGGGACGCAGGTTGGTGACCGCACCCATCAGCAGGCCACCGGCGCTGCCGCCTTCAATTGAGACGCGTGACGGATCGCCATAGCCGCGCGTGGTCAGGTGCTCAACCGCAGCAATGAAGTCGGTAAATGTGTTGCGCTTCTGCATGAGGCGGCCGGCATCGTGCCAGGGCTTGCCCATGTCGCCGCCGCCGCGAATGTGCGCGTATGCCATCACCATGCCGCGGTCAAGCAGGCTGAGGCGATTGCCGCTGAAACCGACCGGTAGCGAGTAGCCATAGGAGCCATAGGCGTAGACGTGCAGCGGATTGCTCTCGGTCTTCCTGTCGCGACGATAGACGATGGAGACCGGGATACGCGCACCGTCCTCCGCGATGGCGAAGACGCGCTCTGAAGCATAGAGGCTTCGGTCGAAGCCGCCGGGAACCTCCTGCTGTTTGCGCAGGACAGACTCGTGCTGTCTGATGTCGAGCTCGTACACCGAGGCGGGCGTGACCAGCGACTGGTAGCCATAGCGATAGGTCGCTGTGTGAAAGTCCGGGTTGGCCCCGCCGTGCACGGAATAAACCGGCTCTGGCAGGGAGATCTCGCGTGGCTGTTCAAGTGAGCCGTCTGCGGTGAAGCCGGCGATGCCGATGTGCGGCAGGCCATCCGACCGGGTGCTGACTGCGGCAAAGCTCTGGAAGAGATCGACGTCTTCCAGCATCACGTCATCGCGGTGGGACACTATCTCGCGCCAGTGCTGGCTTTCCGGCTCATCGACCCGTGTTGTCACCAGGCGGAAATTGCGGCCCCTGTCGTTGACACGGATATAGAACAGACCGCCGCGATGATCGACGGAATATTCGATGTTGTCACGGCGCGGCTCGATCAGCCGCCACGCGGCGATTGGCTGATCCGCCGGGAGGAAGTGCTCTTCGCTAGTGGTGTGGCTGCCGATTTGCAGCAGGATGTAGGCGTTGTCCCGGGTCTTACCCGCGTCCAGGTTGAAGCGCTCGTCGGGCTCTTCGAACACCAGCACATCCGTGGATTGTGGCTGACCTAGGTGGTGGCGGTAGAGCTGGTACTGGCGTTTTGTTGCTTCGTCTTCGACGGAGTAGAAGAGGGTTTTATTGTCATTGGCCCAGACGACGGAGCCGACCCGCTCGGCAGTGTCGGTGAATAGCTCGCCGGTACTTAGATCTGGGTTGCGGAGATCACGGACGTGGAGTGTGTATTGGCGGAAGCCAGTGTGATCGACCGAGTAGGCGAGCAGGTTCTGATCTTCAGAGATGGCGAAGGCGCCCAGCGACATGAAGGGATGGCCAATGGCCAGCTGATTGCCATCGAGGACGATCTCTTCTGGTGCGTCCATCGCGCCCTTGCGGCGGCAATGGATCGCGTACTGCGAGCCCTCGACCGTGCGGAAATAGTAGTGATAGCCGGCGTAGCGATAAGGGTAGGACTCGTCGGTCTCCTTGATGTGGCTCAGCATCTCGCGATAGAGCGTCTCCTGCAACGGTTTGGTGGGCGCCATCCATGCTTCCGCATAGGCGTTCTCTGCCTCGAGATACTGAATAACTTCCGCAGATTCTTTATGGCGCAGCCAGCCGTAGTCGTCGGCCAGGGTGTGGCCATGGAGCGTGATGGATGTGGGATCGCGGCGGGCAGTGGGCGGGGAAGGAAGCATGGTGGAGTGAGTCACGGACATGGCTTCAGGATAGCGTGGGTCGATGATTTATCTAGCGTGCAGCTTTTGGTTGCCAGTGTGGTGACAAGTTGATTTCGGTTATCAGATAGAAGTAGAGCCGGCGGGCAACAGCGCGGGCGCTCTTGGCTACTTACCTGCAGGGGCAGTCGTTTTCCTGGAGATATGCCAGGATTTGATCCGCTTGATGCGTGGGTGGAGCGCACCCCGAAGAGATGGCAAGGAGAGAATCGCGATGAATGCAAATCGAATGTACTCGCTCGCAATGGCCGTCGTGCTTTGTTGCGCGCCGGCCTACGCCCAGCTTGGAACCAGTAATGGCGCAGCCGCCGGACAGACGGGTGCGCCGCAGAGAGGCGTGCAATCGACGCCTGGCGGCAACTCAGGCTCTCAGGCGACAGCGCAAGGCGGTGTGGCCAACGAGCCAGCCGGCCAAACCGGCCCAGCGCAGGACAAAATGTTTGTGAAAGAGGCCCTCGAAGGCAGCATGGCCGAGGTGCAGCTGGGTCAGCTCGCGCTGCAGAAGAGCAATGACGAGCAGGTTAAGCAGTTTGGCCAGAAGATGGTTGACGACCATACCAAGCTGATCGAACAGATGAAGCCCGTAGCCCAGCAGATCGGCGTGCCCGTACCCTCATCGCCCTCCAAGTCGCAGATGAAGACCATGGACAAGCTGAAGGCGCTGTCGGGCGATGCCTTCGACCAGGCCTACATTAAGGACATGGTGAAGGACCACAAGCAGGACAACGCTGAGTTCAAACACGAAGCCAGCACCACACAGAATGCCCAGTTGCGCGAGGTGGTGCAACAGGGGGATCAGGTGATCGAGATGCACCTGCAGCACATCCAACAGATTGCCAAGTCCAAGAGCACGACAAACGCCAAGGCCAACGGCGCCAGCTAGGCCGGTTGGAGTTGAAACACCAAAAAGGCGGACTCCTGTATGGGTTCGCCCTTTGTATTGTCCGCACGCCAGCGGCATCGCTGTGGGCAACGTTCTGGCGCGCGGTAAGATGAGGACAATGCTTCGCCGCTTTCACCCACTGCTGACGCTGGCCGTAGCGCTGCTCGTGTGTTCCGGATTGCGGGCGGAGCGCGTAGCGAACCTGCCGGCACCGGCAAACTACGTCAGCGACTTCGCCCACGTTTTGTCGCCACAGGTGATGGAGCAAACCAACGCCCTCTGCGGCGAGTTGGAACGGCAGGCGCATACCCAGCTGTTCGTGGTGACGATCTCCTCGCTGGAGGAGGAGCCGGTCGAGCAGTTCTCCAACGACCTGTTTCACAAGTGGGGGATCGGCGACAAGAAGACGAACCATGGCATCCTGCTGCTGCTGGCGACGCAGGATCATCGTGGACGGATCGAAGTCGGCCTGGGTCTGGAAGGCGTGGTAACGGACAGCATCGCTGGCCGCATTGGACGCGGGCTGCATCCGGCCATCCAGAGCAATGACTTCAATACCGCCGTGCGGGATGGCAGCCGTCAGTTGGCAGGTACGATTGCCGCGGATGCGAAGATCGCGCTGAGCGACACTCAGGAGCTGCCGCCAGAGCAGCCGGTGCGTCGCAGCTCGTCTTCGGGCAGCCATCTGGTGACATGGCTGGTGCTGATCGCGCTGTTTCTGCTCTTCTCCCGGCTGTTCGGCGGACGCGGACGGCGCGGCGGTGGCGGTGGCTTCTATATGGGCGGCGGCGGTTTCGGGGGTGGCGGTGGCTGGGGCGGCGGTGGCGGTGACGGGGGAGGATTCAGCGGCGGTGGCGGTGGGGACTCTGGTGGTGGCGGAGCGTCCTTCTAGACGAGTTTTGTTACAGCAAGCAAGTAAGGGAGCAACAACGATGAAACGTGGAATGGGAGTGCTGATCGGACTGGTGGTGGCGATCGGGCTGGTGCTGCTGCTGGTCTTCGGCAGCTATGTCAGCTCCAAGAACCAGATGGTGGCGAAGGACAACGATGTGAAGGCAGCGTACTCGGACATCGATACAACGCTGCAGCGGCGAGCCGACCTGATCCCCAACCTGGTGGAGACGGTGAAGGGCTACGCCAAGCACGAAGAGACGGTCTTTGCCGATATTGCCAACGCGCGCGCTGGGCTGCTGAATGCGCACACGCCGGAAGGAAAATTTCAGGCGAACGGCCAGTTGGACGGGGCTATCGGACGGCTGCTGGCGCTCTCCGAGAGTTATCCCGACCTGAAGGCGAACCAGAACTTCCTATCCCTGCAGGACCAGTTGGAAGGGACAGAGAACCGCATCCAGGTAGCGCGACGGCGCTACAACGACTCACTGCGGGACTACAACACCTTCATCCAGCAGTTTCCCAACAGCCTGTGGGCGGGTTTTGCTGGCTACCGCACCAACAATGCCTACTTCCAGGCCAGTGAAGGAGCGCGCACCGCGCCAAACGTGAAGTTCTAGTCTCCTGAGTCATTGATTTATTGCATTATGTTCTGGTTGTTGAGCGGCGAGGGTTGAGGTTGCGAAACGTGCGATCGAGGTCAGGATCTGGTCGGCGGATTTGGTCCAGCGAA